>CAMTJK010000082.1 GCA_947072805.1 uncultured Prevotella sp.
GTTAAATTCGACCAAATATCTTTACAAATTAACTTTCATTAAGTGCAGTTACGCATGGGTAAATCCGATAACCTGTCTGTGATTAAAGGACACATATATTTGTTAGAAATAAAGTTATTTTTATACCTTTGCAGAGGAAGAAAGAATACAAACCCAAAACATTACTTATCATGAAAAGAATAAAATCGCTCGCTCTCATAGCTGCAGCCGTGGTTCTGGCGCTTGTTGCCGCATCGTGCAGCGACAACAGCAACAACGAGAAGCAGCTAAGTCCGGAGGAAGACGCCTCGGGATTCACAGTACTCACCGACGTAGTGCCCGACGTAATACTGGAGATAAGGTATTACAGCACATACAACTTCATTGGCAGGCGCATACCCGGATACGAAGAACCAATAGCCATACTGACGCGCGCAGCTGCCGACTCGCTGAAAAAAGTGAGCGACGACCTGATAGGACAGGGCTACCGACTGAAAATATTCGACGCATACCGCCCGCAAAAGGCTGTAGACTACTTCATGGCGTGGGCAAAGGACCTGAACGACACGCTGATGAAGCCCTACTTCTATCCCGAACTGGAGAAGCAGGTGATTGTACCGCAAGAATATGTGGCTGAAAAGTCGGGACACACACGCGGAAGCACAATAGATCTGACCCTCTTCGACATGAAAACCGAAAAGGAAGTGGACATGGGATGCACGTACGACTACTTCGGACTCGCCTCACACCCCGACGTACAGCCCGGGCAGGAGATAGGTGCCTACAAACCCATAAACAGCGAACAGTACAACAACCGCATGATTCTGCAGAAAGCCATGATGGCTCACGGCTTCAAACCATACGACTGCGAATGGTGGCACTTCACACTTGCCGACGAGCCTTATCCCGATACATACTTCACATTCCCGATAGCAAGGGCATCGATACCGGCAAACTGAAGAAGCAAACACTCATACCAGCATGACGGCATCCGCAAAATTATGCCTTCACTGCAACTCACGCAGTGAAGGCACGGGAGGCACGCTCACAGCCGGAAAGGATACGTATGAATACAAAAAAAGGAGTTACCCTAAACGTAACTCCTTCTACTTCGATGTAGCGGGGGTGGGACCCGAACCCACGACCTCCGGATTATGAATCCGACGCTCTAACCAGCTGAGCTATCCCGCCATCAACGTTGCATTTGCGCGTGCAAAGGTAACACAAAGTTTTTATTCCGCAAAATTTTCATGCAAATTTATTCACCATTACGAATAAAATTTGTATTTTTGTTGCAGACAATGGTTTATTCACCCCTTTAACGCCATCCTGAATTATGGAAAAACGTAAAGTAACCATCGAATATCCTTTAGAGACCAAGTCGCCTGGAATAATATGGCAACTCATCAGCACGGCAGAAGGACTTCAGAAATGGATTGCAGACTACGTGAGCGAAGCAGACGGCAAAATGACCTTTACATGGGGAGAGGCATGGACCGAACAGGACACCAAGACCTCACAGCTCATTGCAAGGGAAAAGAACAGCCGGATAAGGATGAAATGGGAACACGACAACAACGATGCCACCTTCTGGGAAATGCGCATCGACAGGAGCGAACTTACCGGACACCTTACTCTGACAATCACTGACTTCGCCGAAGACGAAGACAAAGACTATCTGCACGACCTGTGGAACGACAACCTGAGACGGCTGCACCTGATAAGCGGTCTGTAACAACAAAAAGGAACACCGACGGAACAGGGACGTTACACCTTATTATATATATAAGAGAGAGACAAACCGGCTTGCACGGGACAGCAAGTCGGACGGGCACGGCTACGGAAACAGCACTGACGCGACAGGAAAACCGGTACAAAGGCATGACAGACTTTGGTAACCTACAAATGGAAAAAAAACAAAAAAAGTATCGTGCTATAACATTTTTATACTAATTTTGCAGACCGACAGGCGTCAAGCGTCTCGACAAGTATGAGCTTTCGCATAAAGAAATTAGATATATTCATCGCAAAACAGTTCGGTTTACTGTTTGTCGGCACATTCTTCATATGTCAGTTTGTGCTGATGATGCAGTTTCTTTGGCGCTACGTAGACGAACTTATAGGCAAGGGCCTGTCAATGGATGTGCTTGCACAATTCTTCTGGTACATGGGACTGATGCTCGTACCGCAAGCACTGCCGCTGGCAATACTGCTGTCATCACTCATCTCATTCGGAAACCTCGGCGAAAGCTCAGAGCTGACAGCCATCAAGGCCGCAGGAATATCGCTGATGCAGGCTTTCAAGCCACTGATATTCCTCGTAATACTCATCACCTTTGGCTCCTTCTACTTCCAAAACGTGGTAGGCCCCGACGCATACACCTCCTTCAAACGACTTCTCGTGTCAATGAAGCAGAAAAGCCCCGAACTGGAAATACCCGAAGGCATATTCTACGACGGCATACCGGGCACTAACCTCTATGTGCAAAGGAAAGACATGAACACAGGTATGCTCTACGGCGTAATGATATACCGCATGAACGGAGGCTATGAGGATGCCGCCATAATACTCGCCGACTCAGGCATGCTGCAGTCTACAGCAGAAAAGAAACACCTGCTGATGACACTGTACAGCGGAGAATGGTTTGAAAACATGCGCTCGCAAGACCTGGCAGGAAGCGCAAGCGTGCCATACCGACGCGAAACATTCTCGACAAAACGCATAGTGCTCGACTTTGACGGAGGTTTCAACATGGCCGACATGGCGGGAGCGTCGGCAAGTGCGCAATCGAAAAGCATGAGCAAAATAAAGCACGACCTCGACTCGATAAGAGAATTTAACGACAGCGTGGGAAGAGTGTACTACGAGGAAGCGAAAAGAAGCAACTTCTATCTGCCACAACTCGGAAGCGAAGATTCAATAAAGCTCGCCAAAGCCAGAGAGAAAGAGACGATGGCAAACATTGATTCGGCTTATGGAAAGCTAAGCTCCGAAACGAAACTCACCGTGCTGAGAGAGGCGCTGGGGACGGTACGAATGCGCACAACCGAGCTTGAAATGAAAGGAAACTACACCGCCGACCTGCACAAAGAAGACCGATCGCACCAGATAGAAGCGTTCAACAAGATTACACTGTCGCTGTCGTGCATAATATTCTTCTTCATAGGAGCACCACTGGGAGCCATAATCCGCAAGGGAGGACTGGGCGTTCCGGTAATAATATCGGTGCTCGTATTCATCATCTACTACATATTCGAAAACTCGGGAATGCGTATGGCACGCGCCGACAACTGGACCGTATGGTTCGGAAAGTGGATATCGACGGCTGTACTCGCACCGGTGGCAATATTCTTCACATACAAAGCCAACAACGACTCGGTGGTGTTCAACACGGATGTATACGTAAACATACTGCGAACCGCACTCGGACTGCGCTCCAAACGACACGTGTACGTGAAAGAGGTAATAATAAACGACCCGAAATATACCGACGACGCCGCCATACTCGAACGCATCAGCCACATGATAACAGCATACTCGCAGGAACATAACCTGCTGAGGGCACCTAATCCGATAAAGGTGTTCTTCAGAGAGGGCGACGACACACAGATAAGAGACATCAACGAGGAACTGGAAACGGTGATAGAAGACCTGTCGAACTCAAGAGACAAGGTGATAATAAACGAACTGAACAACTATCCCATGATGGCAACACACGCTCACACCCGACCGTTCAAACGCCGATGGCTCAACATAATAACCGGACTGACCCTGCCCGTGGGACTGTTCTTCTATCTGCGCATGTGCCGCTTCCGCCTGCGACTGATGCGCGACCTGAAGGCAGTAAGACGAGCAAACAGCGCCATAACAGAAAGAATAAGAAACATGGAGAACGCATGACGCTCAACGAAACGTTCATACCATAATATATAATAAGGATAAAACAAGAAACGACATATGCCAGAAGTAAAACTTAGCAAAATAGAAGATGCCATCGCCGATTTTAAAGAGGGCAAATTCGTAATTGTAGTAGACGACGAAGATCGCGAAAACGAAGGCGACCTCATCATCGCCGCCGAAATGATTACACCGGAGAAGGTGAATTTCATGCTGAAAAACGCACGCGGAGTGCTCTGCGCACCCATCACCCTCTCACGCTGCGCAGAACTCGACCTGCCACGACAGGTGGAAAACAACACATCCGTGCTCGGCACACCGTTTACCGTGACCATAGACAAACTGGAAGGATGTACAACCGGCGTTTCGGCACACGACCGCGCAGAAACGATAAAGGCTCTTGCCGACCCCACATCGACACCACAGACTTTCGGACGGCCAGGACACATAAATCCGCTATACGCACAAGACAACGGCGTACTGAGACGCAGCGGACACACCGAAGCAAGCATAGACCTGTGCAGAATGGCAGGACTGTATCCCGCAGCGGCACTCATGGAGATAATGAACGACGACGGAACAATGGCAAGACTGCCGCAACTGCACGAAATGGCGGTAAAACACGATCTGAAAATAATTAGCATCAAGGACATGATAGCCTACCGCCTGAAACAGGAATCGCTGATTGAAGTGGGAAACAAAGTGGACATGCCGACAAAATACGGACACTTCAAACTCATACCATTCCGACAGATAAGCAACGGACTGGAGCACATGGCTCTCATAAAAGGCGAATGGACCGAAGACGAACCTGTAATGGTGAGGGTTCACTCCTCATGCGCCACAGGAGACATTCTCGGCAGCAAAAGATGCGACTGCGGAGAACAACTGCACAAGGCCATGGAAATGATAGAAAAGGAAGGAAAAGGCGTCATAATATACATGCAGCAGGAAGGACGCGGCATCGGACTGATGAACAAGATAGCCGCATACAAACTGCAAGAGGAAGGCTACGACACCGTAGACGCCAACATCCACCTGGGATTCAAACCCGACGAACGCGACTACGGATGCGGTGCACAGATGCTCATGAAGCTCGGAATACACAAAATGAGGCTCATCACAAACAATCCCGTAAAACGCGTGGGCCTGGAGGCTTACGGCATAGAGATAGTGGAGAATATCCCTATCGAAGTGACGCCAAACGAATACGACTACAAGTATCTGCAAACAAAAAAAGACCGCATGGGGCACACACTGCACCTGTAAAACGGCAAAGAATAGTCTAACAAGAAAACAAATACTACAATAAAGAAATAAAAAACAACCGGAATCAAGAAATAAAACACCGGGATTTTGAGTTATAACAATACAACCAACAATACGAATATGGCACAATTATCTGACCGTCTGCAAAGACTTGCCCCATCTGCCACCCTGGCGATGTCTCAAAAAAGTTCGGAAATGAAAGCACAAGGCATCGATGTGATAAACATGAGCGTCGGCGAACCGGACTTCAACACGCCCGACCACATAAAGGTAGCGGCGAAAAAAGCCGTAGATGACAACTACTCACGCTATTCACCCGTGCCGGGATATGCCGATCTGCGCAAAGCCATAGCCGAAAAACTGAAGAAAGAAAACGGACTGGACTACACTACAAACGAAATTCTCGTGTCGAACGGAGCTAAACAAAGCGTATGCAACACCGTAATGGCTCTCGTCAATGACGGAGACGAGGTGATAATACCCGCTCCCTACTGGGTTTCATATCCGCAAATGGTGAAACTTGCCGGCGGAAACCCTGTAATCGTTGAAGCAGGCTTCGACCAGAACTTCAAGATGACACCCGAACAACTCGAAGCTGCCATCACACCGAAAACAAGACTGCTCATTCTCTGCTCGCCAAGCAACCCTACAGGCAGCGTATATTCTAAAGAAGAACTGAAAGGTCTCGCCGAAGTAATAAAGAAACACGACGACCTGTTTGTTCTCGCCGACGAAATATACGAACACATCAACTACGTGGGACGACACGAAAGCATCGCACAGTTTGACGGAATGAAAGAACGCTCCATCATCGTAAACGGAGTGTCGAAAGCCTACGCCATGACCGGATGGAGAATAGGATATATCGCCGCACCCGAATGGATTGTAAAAGGATGCAACAAACTGCAAGGACAATACACCAGCGGTCCATGCTCCGTAAGCCAAAAGGCTGCCGAAATTGCATATACAGCAAGCCAAGATTGTGTTGAAGAGATGCGCAAAGCCTTCGAACGCCGACGCGACCTCATAGTAAAACTCGCCAAAGACATACCGGGACTGGAAGTGAACGTACCAGAAGGGGCTTTCTACCTGTTCCCTAAATGCAGCAGCTTCTACGGCAAGAGCGACGGAGAAACAACAATATCCAACTCAAGCGACCTCGCAATGTATCTGCTCGAAAAAGGACATGTGGCAACCGTCGGCGGCGATGCCTTCGGCGATGCAGAATGCTTCAGAATGAGTTACGCCACAAGCGACGAAAACATCATTGAAGCGATGAAGAGAATAAAGGAAACTTTGGCAAAATTGAAATAACATGTAATCACCACTGCAATCGACAGAAATTGTATGTTACGGCAAGTTAAAAGATATTAATACATCTGTTTGTCCGCTTTATTTTGCTACCTTTGCCGTTAGATGTGGAAACACGGTGGGGAAAATACCGTAAATAAAAAGACTTAAGATTATTCAAACTTAAATTTATAAATAACTAAAATTCAAAATCAAATTATGGCAACAACAACAAAAGCTGCAGCCCCGGCTAAGAAATCAGCGGGCTTTGGAGGAATTAAGAACGCATGGGTAATCATGGTAATATGCTGTATTGCTGCTTACTCTTTCTATTATTTCATCCTCGGTAACCCTGACAACTTCGTAGGCGGTGACAGAAGCGGTCATCCAGCGAACTTGATGGGTACTGTATTCAAAGGAGGTATCGTAGTAGGTGTTATCTTGACATTGCTGCTCACCGTTATTTGCCTTGGTGTAGAGCGCTTCTTCGCTCTCCGTACCGCTTTCGGTACAATGAGCCTCGGCAAGTTCACAAGACAAGTAAAAGACCTTATCAAAGCCAACAAATTTGATGAAGCACAGAAGCTCTGCGACCAGATGAAAGGTTCTGTTGCTAATGTAGTTTCTGCCTCTATACGCGCATACAAAGATGTTGAGGCTAACAACAACCTGAAGAAAGGTCAGAAGATTTCAAAGATCCAGCAGGCTCACGAAGAAGCTACACAGCTCGAAATGCCTACACTGCAGATGAACCTGCCTATCGTTGCAACAATCGTTACACTGGGTACTCTTACCGCTCTGTTCGGTACTGTGTTGGGTATGATCAACTCATTCCAGGCTCTGTCTTCAGGTGGTGGTGCTGACTCTATGGCTCTGTCTGCCGGTATCTCTGAAGCACTTGTGAACACAGCTTCCGGTATTTTGACTTCCTGGTTTGCTGTGGTTATCTACAACTTCTTCACAAACAAGATTGACAAGCTCACCTACGCACTCGATGAGGTTGGTTACACAATAGCAACAACATACGACGTTAACCACACAGACGAAGTGTAATTGTTTTACCTTTTAATTAGTTTATAATAATGGGTAAAATAAAAATACAGAAAAAAGACGTCTGGATAGACATGACCCCTATGTCTGACGTGATGACGCTGCTTCTGTGCTTCTTTATGTTGACATCAACATTCTTGCAGCCGGAACCGGTAAAGGTCAACACGCCAAGTTCTGTGTCAGAAGTCAAGGTGCCAGAAAAGGATGTACTTAACATCCTTGTCAATCCCGAGGGAAAGATATTCCTTGGCACAGACAATAAGAACGACATGAACGCAATGCTCGCCACCGTCACAGACAAATTCGGCATCACGCTGAATGCAACTCAGATCAAGCACTACAAAGAAGACGCCATGATTGGTGCTCCTCTCGGTAAGTTTGCAGACTATCTGAGTCTTGAGCCGGAAAAAATGGCAGAGGTAATCCAGGCTATGGGCATTCCTACCGATAGTATAGAAGGAGGAATGAGCGAGTTTCAGGAGTGGGTAAAGGCCGCTCGCGAGTCTAATCCCGACATCAAGATTGCAATCAAATGCGATGCCAAGACACCGTATAAAGTTGTAAAGACCATGATGTCGGAACTGCAAGACATGAACGAGAACCGTTACCAGCTTATCACTAATCTTAAAACAGGGGAGGAATAATCATGGCAAAGAAAAAAGCAAGCAAGCAAAAGAAAAAGAATACCCGCGTCGACTTTACGCCGATGGTGGATATGATGATGCTTCTTATCACCTTCTTCATGCTTTGTACTACCCTGAGCAAACCCCAGGCGATGCAGCTGACAATGCCGAGCAACGACAAAAACCTCGAAAAGGAAGACAAGTCGGTGACAAAGGCATCTCACACCATCACAATCTACTTGGGTGCAGACGACAAGATTTATTATATCCCGGGACTTCCCGAATATGAAAATCCTGAGTGCATAAAGGAAACATCATGGGGCAAGGACGGCATCCGCAAGGTGCTCATCAACCACACAACGGAAGAAGGCATCAACCCGGTTGCACGTATCATGCAAGCTAAGATGAAACTTGATGAGAAAAAAGCAGCTTACGGTTCTACTCTTACAGACGAACAGTATAACAAACAACTTTCTGACTTGAAGGCAGGTAATGTGAACGGTGAGAAGATTCCTACACTGACAATCATTATCAAACCTTTGGATACCGCCAACTATAATAATATGGTTGAAGCTCTGGACGAGATGCAGATTTGCAGTATTGGTAAATACGTCATCGACAAGATTAGCCCTGACGACGAGAAACTTCTCGGTCTGAAAGGAATAAAGTAATCGATGACCAAACACGTAAAAAGAAAGAAGAACTATGTCAAAAGTAGATCTAATAGACAATAACTGGGTCGACCTCGTCTTTGAAAACAAGAACAAGGAATATGGTGCTTACGTACTCCGCAAGGAAACAGGTAAGAGAAATGTCAAAGCGATGATTATCGTCTTTACAACCATCATAACAATAATGATTCTTGCATGGGCAAAGGTTGCCATTGAGAACGCAATGCCAAAGAAAGTGGCTATCACAACCGACGTGGAGCTGTCACAGCTTGCACAGAAGAAGGAAGCCAAGGTAGAGCGTAAGGAACCTATAAAGGTTGAAATGGAACAGAAAGTTGTTGAAAAGGTAAAGAGTTCTATGAAGTTCACCGCTCCTGAAATCAAGAATGACGATGAAGTGAAGCCCGAAGACGAGCTGAAGTCACAGGACGAACTTGCCAAATCGACAACCGCCATCGGTTCGTTCGACGTTAAGGGTAACGATGAAGCCGAAGGTGAAGTGCTGAAAGCTAAGGAAGTGATTGCAGACGAAAAGCCGAAAGAGGAAGAAAAGCCGTTCGAAGTTGTCGAGCAGATGCCAAGCTTCCCCGGAGGTGACGCCAAGCTCATGGAATGGCTGAGCAAGAACATCAAATATCCTGCAATAGCCGAGGAGAACGGTGTTCAAGGTCGAGTTATCGTACGCTTCGTAGTAGGCAAGGACGGTGCTATCAGCCAGGCTACGGTAGTAAGAAGCGTAGACCCGTCACTCGACAAGGAAGCCCTTCGCGTGGTTAAAGCCATGCCTCGCTGGATTCCCGGTAAGCAGAACGGTGCTTCCGTACCCGTATGGTTCACCCTGCCTGTAACATTCCAATTACAGTAAAATGAAAAGAACCCTATTCAACATATTTGTTGGATTCTCTTTAGTCCTTTGTTTTGTAACTTCATCATGTAAAGACAAGCCAAAGAACGGAAGGACTGATACATATTCATCTGGGACGATTAAGTTCGTCTCAGATGAAAGTTTCAGCCCGATTATCGAAGAGGAGATAGAAGTTTTCCACAGTATCTATCCCAAAGCTAAACTTATTCCCCAATACACAAACGAACTTGATGCGGTAAATATGCTGATGAAAGAACAGACATATTTAGCCATCACAACAAGAAACTTTACTGCCGCGGAACTTCAGAACCTGAAAGACCGCAAGTTTATGCCGTTTGCCATACCACTGGCTTACGATGGTTTGGCACTTATTGTAAACAAGTCAAACCCCGACTCCATCATCTCCTTACATGACCTGAAACTAATTTTGG
Organism: uncultured Prevotella sp.; assembly: GCA_947072805.1. Lineage (GTDB taxonomy): Bacteria > Bacteroidota > Bacteroidia > Bacteroidales > Bacteroidaceae > Prevotella. The sequence goes on from CAMTJK010000082.1 coordinate 10,077, forward strand.
GCGGCAAGGTATCGAGATGGGAAAAGCTATACCCGGACTCAAAACTCGGCGACATTGAAGTAGCATTCGACAACAAGCAGTCGAGCACCGTACACTACTGTGTCGATTCTTTGCTTGACGGAAAACCAATAAACAGCAAGAACATATACGCGGTAGAGAAATCTGCCGAAGTTATTGACTTCGTTGAGAAAAATCCTAATTCCATAGGAATCATAGGTTCAAACTGGCTCAACGACAAACGTGACACCACAAATGTCACATTCAAAAAAGACGTGAAAGTAATGGCGGTAAGCAAAATACATCCAGCTACGGTTGAAAGCAGCTGGAAACCTTACCAATTCTATCTATACAACGGCAACTATCCACTTATACGCACCATCTACGCATTGCTCAACGACCCGCGTCACGGACTGCCGTGGGGCTTTACAAACTTCATTTCCGCCGACTACAAAGGGCAACTCATCATCCACAAAGCAGGACTGTTGCCATACAGAGCCAACATGTCGGTAAGAGAAGTAAACGTAAACTACGAGTAAGGCATACTATAAGGATAAGGAGCGAAAGAATCTTTACGATAAAACTAACAGATATTCATTTACAATTATGAAGACAAGCAAATTTATATTGATAGGGGCAATGCTGATGACACTCAGTACACCCTCAATGGCACAGGACAACAAAGCACAGATAGACGAAATCACAAACCTCATAAAGAGCAAACCGGCTGACTTGGCTGACCAGATTAAAGCTATCTATAAGAAGAACAAGAAGAATGCAGAAGTTCTCTGTGGCATTGGCAGGGCTTTTTACGAAATAAAAGACACTGCGAACGCAAAAGTTTATGCTGACTATGCACTGAAAGCCAACTCCAACTACGCAGCTGCCTACGTTCTCCTTGGTGACCTTGCCGCACGTGCCAACGATGGTGGCGGCGCCGCACTGCAGTACGAACAGGCAATATACGCCGAGCCGGGCAATCCTGACGCATACTACAAGTACGCAAGCGTTTATCGCAAAGTAAGTCCGGAGGGAGCCGTTGCCAAACTCGAGGAGTTGCGCACACATCGCCCCGACATAGCTGTCGATGCACTGAAAGCTCGCATCTACTACTCCTCCAATGAATTCAGCAAGGCTATAGAATGCTATGAGAAGGTTGATCTCGACAATATGAAGGAGTCTGATGTTACAAGCTACGCTATGTCATTGTGGTTCACACAGAAATATCAAAGGAGCCTCGAGGTGGTGAAAGCCGGACTGAAGAAGAACCCGCGTGATGCAGCCTACAACCGTCTTGCATTCTTCAACTGCACTGACCTCAAAGACTACGAGAATGCACTGGTTTATGCTGACGCCCTATTCAACAAGTCTGACAGCGCCAAGTTCTCATATTTCGACTACACCTACTACGGCAACGCACTCAGCGGAGCCAAGAAGCATGCAGAAGCCATAGACATGTACAAGAAAGCTCTCGAGCAGAACTTTGAAGACAAGTCGAAACGTGCCGGCGTCATCAAGCAGCTTGCCGAAGGATACAAGCAGAACGACGATTACGATAGTGCCATCAGCACCTACCAAGAATTCCTCAACTCTGTTGAAAAGCCCTCTGCCAGTGATATCGTAGGTCTTGCCGCACTCTACACCCAGTACGCAAGCACTCTCGAAGGAGAAGCCCGCATTGCTAACTTCAAGAAGGCTGAAAGCACTTACAACGATCTGAAATCCAAGTATCCGGATGCTGAAGAATACTCCATCTATAAGATTGCACAGGTAAACTCGTACATGGATCCCGAAACGACAGAAGGATTGGCAAAGCCTTACTACGAGCAGCTGGCTAACATAATTGCACCGAAAGCCACAAAAGACACAAGCGACAAGGCTCGTCTCATAGAGAGCTACAGCTATCTGGGCTACTACCATCTGTTGAAAGAAGATATGGCAACATCGCTCTCCTACTGGGAGAAGATTCTTGAAATCGACCCGGAGAACGCCAAAGCCAAGCAAGTCATCGAAAATCTTGCTAAGAAAAAATAAGACTCATCATACATCACAAAAAAGAGTTGCGTCATTAGGCGCAACTCTTTTTTTGTGTAATTATAACGTCTGCATAATGTCATCATAATGCTAACCAATTAAA
>CAMTJK010000083.1 GCA_947072805.1 uncultured Prevotella sp.
GATATCGCGATGCCGTAAAAGCTATATCGCAATGAGCTAACGTACGTAATCGTAACCCGATGAAATGGTATTAAATCGCAAAACGCGTAACTCGCTGACTATCAACGCTCCCTATTTGAGAGTAAAAACGCTCATTTTCGCGTCGTAGGTTACAAATCGAGGTTTGGGTGCCTATTAACACACGTTAAAGTAAAGATTTTTCATAAAAGTAAATAAATGTTATACGTATTATATCGCAGCGGTGATGCGTTCCAAAGATTGACGTAAATCAACGGCAATATATCTTGCTCCATTTTATTTATATATAACAGGCAAAAGAGGTGGATGATCGGTTGCAGCGCGGTTGCGGATATATTGTGTTGTGACGGTGCCGACAAAGGAAGGTGATATCAATGTAATTATATAAAGCTTTGATTATCAATGTCTTGCGAAAAGGCTGAAAATATACTCTGATGTCTACGCGGATGTGTAGCCCTATGTCTATCCTGATGATATTTTGCCTCTGCCGTTCTTTACACTACCTTTGCAATGTCTTCCGGAAAGACATAGTAACAAATAATTTAATAACCATTTAAAACAAAAAGAAAGGAACAAAATTATGGCAGTATTTTACAGACTTTACCAAAACAACAACGAGAAGGTAGGACAGTACAAAATGTGGTATGGAAGAGCCGTGATGGTAAACAAGGTGACAACCAACGACCTCGCGAAGATTATAGAGGCCAACTGTACGGTGAAGCGCGCCGATATTCTTGCGGTGCTTAGCGAGCTGGCAGTGGTAATGACCAAGGAGCTCCAGGACTCCAAGCGCGTGGCACTTGACGGTTTCGGTTCTTTCAGAATAGTGATGAGTACCACGCCGAGCGCGTCTGCAAAGGAGTTCAGTGCAGCCAGCAACGTGAAGAGGGTGCGTGTAGTCTTCTCTCCCGAGGCACATATTGATTCTACGGGACGTTACATCAAGACCTTCCTTGACGGTTGCAGGGTGGCAGAGCTCCCCAAGAACGATGTGGACAAGACCGAGGAGTAAGAGAGTGAAAACATATTGTATAACCTAAAAAAACAGTAACAGATGAGCAAGATAACAGGACAAGGCTGGAAAACCATTTTGAAAGTAATAGCAGCCATAGCAACAGCCATCTTGGGCGTAGTGGGCGCCGCAGGGGCTATATATTGAAAGATGTGACAATGACAGTATTCTGACAAGGGGTCCGCCTGCTGTGATGGCAGTTGCGGACCCCTTAGGCGCTATCATCGACCTGTCATTGTAGAAGAACAAGAGCAACTGCGCCCAGACGTTCCCTTTTGTTACTGAACGTTAGTGAACTACAAGGTAAGTAGATAGACAAACATATTCTGTTGTCATAAAACATTGATTAATGAAAATCCATCTGATAATAGTTGCATGATTTGGTAACCTTTATTATCTTTGCACCATGAAACGGCGCATATAAGATAAAGGAATCATATTATGCAGACAAACAATCATCAAATCGCTGACTACGACCTCGTTCTTGACAAGAAGTTTGGCAAGGAGGGTACTCCTGAACGCATTAAGGCCGAAGAAGATGCACTCTCTTTCTATTCTGGTCAGATACTGCTCGATGCACGAAAGGAGGCGAAAGTAACGCAAACAGAGTTGGCAAGACGTATCAACTCCACCAAGTCCTATATATCTAAGGTGGAGAATGGTGTTATTGTGCCCAGTGTAGGTGCGTTCTATCGCATTATCAATGCTCTCGGAATGAGGGTGGAAGTGGTGAAGCCGATATATTGATTGCTGGTGCCAGGATGAAACAATAGTAAACCTTTGCTATTGTTTGTTGTTCACATTGCAAGGGAAGAAATATGTGTACCTTCCCTTTTCGCAAATTATTGTTATTTATTTTGTTATATTTCCGATTTCAACTACCTTTGTAAAGCATAAACAGGCGGCAGACACTATGCTGCAGGGCGCTGTAAGGCGTTCGGCATGGTGCAGGCTGCCGGCATAAGACAAAACCGGACAACACCACAATATGAAATACGATATATCAGCCCCCTCACTTATAGACACCACCATCGACCTGCCCTCATCGAAGAGCATGAGCAACCGCGCCCTGATAATAAACGCGCTGGCAGGCGGCGACAAAGTGCCCGAAAACCTCTCCGACTGCGACGACACGGAGGTGATGATAGACGCGCTGCACAACATGCCACCAGTGATAGACATTAAGGCGGCAGGCACCTCCATGCGCTTCATGACAGCATACCTCAGCGTGACGCCGGGCGAACACGTCATAACCGGAACGGAACGCATGAAGCACCGACCCATAGCCGTGCTCGTGGATACACTGCGACGCCTCGGAGCAGACATTACCTATGAGGGCGAACAGGGATTTCCGCCGCTGCGCATAAAAGGCAGTCCGCTGGAAGGCGGAGAAGTGCAGATGGCAGGCAACGTGAGCTCACAGTACATATCGGCACTGCTCATGATAGCACCCGTGATGAGACGCGGACTGACACTGCGCCTCACCGGCGACATAATATCACGACCGTACATAGACATGACGCTGTGGCAGATGGGCGAATATGGAGCCGAAGCGGAGTGGACCGACCACAACACCATCGAGGTGAAACCAAAACCATACAGCAGGCGCGAATACCGCATAGAGAACGACTGGAGCGCCGCATCGTACTGGTATGAGATGGTGGCGCTGGGCAATCCGGACAACTGCGTGACGCTGACCGGACTTCTGGACGGAAGCAAGCAGGGAGACTCGTCGGTGAGATACATCTTCAGTCTGCTCGGAGTGAAGACCGACTTCGTAGAAGACCCCACGGGACAGCCGGCAGGCATAGTGATACGCCGCAAGCGCAGATGCGTGCCACGCCTGGAGTACGACTTCCTGAACTCACCCGACCTCGCGCAGACCTTTGTGGTGTGCTGCGTGGCACTCGGCGTGCCGTTCCACTTCACCGGACTGCAGACCCTGAAGATAAAGGAGACCGACCGCATAGAGGCTCTGAAGAGAGAGATGAGGAAGCTCGGATATGTGCTGCACGACGTGGACGGGCGCGAACTCTACTGGAACGGCGAGCGGTGTGACCCCGCTGAAGACCGCTCCATAGACACTTACGAAGACCATCGCATGGCGCTGGCCTTCGCGCCACTCGCAATGACCGGCGAAACGGTAACGATAAACAATCCCATGGTGGTGACAAAGTCGTATCCGCACTACTGGGACGACCTGCGCAAGGCAGGCTTCAACGTAACAGACCGTTAGAGGCGTGATCATACTTGCAGTAATAATAATATGTATGGTGGCAGTGGTTGCCATAGCCACCAAGCTGGCAGGCGGCACAGACAGCGCCGGCAATGACGGCGACGGAGTGACGGCGGCAACAGCGAAGGGCGATTGCTCTTCGTGCGACGGCAGCGACCGTCGCTGCATGAACGACTGCATGCTGGAGGCGGCAGTGACGGCTCCCGAATATTATGACGATGAAGAACTCGACGCCTACGCCGGACGCCGCCCCGACGACTACACCGACGAGGAGGCGGAACAGTTTCGCGAGGTGATGCTCACCATGCAGCAGTACGAGGTGGCAGGATGGTGCCGCAGCCTTAACCGCCGCGGCATAGCGCCCCCCGACCAGATAAAGGACGAGATGATGCTGCTGATGGGCGGTTAGCGGGCATCGCTACATACATTGAGACATAGATACAGAAAGATAAGCTATGGACATCTTCTCATATACCTTCTTTCAGAATGCCCTGTGGGGAAGCCTGCTGGCAAGCATAGTGTGCGGCATTGTGGGCACATATATAGTGACGCGGCGGCTGGTGTTCATCAGCGGCGGCATCACCCATGCGTCGTTCGGCGGCATAGGCCTCGGCGTATACTTCGGTGCCGACCCCATACTCTCCGCCATGCTCTTTGCCATAGGCAGCGCCTGCGGAGTGGAGTGGGTGTCAAGGCGCGGCAATGTGCGCGAAGATTCGGCGATAGCCCTCTTCTGGACCTTCGGCATGAGCATCGGAGTGATATGCTGTTTTCTCACACCCGGATTTATCCCTGACCTCTCCTCATATCTCTTCGGAAGCATACTGACCATAGGCTCAGCCGACCTGTGGCTGCTCGGCGTGCTCGCGGCGGCGGTGACAATACTGTTCGTCATCTTCAGACGCATCATAGTGAGCGTGGCTTTCGACCCTGTGTTCGCACGTTCGCAGCGCCTGCCCGTCAGTCTGGTGGAGTATATAATGATGATAGTGATAGCCATGACCATAGTGGCGGTGCTACGCATGGTGGGCATAGTGCTTGCCATCAGTCTGCTCACCGTGCCACAGCTCACCGCCAACCTCTTCACCGTGAGCTACAGCCGTATGGTGACACTGAGCATGGCTTTCGGCTTTGCATACTGCGCCATGGGACTGATGGTGTCGTACCTGCTCGGAGTGCCGTCGGGAGCCGCGATAATATTTGTCTCGATACTCATTTATGCCATTGTCAAGGCAATAAAAACCGCCGTTTTGAAGTTTAAGATATAGTGAAGACCCGCGTTTTCCTACATATAGCCCCCTTAGCGGCAGCACTCGTGCTACTTGCCACAGCCTGCTCCACGAAGAAGAACACCGCCAACACGCGCTGGTGGCACTCCTTCAATGCACGCTACAATACCTATTACAACGGCTCGCTCGCCTTTATAGATGGCTCGGAAGAAAAGGAAAACGCGAACAAAGACAATTTCACCGAGATGATACCCTTCTATATGGTTGCAAACAAGACGAGTAGGGAGATAGGAAAGTCAAACTTCGACCGCGCCATAGAGAAGTGCGAGAAAACCATAAAGCGGCACAGCATAAAGCGCAGACCCGAATGGAAGAAGAGCCGCCGCAAGACAGCCAAGGACATTGAGTGGCTCGGCAGACGCGAATACAACCCCTTCCTCTGGAAGGCATGGCTGCTTATGGGCAAGTCGCAGTTCCAGAAGGGAAGTTTCGACGAAGCCGCCGCCACCTTCTCATACATGTCACGCCTATACGCCACACAGCCTGCCATAAACGGCATAGCACGCTCGTGGCTCGCACGCAGCTACACAGAACTCGACTGGCTGTATGACGCTGAAGACGTGATAACGAAGATGAAACGCGACACCATGCACTACCGCGCCGTGAAAGACTGGGACTACGCCCTTGCCAACTTCTACATCGCCGCAAAACGATATGAAGAGGCTCTGCCTTACCTGCGCAAGGTGATAAAGCACGAACGAAGAAAGAAGCAACGCGCACGCCAGTGGTATATAGTGGGACAGATACAGACGGAACTCGGCAACCGAGAGGAAGCATACAAGGCTTACGCCAAGGTGATAAGGCAGAATCCGCCGTACGAACTCGAATTCAACGCCCGCATAGCACAGACGGAAGTGATGGCGCAGGGCAGGGCAAAGCAGATGATAAGAAAATTGCGACGCATGGCTGCCAGCGACAACAACAAGGACTACCTCGACCAGGTGTACTACGCCATAGGAAACATACATCTCGCGGAGAAAGACACGCTCGCCGCCATTGCCGCCTACGAGAAAGGCAACGAGAAAGCCACCCGCAACGGTATAGAGAAAGGCGTGCTGCTGCTCAAACTGGGCAACCTGTACTGGGCACGCGAGAAGTACAGCGACGCACGCAGGTGCTACGGCGAGGCGATAGGACTGCTCGACCAGGACCGACCCGACTATAAGCAACTCTCTGAACGCTCGAAGGTGCTCGACGAACTGGTGCCATATACCGACGCCATATATCTGCAAGACTCGCTGCAGGTGCTTGCCAAGTTGCCCGAAGCCGAACGCAACGCCGCAATAGACCGCGTAATAGAAGAACTGAAGAAGAAGGAAAAAGAAGAAAAACGCAAGGCAGAAGAAGCAGAGGCAGAGAAAAAACTGCAGCAACAGTCGGCAATGGGCAACCGCAACACCACTCCCGTGCCCACAATGCCCACAGCCGGAAAGAGCGGACTGTGGTATTTCTACAACCCGCAGGCAGTAAGCCAGGGCAAGGCAGCCTTCCAGAGACAGTGGGGAAAGCGTGAGAACGTAGACGACTGGCAGCGCTTAAACCACACCGTGGTGAACCTGCAAGCCGAAGCCGACGGCGAGACAAACGACTCCATAGACAGCACGATGACCGAAGACGGAGAAGAAGGCATGGAGGCTGCCGCCGACACCACAGCCACCGACAGCGTGCCCTCCGATCCGCACACACGCGAATATTATCTTGCACAGATTCCGTTCACCGACGAGCAGAAGGCGGAGAGCGACAACATCATAAAAGACGGACTGTTCAACTCGGGAGTGATATTCAAAGACAAGCTCGACAACCTGCCGCTCAGCGAGAAAGCACTGTTAAGACTTACCGAACAATATGCCGACTACGAGCGCAACGACGAGTCGTGGTATCACCTCTATCTGCTTTACTCACGTCTCGGCAGGCACGACGTGGCCGCCAACTGTCTGGCACGCCTGCAGACAGACTATCCCGAAAGCCAATGGACAACGCTGCTGAGCGACCCATACTTCGTGGAAAACTCCAGATTCGGCGTGCATATAGAAGATTCGCTGTATGCCGCCACCTACGACGCTTTCAAGCTCGACAGATTTGCCGAGGTGAAAGCCAACAACCGCCTGTCAGCCGAACGATTCCCGCTCGGAGCCAACCGCCCCAAATTCATCTTCATAGAGGGACTGACATGCCTTAACGAAGGCGACGCCAACGCCTGCGTAGAGAGAATGAAGCAGGTGGTGGAAGACTATCCCGACAGCGAAGTGACAGGAATAGCAGGAATGATACTGAAGGGAGTGCAGGCAGGACGCGCACTCTACGGCGGACGCTTCGACATAGGCGACATATGGTCGCGCCGAGGAGTGACACTCGACGGCGACACAGCCTCTGCTGATACGCTGAGCATGGAACGCAACACGGGATTCCTCTTCCTGCTCGCCTATCAGCCCGACTCGGTAAACGTAAACCAGATGCTCTTCGAACTGGCAAAATATAACTTCACCAACTTCCTCGTGCGCAATTTCGACATAGCCACCGACATGGACAACGGCATAGGACGCATGATGGTAAGCGGCTTCCTCAACTACGACGAGGCACTGCAGTACGCACGCCGCCTGTATGCCGACGAGAGCATGGCAGAGAAACTGAAGGGCTGCCGACGCATAATCATCAGCGATGAAAACTTGAAGCTGCTCGGCACAAAATACAGTTATGTGGACTATGAGGACTTCTTCGAAAAGGCATTTGCGCCGATGCAGATAAGCGACGAGCAACTGCTCAACATACCCGACGGCATGCCGATGCCCGACGCCGAAGACACCTCGTACCCCGGAGGCGGTGGCATTGACGCCCAGAAAACAACAGAACCCGACGCTGACAACGAGGACGACTTCATGCCGGAAGGCATAGTGCCGCAGCAGGGCAACAACCAAAGCACGGGCAGCGACGACGAGGACGACATGGGACTGCCCGCACCAAGCAAAAAGACAAACAACAACGAACCGCTCGACGGCGGATTCGACTTTGATGAGGACTTTTACAGATGACGAACGGACTGTTATTATGGGCAGACGACGAGATGGAATTGCTCAAGGCGCATCTGCTCTTTCTTGAGAAAAAAGGTTATCGCGTAGTGACGGTGACCAACGGCACCGATGCCATAGAGCAATGCCGCACGCAGAGTTTCGACCTCGTGCTGCTCGACGAGATGATGCCAGGACTTAGCGGACTGGAAACGCTGCAGAAGATAAAGGAAATATGTCCGGCGCTGCCCGTGGTGATGGTCACCAAGAGCGAAGAAGAGGACATAATGAACCAGGCAATAGGCTCGAAGATAGCCGACTACCTGATAAAACCCGTGAACCCAAACCAGATTCTGCTCACGCTGAAGAAGAACATACACCGCAAGGAGATAGTGAGCGAGGTGACGCAGACGGGATATCAGCAGAACTTCACGCAGATAGCCGGACAGATAGCCGACTGCCGCACGTGGCAGGACTGGATAGAGGTGTACAAAAGACTTGTGCACTGGGAAATAGAACTGAGCGGAGCAGACACCGGCATGACCGAAATGCTCATCATGCAGAAGGAAGAGGCAAACTCCGGCTTCGCCAAATTCATACGCAACAACTATCTCAACTGGGTGGAAGCGCTCTCGCCAACGGCGCCGGAGACCGATCATCCCATGATGAGCCCCGAACTGTTCAAGAAAAAAGTGTTCCCGCTGCTCAACGAGGGAAAGAAGGTGTTTCTCGTGGTGCTCGACAATTTCAGGTACGACCAGTGGAGAATGATATCAGGAGAGCTCGGCGACGCCTTCGACATAGATGAAGACCTATACTACAGCATACTGCCCACAGCCACACAGTATGCACGCAATGCCATCTTCAGCGGTCTGATGCCGAACAAGATTGCAGAGATGTTTCCCGAAATGTGGGTGGACGAAGACGAAGACGAGGGAAAGAACCTCAACGAAGGTCCGCTAATAGGCACACAGCTGGAACGATATCGCAGAAAGAACACATACTCGTATCACAAGATAAACGATTCGACGGGAGCGGAACGCTTCATAGCGCAGTTTAACAAGCTAAGTCAGAACGACCTCAATGTGGTGGTGTTCAACTTCATCGACATGCTGAGCCACGCACGAACGGAGTCGAAGATGGTGCGCGAGCTGGCAAGCAACGAGTCGGCTTACCGCAGCATTACGCTAAGCTGGTTCAGACATTCGGTGATATCAGACCTCTTCAAGCTCCTTGCCACTACCGACTTCAAGGTGCTTGTAACCACGGACCATGGCTCAATACGCGCTGGAAAACCCATAAAGATAGTGGGCGACCGCAACACCAACACCAACCTGCGCTACAAGTTGGGAAAGAATCTCGGCTACGACAGCAAGGACCTCTTTGTAATAAAAGAACCACGCAAGGCACAGTTGCCATCGCCAAACCTAAGCACAAGCTATGTCTTTGCCACGGGCGACTCGTTCTTTGCCTATCCGAACAACTATAATTACTACGTGTCGTACTACAAGGACACCTTCCAGCACGGAGGAATATCAATGGAAGAGATGCTCATTCCCATCATCACCATGACGGGAAAGAGACGCTGACACTGCAACAACAACCGACAAAGCATTACAGAAATGGAAATAAAGATAGACAATATCGAAAACATACATGAGGCGGCAAGACAGTTTGTGGCTTCACTGGGAGAGAGTACTGTGGTGGCTTTCTATGGAAAGATGGGAGCCGGAAAGACCACATTCATAAAGGCAGTGTGCGAAGAGCTGGGCGTGGAAGACGTCATCACCTCGCCGACCTTTGCCATTGTGAACGAATATCGCTCGGCTACCACCGACGAACTGATTTACCACTTCGACTTCTACCGCATAAAGAAGCTCGAGGAGGTGTATGATATGGGCTATGAAGACTACTTCTACAGCGGTGCACTCTGCTTTATTGAGTGGCCCGAGCTGATAGAAGAACTGCTGCCCGAAGACGCGCTTGCCGTAACCATCAGCGAGAATGAAGACGGAAGCCGTACGCTGAAGTGCTGACTGTGAAAGAGCGCCGGTATGCTGTCGGGATTGACATCAGCGAATAAAAAAAACGTGCCGACGGGTTTTTGCTTCTGCTTGCAAAAAACCGTCGGCACGTTCCTTTGCGGTTGCCGTGTCAGTCAAGACATTGTTCCTGAAAGTCCATGTCGGCTTGTACTACGAAGAAGACGTCGTCGGGATTGAACTTTCCGCGGTTCTCTTCGGCAGCCTTCTTGCATACATATTCAGCCACTGTCTCGAGGTTTATGTCTACAAAGTCGTCGTCAGCGCCCTTTGTGTCGAGCACGCCGCTCTCCATGTAGTAGTCTACGATGGCGTTCATCATGTAGAGAATGTCATCGGTAGAAAACTTATCCTTCAGATCGTTGGGCAGATTGCAGGAAATGAATTCCGCCTCGCGTGCTTCCTCTTCGGCATCGAGGCGCAGTTCCTCTTCAAAGTCAGCCATATTGTATCAGAGCAATGCGTTGAACTTCTCCACGAACTTAGCTTTGGTAACGGCGCCTACGGTCTTGTCTACCACCTGACCGCCTTTGAAGAACAGTACGGTGGGGATGTTGCGTATTCCGAATTCAGATACTATATCGTCGTTTTCCTCCACGTCGCACTTTCCTACAACTATTTTGCCGTCGTATTCGTTGGCAAGTTCTTCTATGATGGGGGCAATCATGCGGCAGGGCCCGCACCATGTAGCCCAGAAGTCTACTACCAGCGGCAGCTCGCCGTTCTTCAGTGTCTCAAAGTTCTCGTTTGTGATTTGTACTTCCATTGTTAGTTATTTTTTATAATTAATATTTTGTTTCGGGTTATTGATGTTGCAAAAGTAGTGAAAACCTTTGAAAAAGCCAAGCGGATATTATATTTTAAGCCCGTTCGCCGTTCGTGGCTGTCCGCCGGCAGACGTTCTTGTCTTTAGTATTACGTAGTGTACGTAGTCTCCTCGGTATGATATCCTTTGTGTTTTCTTTCCAGTTCTTTGCGGGTCATGGAGTAAGTGTATTCCTCATTGCCACACACTTCGCACTTGTACGTGTGTTTGAACTCCTTCACATGATACAGTACGTCGTAGTCATTGTATAGATCGTTATCTGTCGTGCGTTTGTGTGTTTTCTCGTCTTTCTTGCTCTTCTCCTGATGTCCGTCGGTATAGGTGGTAGTCACCTCTGTCCACGTTTTCCATTTCTCTGTATGTGAAGATAGCGTACGTGCAAATACCGACTCGCTGAACCATTTGTCGTATTCGCGTTCCAAATCGCTTTTAAGGTATTTGTTTGAGTAGAGCTGTCGGCAGCTTCGGCAGCGTTCGTGCGGAATGTCGCTTTTGAGCGGCTTGGTGACCACAGAGCAAGAAAATCTGTATGAAAGGTAGAAGAGTAGTATCAGTAAGGAGTAGATGCCCCAGCCCAGTAGGGCGCATATCCATATCAGGGTGGAAGCTACAGCCACTACGCAGATGATGGCTTGCATGGTCTTGTCGCCTAACGGGCGGAATATCTGACGTATGTTCAGCAGCAGTCCGAGTATGAAGACAGGCAGTAGCGGAGTGAAATATACCCATATCAGTGCCATAATGACGTACAGTAACAGCATGGCATAGATGTGCAGGTTCTTCCACCACGTCTTGTTAAGTTGCGATGTGAATTTGTCGTACACCATAGTCTGCGTGAGATTGGTGAGGAACGGCATGTCCATCACGTCACATACGAACGGCAAATTGCATATTATCCAGTCTGATGCCGTGTTGTAGCTATCGTATGCCACCGATACTGCCACCAGCGAATCGTTGTAGCTTACTATCGGTGCGCAGTGCTTGCCCGATGCTATTTCCACCACACTTACACCATATTTTGCGCGTAGCGTGTCGCGCAGTACGGCTACGTTGTAAGCCTCGCGGTAACGTTTGCTGTTGTCGGCAAACGACTGTCCGAGATATTCGCGGCTGAAGCGTTTTTCCGACATATAATAGGTGTTCTCTTCTTCACCCATTCTCAGATTCAATATTTCTTCGGGCAGTATCGGTTCGATGTCTTTTATCCTTACTTTGACGCTCTCGCCGCCCGTAGTCACACATTCGCATCTGTATCTGTCTGCCGCGTTGGGTATGGCAGTCACCGTCAGTGTGTCGATGCTGTCCGACTTGGTGTCGATAAATTTATATCCTATCTCGTCGAGGAATATACATCCCCTTACTCCCTTGTCGTTGGCAACAAAAAGTCTGTGGCGGTAGCTGGAATACCGTGCTCCCATGTAGCCCAGCACCTGCAGCGTGTCGCCCTGGTTTACTTGCGTCCTCACCGTGTCATTGTCGAAGATGGAGTATATATTCATCTGTCTGTCGGCTACTAACGGCACCGGGTCGCGGTGTGTGTCTACTAAAAGTGCAGCGACAATATTTGTCACGATGATTATGATGATGCATGTCAGGCATTTGTAGAAATGCCCGGTAAGTACAAAGCCTTTGGATGATTGTGCCATATGTGATGGTTTTTATTTGATTTGTAAATATGGACTACAGAGCTGTGAGCGCAGCATGACTTATGCAAAGTCATTGCAAGTGAGCGGAAAGAGAATAGATT
>CAMTJK010000084.1 GCA_947072805.1 uncultured Prevotella sp.
AGGTTTGGGTGCCGATTAACACACGTTAAAGTCAAGATTTTTCATAAAAGTAAACAAATGTTATACGTGCCAAATCGCACTGTTTTTCGTTGGATTTTGCGGCTGTTTTCTTGATAGGCTTAATGACTGTGAAATCATGGCCTCATCTGTTTGTGTCGGTCTGATAAACGATTTGGGATTAAAATACTACTTCGATAAACATATATCGAAAAAAAAGATTACCTTTGCGGCATAATAAGTAAGGCGTGATAAGACAATATGACTGATCTCACCACCAACAACAAGCTCAAAAGGATGCCTGCCGAGTGGGAAAGGCACATGGCTGTACAGCTGACATGGCCCCATGATGACACCGACTGGCAACCTATTCTCGATGAAATAACCGGAACTTACGTTGAAATGGCAGTCGCAATAGCTTCCCGCGAACGGCTGATAGTAGTAACCCCGAAGCCTGAAGAGGTGGCGGAGCAGCTGAAACGTGCCGGCATGAAGGAAGAAGCGTTGGCAAGAACCGACATAATAACCTGCAACACCGATGACACGTGGGCACGCGACCACGGATTCATCACACTCTCTGACGACACCTATACGGACGACAGCACGCAAAAGACGGAGGAACGGACGGAGAAGAGCAGACACTTGTATCTGCTCGATTTCTGTTTCAACGGATGGGGAAGAAAGTTTGAGGCGGAGCAGGATAATGCCATCAACAGACGGCTCTTTGCAGCAGGAGCAGTGGAAGGCGAATATGAGAATCATCTTGACTTTGTGCTCGAGGGCGGCTCTATAGAAAGCGACGGACAGGGCACTATATTCACAACGACAGGTTGCCTGATGGCGCCTAACCGTAACCAGCCACTGACAAGATTGCAGATAGAAGAGCAACTGAAGCGCAGACTGCATGCAGACAGGGTGGTATGGCTCGATTATGGCAGTCTGGCGGGCGACGATACCGACGGACATATTGACACGCTTGTACGCATAGCACCCCACAATACCTTATTATATATAGGATGCGATAACCCCGAAGATGAACACTACGAGGAACTGACGCTCATGGAAAGGCAGCTGAAGACGCTGAAGACAGCCGACGGACAGCCATACCGCCTGTTGCGCCTGCCGTTGCCGGAACCGATATACGACGAAGGTGACCGCCTGCCCGCCACCTATGCCAACTATCTTGTTCTGAACAATGCCGTGCTGTGTCCTACATACGGACAGCCCGAACTCGACAATGTGGCCATGGAGACGATAGCAAAGGCATTCACAGACAGGGAAATAGTGGGTATAGACTGCAGAAGCATCATAAGACAGCACGGTTCGCTGCATTGCTGCACTATGCAAATCTATTCGCAAACTGATTTTTGAAAAGAAACAAAAAGTCCACATAAACATCATTTCATAATGAAAATCGGATTTCTTCAGCAGAAAAACACTGCTGACACACGCAACAACATATTGCGGCTGGCTGAAGGCGTAGCCGACCTGGCAAAGCGCGGCGCAGAGCTGGTAGTGCTGCAGGAACTGCACAACTCTCTCTACTTCTGCCAGGTGGAAGACGTGAAAAATTTCGACCTCGCAGAGCCAATACCCGGACCGTCCACGGATATGTTCGGCGAATTGGCACGCCAATATGGAGTGGTAATAGTTACATCGCTCTTTGAACGTCGGGCGCCAGGCTTGTATCATAATACGGCGGTGGTGATAGAACGTGACGGAACTATAGCCGGAAAATACAGGAAAATGCACATCCCCGACGATCCGGCTTACTATGAGAAATTCTATTTCACGCCCGGCGATATAGGATTTCAGCCTATTGACACTTCGGTGGGACGCCTCGGAGTAATGGTGTGCTGGGACCAGTGGTATCCCGAAGCAGCCCGTCTGATGGCACTGCGTGGAGCCGAAATACTGATATATCCCACAGCCATAGGTTACGAAAGCAGCGACACTCCGGAGGAACAACAGCGACAACGGCGCGCATGGCAGACAGTGCAGCGCGGACATGCCGTAGCCAACGGCCTGCCCGTGGTGGCTGTGAACAGGGTGGGGCACGAAGAAGACCCTTCGCAACGTACCAACGGCATAAGCTTCTGGGGAACATCGTTTGTGGCAGGACCACAAGGTGAACTTTATTATGAAGCATCGGAAGATGAGGAGGAAAGCATAATAGTGGATGTAGACATGGCACATAGCGAGCAGGTAAGACGCTGGTGGCCCTTCCTCAGAGACAGAAGAATAGAAGAATATGGCGGCATAACAAAACGATTTCTCGTAGACTGACCGTTTACGGAATACGCCGTCTGGAAACAAATACAGCGAAACTGATGTCATTGCCGCAGTCCTCAAATAATAAAAGCGACAGACATCAAAACAGAACAGTCCCGCACGAAGCGGAAAAGAACTTCAACAAAATGTAGAACAACAAAAAAGAATAGTATATGTCTTCGAATTTAAGATTTAAGGTAGTTGAAGAAGCCTTCAAGAAACAGGCGGTAGAGGTGGTGACACCGACAGAACGCCCTTCGGAATATTTTGCCAAATATGTATTTACGAGGCAAAAGATGTACAAGTACCTGCCTGCCGATGTGTATGCGAAGCTCATTGACGTGATAGACAACGGCACACGCCTCGACCGTTCGATAGCCGACGCGGTAGCTGCCGGCATGAAACAATGGGCGATGGAAATGGGCGTGACACACTACACGCACTGGTTTCAGCCCCTCACGGAGGGCACAGCCGAAAAGCACGATGCCTTTGTTGAACACGACGGCAAAGGGGGAATGGTGGAGAACTTCAGCGGCAAGCTGCTCGTGCAGCAGGAACCTGACGCCTCGTCTTTCCCCAACGGAGGAATAAGAAACACGTTTGAGGCACGCGGCTATTCTGCTTGGGATCCTACCTCGCCCGTATTCATCATAGACGATACGCTGTGCATCCCCACAATATTCATATCATATACGGGTGAAGCCCTCGACTACAAGGCACCGCTTCTGCGTGCCCTGCATGCTGTGGACCGTGCCGCTACCGATGTGTGCCGCTATTTCTATCCGGAGGTGGGCAAGGTGAAATGCAATCTCGGATGGGAACAGGAATACTTCCTCGTAGACGAGGGACTATATTCGGCACGCCCGGACCTCATGCTCACCGGCAGGACACTCATGGGACATGAGAGCGCCAAGAACCAGCAGATGGACGACCACTACTTCGGAACCATCCCCGACAGGGTACAGGCCTTTATGAAAGACCTCGAAATACAGGCACTCGAGCTCGCCATACCCTGCAAGACACGTCACAACGAGGTGGCACCCAACCAGTTTGAACTGGCTCCTATATATGAGGAATGTAATCTCGCAGTAGACCATAACATGCTCCTTATGTCGCTTATGAAGAAGGTGGCACGCAAGCACGGCTTCAGAGTACTGTTGCACGAAAAGCCTTTCGACGGAATAAACGGCTCGGGAAAGCATAATAACTGGAGCCTGTGTGCCGACAACGGCGTGTTGCTGCACGCCCCGGGAAAAACTCCGGAAGAGAATCTACGCTTCGTAACGTTCATTGTGGAGACACTTGTGGCTGTACATCGCCATAACGGACTGCTTAAGGCCAGCATAATGAGCGCAACCAACGCCCATCGTCTGGGAGGCAACGAGGCTCCGCCGGCAATCATATCGTCGTTCCTCGGCAAACAACTCAATGAACTGCTTGACCACATAGAGACTTCCGATAAGGACGAACTGCTCGATCTGAAGGCAAAGCAGGGCATGGAACTTGACATACCCCAGATTCCACAGCTTATCATCGACAATACAGACCGTAACCGTACATCGCCCTTTGCCTTTACCGGCAACCGCTTCGAGTTCCGCGCCATCGGCTCCGAAGCCAACTGCGCATCGGCAATGATTGCACTCAATACAGCCATGGCAGAGGCTCTCACCGACTTCAAACTGCGCGTGGACGCACTTATGGAAAAAGGCGAGAGTAAGATAAGTGCAATTCTCGATGTACTGCGCGAGGACATAAAGGCAAGCAAGAACATCAGATTCGACGGCAACGGATACAGCGAGGAATGGGTGAAAGAGGCCGACAGAAGAGGACTTGACACGGAAAAGAGTTGCCCGATAGTATTTGACAGATACCTCGACAAGCAGACCATCGACATGTTTGAGCGTACAAAAGTGATGAACAGGAAGGAGCTTGAAGCACGCAACGAGGTGAAATGGGAAACATACGTGAAGAAGATTCAGATAGAAGCCCGTGTGCTCGGAGATATATCCATGAACCACATCATCCCTGTTTCAACACATTATCAGAGTACTCTCATCCGCAACGTGCAGAGCATGAAGGCCGTTTTCACGGAAGAGAAGGCCGAACGATTGAGCATGCGTAACATGAAACTGATAGAAGAGATTGCCGAAAGCACTGAAGCAATAGAGAGACTTGTGGACGAACTTACAGAGTCAAGGCGCGTTGCCAACCGCATAGCAAACATAAGGGAACGTGCCATAGCTTACCACGACACGGTGAATCCGAAGATGGAGGCTATAAGAAAGCAGATTGACAGTCTTGAAATGATTGTAGAAGACGGTCTTTGGACTTTGCCTAAGTACCGCGAACTGCTGTTTATCAGATAAGAAACAGGGCTAATATATCCTAACAAACTTGAACATGAACAGAATAACAGAACTCTTCGGCATCCAATACCCCATAATACAAGGTGGTATGGTGTGGTGCAGCGGATGGAGACTGGCATCGGCAGTGAGCAATGCCGGCGGATTGGGACTTCTCGGAGCTGGTTCGATGCATCCGGAAACGCTGCAAGAGCATATAGAAAAGATGAAATCGGCAACAAACAAGCCTTGGGGCATAAATATTCCGCTCATGTATCCGGAAATAGACAGGCTCGTCCGTCTTGTAATAGACAGCGGAGTAAAGGTTGTATTCACCTCGGCGGGAAGTCCGAAGAAGTATACGGCTTTGTTTCATGAGGCGGGAATAAAGGTTGCCCACGTTGTCTCGAGCAGCACGTTTGCACGCAAAAGTGAAGAGGCCGGTGTGGATGCAGTTGTTGCCGAGGGCTTTGAGGCCGGCGGTCACAACGGTCGTGAGGAGACAACAACGCTCACTTTGATTCCCCAGGTGCGCAAGGCCACGTGCCTGCCACTCATAGCCGCAGGAGGAATAGGCAGTGGCGAGGCTATGCTTGCCACAGAGGTGCTTGGTGCTGAAGGCGTGCAGATAGGAACACTCTTTGCTCTTGCAGCCGAGAGTTCGGCTTCGGATGAGTTCAAGAGGCGTTGCCTATCTCTCGGAGAGGGTGGTACCATGCTATGTCTGAAGAAGATTTCTCCCACCAGACTTGTGAAAAATGCACTTTACGAGAAGATAAGTGAGGCTGAAAACAACGGCGCCGGTGCTGAAGAGCTGCGTCTTATAATGGGAAAGGCGGCATCGAAACGAGGAATTTTCGAGGGAGATATAGATAACGGAGAGCTTGAGATAGGACAGATAGCCTCTGCAATAGATGATATAAGGTCGGTGGATGAGATAATGAGACGACTTGTCACCGAATATGAGGCGGCAAAGAAAAGAATAACCGCAATGTGATATAAAACAAGAAGTCCCCGATGCGAGTGCTCGGGGACTTCTTGTTTTATGAAGTAGGGACGATCGGGCTCGAACCGATGACCTCTGCAATGTGACTGCAGCGCTCTAAACCAACTGGGCTACGCCCCTGACTTTCATAAAGATGCTGCAAATGTAACAATTCTTGACGATATGAACAAATAAATCATACGTTTTTTCAAATCCCAAAGCAGTGACGCATTAACCCCAAATGACTGATTTGGTGGATTATTATGCTGTGATTGCAGAGTGAACAGTCTTTTCAGATGCTGTCATTCCTCTTCAATGTCAGAGAAATCGGCCTTATATTGCTTCGAATAGTCAGTCCAATCGCTCACTTTCACGAGATTGAACGAAGCGAGCTCGTCACCGTTATAATAGTCATCGAAGTAGCCTCTGAATCTCATTCCGCTGCCAACAGAATACAGTTCATAGTCGCGAATTATTACGCGGTAACCGTCTTCGTAGTCGAGCAGAATCTTTCCGTGTCTCACTTCCCACGTAAAACTTGAGCGCGATATTCTGTGCGAGTTGCGCGAGTAGTCCACTTCAATGCCATATCCTCCGTTAGCGAAGTTGCCTTCCTGTACAAACTGTATTTCCGTATCCCAATCGTTGTTTGTGCTTGCATACCTGTCGTAATAGTAGTTGCCGTTTATCGTACCCTGCCAAATGCCGTTCATGTCGTAGGCCTGGTCGATATCCTCCATTTCTTCGGAGTCGCATGATGTGAAAGATACGGCAGTAAGCATTGCCAGTACAATCATTGCAAAATAGTTGTAGGTTCGTTTCATAATCTTGCTGGTGTTTTGTTTCACTTGATGTTCGTTGTTTATTGTTTTCTTGATGCGAAGATAGTGAAAACATTCCTACGCATAAAGTTATAATCCCTATTGTTTGGTAGGGAATTTCCTATGCCTGGCTATTGTTTTTCTTGCCGAAATCGGCATCTATCTTCAGGAACGAGGTAACAATATATGTCAGCGAGCATGCAAGTACCACGATGATGAAGAACATTCTGTAGCCAACAGTTTCCTGCAGGGCACCGGCAAAGAGTCCGGGAATCATCATCGACAGCGCCATCAGTGCCGTACAGAGCGCGTAATGCGATGTCTTGTGTTCACCCTGACTATAATATATAAGGTATAGCATATATGCAGAGAAGCCGAAACCGTAGCCGAACTGTTCTATAAATACACATATATTTATAATCATCAGGTTCGAAGGAAGAGCGTAGCTGAGATATACGTAAACAAGATCGGGTAGGGTTATGGCTGCCACCATATACCATAGCCAGCGTTTCAGTCCGTCGCGACTTGCCGCTATTCCGCCGAGAATACCCCCTAAGGTAAGTCCTATTACGCCCACAGTGCCCTGCACCAGACCATATTCGGCAGGCGACAGCCCGAGACCTCCGTTGTGAGCGGCATCTATAAGGAAGAGTGCGGATACTTTGGCAAGCAGACCTTCCGGCATTCTGTAGAACAGCATGAAACAGATGCCTGCCACCACCTGTGGCTTACGGAAGAATGTGATGATGGTATGCCCCAGCTCGTTTATCAGTTCGTGCGCTGTCATGCGTTTCTTCTTTGCGTCTTCGTCAGGTCTCGGCAAAGCCCAGTTGTGATAGAGCCACAGAGCGATAAACAGTCCTGCCATGAAGTAGAACATCAGGCTCCACGAGTATCGCACGTTCCTTGTCACCACTTCGAGATTGCCTGCAAGCATTACGAGAAGTCCTTGTCCGAAGATTGTTGCAATGCGGTAGAACGTTGAACGTATGCCTACAAACAGAGCCTGCTCGTGTTGGTCGAGACCGAGCATGTAGAAACCGTCGGCTGCAATGTCGTGCGTTGCGCTTGCAAAAGCCATGAGCCAGAAAAAGAATAGCGTTCCTTGCAGCCAGAACGGACCGGGAATGGTGAAGGCTACGCCGCCCAGGGCGGCTCCGATGAGCAGTTGCATGGCTACTATCCACCATCGTTTGGAAGAAATCATGTCTACAAACGGACTCCAAAACGGTTTTATCACCCACGGAAGATAGAGCCATGACGTATAGAGAGTGATGTCGGTGTTCGACATGCCGAGGCGTTTGTACATGATAAGCGATATTGTCATAACCGCCACATAAGGTATTCCTTCCGCAAAATACAGTGTGGGCACCCATGCCCAGGGATTTGTTTTCTGTTTCATTTCTGTTTTTACGCATTTTGCCTGCCGTTACAGTGAGGTGTCATTTCCATTGCTTTTCACGTAGGCAAGCCGGCTGCGTGCCGTTATCAGTATATCTTCTTTATCTCGGCTCCACGATAATAATGCAGCAGAATGTCTTTGTAGCCATAACCTTTGGCTCCCATTACCGCTGCTCCTATCTGACAGAGCCCTACGCCGTGTCCCCAGCCGGCTCCGTTGAGTACGAAACGCTGTGGAACTCCTTCCTTCATGTCGAGACGTTCCACGCTGAATGCGCTGCTGTAAAGATGTGTCTCGCTGAGAGTGCGACGTATTTCAAGTTCTTTTCCTATAATAAAGGTCTTCTTTGTCCCCACTATTTTCAGTTTCCATATGCGTCCACTCTTGCCTCTTTCCAGAGGAATAAGGTCTATTATGCTTCCAAAGTCGTCCTTCATCCTGTCGTTGATTAGTCCCGATATCTGTTCCTGTGTGTATTCTACTCGCCATCTGTAGAAGTCGGGTGTTTCCATATCGTAGTCGTTCAGCACTTGCGAGAGGATGTGCTTGTCTGCGGTGTTGCAGAAAGCATCTGTGCTTCCGTCGGTATCTTTCACCGAAATGAGATATGGCTTGGGTGTATCTTCCCAGCAATACTGGAACTCTTCGGTCACGCCTCCACAGCATTTGCTGAAGCGTGCGTCGCAAATTTCGCCGTCGTAGGTCAGTATCTGACCTCCGGTAGCAGCCACAGCATCTTCCACAGCCTTGTTGTTGGCGCGTGTTATGCCTTGGTATCTTTGGCAATGGTCGTCGGCACATACATCGAAGATGGTATGGTCTTCCCGGTCGTACCATCTTATCAGTTCGTCATCTTTCTTTATAAATGAGAAGAAGCTGTTCTGTCCGTCTTTCAGCCTGCGTCGTTTGTCCATCTGCGCCAGCAGCCAGCTGCGTGAAATCACGGCGTGGGCTTTAAGTAGTTCGAGTGACGATGTGGCTTTCATCTCGCTCGATATGACGCTCACAAGATAGTCCTCCACAGGCAGGCGGTTTATTGCCGTAATCTTGTCGGCTTCAACCACGAGACATAGCGCCCCGCCGAACACCTGGGTCTCCTTGCGTTCCCAGTGGAAGTTTACGCCTATCGTTACATCGTGAAGTGAGAACGAAGCGTTGGCAGACAGCGGACGGAATGTCAGTTCCCTGTATTGGTTGCCGTTCCAGAGTATGCCGCCTTCAGAGAATTCCACGGTCTGTTCTCCTTCTATTGTCTCTCCTTTAGCCGAGTATGGCGCGTTGAGAGAGAATTTTATTTTGCTTCCGCTTACAATTCCCACGCTCACTTCAGGCTTTTCCTCGCCAGTTGGTGTATCGTTTGTCGTTGCAGGCTTCTTGTTCAGAGGTTCGGCAATGCGTGTTATCACGCTATTCAGCTCATCGTCTGTCAGTGACACTTCCTTCAAAATCTCGCATGCTCGTCGCGGAGTGAGCTTTTCGAAGTCCTCTTCACGCGGCGTTATCAGCATGCCTGCCATGTCGAGGGCTCCCGGACTTACCATTATTCTTTCTTCACCGTCAGCCGAATAGCATTCCGGACGGTGCTTACGTCGTGGAATCACCACCACTATATATTCGTCGTCTTTGCGCCATGCCACGATGTTCATCATCGGTTCGCTGTCGTCAGCCTGCATGGGCAGGGCGCCATATAGCCTTCCGAACAGCCTCTCGCCGCTCTCTTTAGTCTTTGTTTTTATGAGAATTGCGGCGCAAGGGTAGTCAGCCACGTGCCACATTCCGCCGCCTTCGCCGTCGGTTGTCATTTCCACAAGGTTGCGGCAGAGACGTTGCCAGTGGCGTTGCAGCGGCAGCATACCGCATGTTCCTGCCTGCAAGTGTGCGTGGTCGGGTGCAGAGGCTCCGCATTTGGGTCCGTTATAGAATATGGTCAGTTCCGGATAGTCGTCAAGCAGTCTGTATATTTCCCCGAAGTCACCCTTTATCCGTTGCGGCCGGTGTATGCGTGCGGGTATTGTGAAGTGCATTGGCAGTATGGGGAAGGGGTTTACCAGCATTTCAAATCTGCCGTCAATGTCTTTCTTTATCTGTGCAGCCGGTCTGTTCTCTTCGCATAGGAAGCATGGTCTTGCGGCAATGCTGCGCTTGTCTACAGCTGCTCCTGTCGATACTATGCGTGCCGGATTGTATTGTGCTATAAAGGTAAACGTGTCTCCTTGCAGTTCTTTCACAGCCACGTTCTGCAGTTCCCTGTATCTTAGCCGTGCGTCATTCCATGTTTCGAGCTGGCGGTTGAAGAAACGGTGCAGCGAAGAGTCGGCGAGAATGTCAGCCTTGCCTTGCAGCATGCTGCGCCGTGCCGATATTTCGAGTGTGCGCAACCTGTCTTTGTACAGATTGTTGGCATTTACCTTTTCTATGCTTAGTGCGGCATCGCTGTTGCCCGACCATCTTCTGCACAGGTACAGCTCGTCGTATATGCGTCCTATCCTGTATCGTCGTGAAAATATGAGTCCCAGCGCATAGTCTTCGCCGTAACTGGTATTAGGCAGCTGAATCTGTCGTAGCAGTGGCGTGAAGAAAGCTCTTGGGGCTCCCAGTCCGTTTATTCTTAGTGCGTTGTTCGGACCGTTCTCGTTGGTCCATTCGCGGTGTGCAATAAGTCCCGGCGGCAATGTGTTCAGCTCGAAGTCGCACATGCGGTACGAGCCAATCACCATGGCTGCTTTTTGGCTGCGGAATGCTTCAACGATGGTTTGCAGCGTATTTTCCGAACTGTATAGGTCGTCGCTGTCAAGCTGAACAGCAAAGCGTCCGCATCTCTCGTCGTTTATGGCGAGGTTCCAGCATCCGCCTATGCCGAGGTCATTGCGTGATGGTATTATATGTATGAGGTTACGTTGGATGTTCCCGTTGTCTTCGGCGTGTTCCGTGCGTTTCTCGGTATTGTTGATTTCTTCCGTCAGCCTTTCTATTATCTCGCTTGTGCCGTCGGTAGAGTGGTTGTCTACCACAATCACGTTGAAGGGAAATGCGGTCTTCTGTCCGAGGGCACTGTTAATGGCGTCAACTATGGTCTTGGCGCGGTTTCTTACCGGTATTATTACCGATGCCTCTACCGGAAATTCCTGTTCGCCGTAGTCAGGACAGATATAGTCTGATGTGTCTATTTTTGCTCCTATGGCATCGAGATGAGCTGTTACTGCCCGTTCCATCTCTATCTGAACGTCACGGTTTGCCGGGTTCACATAGTCGAACTGCTTTACGCCGCTGGCTCTTAGGTCGGTCTCTTCTTCCGTATATAGATATTCGTTAATGTGGAATATTGTACCCTTGCGGCTTAGGAAGAGCCGCAGGTCGTACAGTCCGGCATATCTGAAGTTGGTGTTCTGTTGTGTCTCCACGTATTTCCGCAGTAGCGGAGTGCTTATCAGCAGCAGCGAACCGAAGTCGAAGTCATCGCGCACGCTGCCTTCCTGATAGTCTATTACGGGATGCAGGGTTACGTTGCCTTGCTCTATAGCTCTGTGATCGCTGTACACCATTGCGGCTCCAGAGTCGGCTGCAACGCGCAGGAACCTTTCCAGAGCCGACATTCCGAGTGTCATTTTCACCGGCTTGTGTAGCAGCAGTACGTAGTCGGCAGTGGCTTTCGATGCTATTTCACGTATTGTATTGCTTCCTGTCACGTTTTCGGCAACCATTATCGTACAACCTTCCGGCGTGGCGTTTGCCGCAGCCATTTGTGGTGTCATTATAAGGTTGATATGTTGTGTTGTTCTGCTGTCGCGCATTTCCTCGATCAGCGGCTTTATGGCTGTCACATCGCCGCACGCCAGAAAGCAGTCTATTTTTCCTCTCATGTTGAATTGTTGTTTCAAGTTATGGCGGAGGTGCGTCTCTTTGGCAGTCCCGGTGTGTAGTAAAGGCTGTTGCCGCATCTCCGTCTTTTGTTACCGATATGCAAAAATAACCAAATAATCCGAAAAAAAGCAATCATTTGCATGCAATTTAGCCCATTTTGCTACGTATTGGGGCCTGCAGGCAATGGTGTCTTGAACCCGAATTGATTATTTGAGCGACACAAGCAGATGAAACTCTGATTTTATGCTCTTTTTATCTGCTCCAGCACCCCTGTGTGACACATGGCGATTTTGATGTGTATAACATTTATTTGCTTTTATGAAAAATGTTTACTTTAACGTGTGTTAATCGGCATCCAAACCTCGATTTGTAACCTACGACGCGAAAATGAGCGTTTTTTATCTCAAATAGGGAGCGCTGATAGTCAGCGAGTTACGCGTTTTGCGATTTAATACCATTTCATCGGTTTGCCGTTACGTACGTGA
>CAMTJK010000085.1 GCA_947072805.1 uncultured Prevotella sp.
ATTCTTGGTTCGGATGGAAAGTGAAGAAAAGGGGCTGCGCCGTAAATTTCTATTACGACACAGCCCCTTAAGCGTGTATTTCTGTTGATTCAGTGGGTGAGACTTATATTGTCTCTTGCCACTTTATGTATCAGCATTACTTGTTCATCTTGGTTACGGTTTTGCTGCCGTCTTCTAGCGTCTGCACTTTGATAACGGTTCCTTTGTAAGACTTGCCAACCTTAACGCCCTGCAGGTTGTAGAAATCAACGTTCTTGACTTCTGCAGCCGACTTCACTTCGGTTATGTTGGTAGTTACCTCTGCAACGGTAGCTTCACCCAGACCACCCATCTCGTTGGCAGCGCGTATCGACCATGTTGCAGAAGCGTCATCTACGTCGTAAGAGGTGTCTGTTGTAGCTGCCACAAACTTGCCGTTCTTGAACACTGCCCAGCAGAGTACGTAGTTGTTGTCGCTCCATGAGAGTTTCTTAGTGTCCGTGTAGAGAACAACGCCTGCAGGAGCGGAAGCCTGTTCGGTGAGTGCTGTCGGATCCCAGTCGTCATCCTGACCCATTACGTTGGCAAGACTCATTGACTGTACGTCTTCGAGAGTAAGTATCGGGTCGTTGGAGTGCTTGACACCTTCGCCGTCAGTCCACGATGTGCGACGTCCAGAGAGGTCGATGGTTGTTCCGCTGGTAAGGTAAGAGTTGTATTCGGCGAAACGTTTCGGCCATCCGCCGCTCATGTCTGCCCATCCGTTGCCAATGGCATTAGCGTCCATCTTGGTGTTGATGAAGCATGCGGTAGGTGTGCCAGAACCCCATGGACGACCGAGATAGAATGTCACATCGCTTGTCTCTTTCTTTATGTAGCAACCAGAGAATACATATCCGTAGTTCTTAGGCTGTGAGGGAACGGCAAGATATCCGCCGCCACCGCATTGCTGCAGTGTCACATCGTTGTAGAATACGTCACCCTTGCCGCAGAGATAGTCGGTGCGTCCGCGGAGTACACCTCCTTCGAAGTAGAATTTGCCGTTCTGGTTGTTGGATACGTAGGTGTCCTGATATCCCCATAGGCATGCGTCCTTGAAGATTGTGCGGTTCGACTTGTCCTGCAGAACAATGTCGCGTCCGTGAGCATCGCCCATAGAAGACTTCATGGTGAGGTTCTGGAAATAGGTGTCGTGAGCTTCCTTCTGGATGATGAGTACGTCACCATTGCCGATACCCTCGAGCGGACATTGCATTCCGTACTTGGTATTCCATGTAGCATCAGGAGTAATGTTTGTTATGACAACGCCATTCATGGACTCTCCGATGAATGATACATACGGTGAGCTGAGGTAAGAGCGTGGGTCGGGATAGGTATTGCCATCGCCGCCGGTAGTGGTTCCGTTAGTGTCGAAGATATAGTTGCCGTTGGTTATGAAGATGCGGAAACGCTCTGTTGCGTTTGAGCCGCGCTTGTTGGCTGCAGCAAGAGCTTCGGTTATCGTTCCGTCGGTAGGTACGATGAAGTCATAGAGAGCCTTTGTTACGGCAGGCTTAACCTTTGTCTGGAAGTTGATGACGATGTCTGATGTTATTACATTGTCTGTGAGGTCGGATACAGAACCGGCGTAGAGAGTGAAGGTATAGTCGGTAGAGTAGTCGAGACCCTTGTATTCGCACATTACGGTCTTGCCGCTTACTGTGGGCACGAGCTCGGTATCGCCGATGGCAGCCCTTGCAGATGAGGTAAGCTTAATCTTCTCGTTGAAGTTGAGAACAACCTTTCCGTTGGCAGATGCGCCGGTAGCGCCTTCAGCAGGAACAGAGCTTACTAGAGCGGGAGCAGTGCCGTCGTCGATAAGCTTGGCCGTACCTATGATGTAGCTGCCGCCGAGAGCGATACCATCGTTAGCAGACGCTGCACCGTCAATGCTAGATGTCTTGTCGCTTATCCAGCGGATGTACACCTTCTCCTTGTTGTTTACATCTGCAGGCATGTTGAATGTGGCATCGGTCCACTTCTTTGCACCACTGAGGTTTATCTTGCCTACGGTAGTCCAGTTGATTCCGTCGAGAGAATACTCTACAAGCTGTGTGGTATATGCATTATAGTTGTATGCCATCGATGTGATGATCTTCAGGTTTGTGAATGCAGCTGCATTAACACAAGTCTGCCAGTAGTAGTGACCAATATCACCATTGGCTGAACCGGTGCGCCAGTTCACTGCAGCCGGGCGACCTTCGTAACCACCGGCAGCGTATTGGCTCTTGTCCAACCATCCGCTTTCGTTGCCCTCATCGTCACGCAGAACGAGGTTTACTGCATCGTTGTCGGTAGCGGCAAAGTCAGCAGGACGTCCTGAACCGCCGGCTTTGATGAAGTCCCATCCTACAATATAATCTACAGCAGTGTAGTTTGCCACGAAGCTCTTGTTCTCGTTCATGGTTACAGGCATCTCGGCTGCTGTCTCGCCGTTGCTCCAGTTTGTGAACTTGATGATGGGGTTTGAAGATGCTGAAATGGTAACCTTCGTTCCATCTTCATACATGTTCTTTCCTTCTACAACGGTAGGTGCAGGTGTAAGAGAAATCATGTAATCGTTGGCTCCGCCTTCAACGGTAATGTCGAGACTATAGGTGTTTACAGCCTTGAAGTTGGCTGTAAGGGTCTCGTTGGCTGTAACGGTATACTTGAATTTTGGTTCTTTAGATACTTCTTCGCCGGCAGCGTTCGTCCAGTTCACGAAGTCGTATCCGAAGTTTTCTGTTGCGGTGAGGGTTACCTCGTCGTTCTCCGTGTACTCATCGACTGCGGGATACGCCGAAACGCTTCCGCCATCTTCCGGATTGGATGCCAGGGCAAGTGTGTATTTGTTTACCTGTTCAGCCGTTCCGTCAAGAGTTCCTTCAATAGTGAGTTGTCCGAATACGGCGGTCTTTGTGTTACCAACACCGACTGTGAGTGAGATACTGAAGGTCTCGGTGGTTTTCAGCTGTGCTTTCTGATCATCAGTGAGGTTTATTACAATCTGATTAGTGTAGTTTGAGCTGCCACCGAACTTGTCATCAGCCTGCGACTTGTTGGTACGAGGTGCAGTATAGTTACCCAGTTTGATGGTCTTGCCGTTTGCGATTGCATTTACGGTAACACCGTTTTCAGCATCGGTGGCTACACGTCCGATGTAGCATGTGAATTTGCTCGGAGTGAATGTAAGACCTTTTACCGGTTTTACGTTGGCAGTGAATGTGTCATTGGCTCCATTCTTGGGCTGGAACTGTGTCATGACAACGGCAATGCCGTTTTCGTCTTTAGCCTGACCTGTTGCAGTTTTGGGATTGCCGCTTTCGTCTAACGGTATGATTACGTTTTCACCAAGGTCGAGGGCTGTTATTGAAAGACCATCTTTCGGAGTGGCTGTTGTCACATTGGTAGTCCCGTCGCTAAGTCCCCACATTATAGTGGCTGGCTCATTTGTAAAGGTTATTCCGCCTCCGCCCTGTGCTATAACCGGCAGAACAGTCTGGATATATCTGTAGTAATCACCGTCACCGATTACGATATCTATATTATCGGCAGTGTTGGCGATGGTGTAGGAGATTGTCGTTCCGCTGGTTGTATAGTCGGTCTGGCCGTCAATAGTGGTTGTGGTCGGAGCATTGTATGCCTCCATGCTAACCACGGCACCCTTGCATGATGGGATGGTAAACTTTGTTCCGCCATTCATCTGTGCCCAGTCGTTCCAGTTGGCGTTGGCTATCTTTCCTCCGTTGTTGGTATCAAAATCAATCTTCACGTCGATAGTCTTGCCTCCTATGGTTGCTTGTGTAACCCAGATGCCTGTGGCATTCTGGAAGCTTACTACAGGCGCACCGTTCTGACGCTGGAAATCCCATTTCAGGGTAACGCTTTCTGTGCGGTCTGCCAGTGAAACGGTGTTGTCTGTGAAGACGGCTGTCAGGGTGATGTCGCTTTCACCGACGTTGAATGTTTCGCCCTGCTTATAGGTTTTGGTTCCGTCGCTCCATCCGGTAAGTGTCTTTCCTTCTGCGTAGAGAGTGAAGTTGCCGGGGATGGTGTATACCGAACCTACTTCAACCTTGCCTCCGGCAGGCAGAATGCCTTCAGCCGTTGCTTCGCCCAGCGAGTAGGTTATATTGACGTCGCTGGGAACGTCGGCTGTATTGACAGCCTCTACTGCGATGTACGGAGTGTAGCTTCCGCCACTGATGGTGAGTGTGGTTGCTTCTGTGCCTTTATAGAGAGCCGAAGCAATGTTGTTCACCTTGTCGTTGTGGTAGCATTTACCGTTGTTTGTGTTGAATGTGGCAACAGTGTTGCCGCCTTCGTCCTTAACTGTAACGTCGCCGCCCCAGTTGCAAGTGCCCATAGACACCTTGACGGGACCTTCGACAGCTACTTTGGCGGAGAAGTTGCCCCATCCGTGTTCGTTGGAATGGTACACGCCGCTCAGCACGATGTTTGCACTTGCGTCGTCGGCAGCCACTCGCGTAGCGGTACCGTCATCAGCAATGGCAACTCCAAATGTCACTGACTTCTTATTATTGGTTATCTCATCTGCTGTGAGAAGATTCCCATTCGTCAGGTCGATTTTAATGTCCTTGAACGCTGCGCTTGCCGGCATGAAGCCTGCAATGCAGAGCATAACAAGAAGCAATCTGAGGAACTTTGTCATAAATTTAGGTTTAGTTGTTAATAAATATTTGTTGATTATCTGATAACTTGTTTGTTTACTGACTTTCTGCCATCGGCAAAGATGTCGATACGGATGTAGATGCCGTGCGAAGGATTGTCTACTTTCACGCCCTGCATGTTATAATAATGTGTGGCGGTTACTTCGGAGGGACGTACAGCTTGTGAGATGGCGTTGGGTATGCCCTCTATGGCTTCCACTACGGTTCCGTCTGCTTTGACATAGCGCGGATAATACTCCTCCACGCCGCTTTCGGCATTGGCATTTCCGTTGATCATAATGTCCTGTACAAGACTGTTGCAGTACACTTCTATGTTGGTATACCAGCCTTTTGGATCGAGTGTATATTTTGTGGCGTCTATTGCACTCTTCGGATTCATTCCGTTGGCAATCTCCCAATCATCGGGAATACCGTCGTTGTCGCTGTCAAAGCCTAAGGGGCGTGAGCCTGTGCCGAAGTTCTGCTCTGTATATCCGTTTACGTCAGCCACAATATCGATGAGACCGGGCTTGCCTGTTACAGAACCGGTGTACATGGCAATGCCGTTGCGTGCCTCTTCCATGTATCTCATGTCCACATCATCGCGGTCAAGCGATGCGCCGCAGTATTCCATAACCTTCTCGAAGGCTGTGGCGGCAGAGTGTGTGGTAACCTCTCCGGTGGGTGCTGGTTCGTCAAGGCGTATGCGAACACATTTATCGCCGTTGCCGTTTGTTACGTGGGGCACTTCATCGGTGTACAGATTGTTTACATCTTTCGAGTAAACCTCACCATCAATATTGTACACTCCGCTGTCGTAAGCCACTCCTTTCCAGTCCTGATTTTCTGTAATCTCGCCGGAAGTACTTTCTGTTGTGTTGCCGGATATGTAGTATCGGCTTGTCATGCCGTAGTGCTCGGGATGTTTCTTGTCCGAGTTGCCGCTTGAAGACACCGTAACGGTAGTCACCCTGTCTTGTGATCCACTGCCGCGCGGTCCTGCCTTATAGTAGTTATTGACCATATTGATCTGACCGCCGCCGGGACCTCCGTAGCATGCACCCTGACAGTTGTACATTACGCAGTTGCGGAAGTCCACATTCTCTGCGAGCACGGTGGTACCCCACTTGTATTTATCGTACAGCTGGTTGTTTGTATAGCCGGTCCAGCCATATCGCGCACCGTTGAAGCGTGGTCCGCGGTTTGTTACATGTGCAATGAGGTTGTGATGGAAGCTTGCGAGCTTGCCGCCCCATATTCCGCCGTAGCCGTGAGCGCCTTTGTTGTGACCGGCGTTGGTAAGACTCTCGGCGATGGTACTCCACTGCATTGTAAAGTTGTTGTTGTCATAGAACGAAGCCACTTCATCGATGCACCAGCTGAACGAGCAGTGGTCTATCATGATGCCTGTACGCTGACGGTCCCATATGGCATCGGCACCATCGTTTACGTCTTTTTCCTGACCGCGGCGTACACGGATGAAGCGCATTATCACGTTATCCGATACGCGGAGAGTGCGATAGCGCAGCGTAATGCCGGGTGCAGGAGCCGTCTGTCCCTCAATGGTGGTGTTTGCTCCGATGGTAAGGTCAGATGCCAGAGGTATGACTCCTGCCACATCAAACACCACAATCTTCTTGGAACTGCCGTTTACAGCAGCACGAAAAGAACCGGTTCCACTGTCGTTAAGGTTGGTAACGTGAACAATCTTGCCGCCGCGACCGCCGCTAACGTAGCGTCCGTGTCCTTCGGCGCCGGGAAATGCCGGAGTCTGTGCTGTTGCCGAAAGAGTAATCGCCGACATGGCGAGAATCATTAATGATTTTTTCATAATTAGTTGATAGAATACTTGTTCGTAGTTATCTTTTTTATGTTTTGGTTCTTATGAGACGATGATTTTGTGGGAGCGTCAGTCAAATGCTTGTACCTATATATAATAATGTATATTATATAATAAGGTATATCTCTGTCACTGCATGCGCTGCAATCCTTCCCAACGCACGTTCCATGTACCGTCTTTCGGGAATCCCGGATTGTTCACTTCGTCACAGCCGTCCCATCCTGCACACATCATGGCCACGGCGTCAAGCAGAGAGCCGTTGCCCGGCAGGTAGAGGCGCAGACGTTTCGGTTCCTGGTAGTTGTGACCGCTCTTCAGGTACGTATTCTTTCCTTTGTCTATGAGCAGGGCGTCGAGGGCTGTCGATGTCTCACCAAGACGTGCCGCACACATTGCTATCATACCGTAGTCCCATCCCCAGGTGGTGTCCCAGTTCCAGTTTTGCATAACCCATTTGAGTGTGCTCTTCATTATTTCTTTGTCATATTGACCTGTTGCTGGCAGAAGTCCGCATGCTCCGAGCACTGCCGGATGATCGCTGCGTGACTTCAGCGCGAAATCTTCTTCCGAAATGCTGCTCTTGCCGCTCTGTTCGGCGCTGACAAAAGGATCGAAACCGGCAGCCTTCGCCTTTGCGTCGAAAGCCTGCGACGGTTCGCCTGCTGTGTAGATACCGTCTTTCATGGCGAGGGGAGCCATGCGGCTGATTATCTCGTCCCACTCCTTGTTGCGCTCAATGCCGCGGCGTTCGCGCCATTTCTGTGCTACGGAGAGACCGTAATGCCAGTAAACCTGTTCAAAGGGATGGTTGAAGGAGAAGTCTTTCGACATAGATTCCTGCATGGATGTCTGTCCGAAGAGCTTTATTCCGCCTTTCTTCGGTGCGCAGCATCTTGCAAAGTCAGCCATGAAAGCAGCTGTTTCCTCCACTCCTTCAGCATATTTGGCGAGAGTCTCCGCTGTCGGTGCCGTGCGGTAAATCTCTTCTGCCATGTATATGTAGTGCGGCTGCTGCCATGTGAGGAACGAACCTACGTTTGAGGGAGCTTCGCCTGCTTGCGGGTCGGTCATTTTCATCCATCTCGCGCCTTTAAATCCTTGTCGCTCTGCAATCTTTTTTGCAACGGGGAAAGCTGTCTTGTTGTACCACTCGAGCATTCCTTCCATCACTTTCGGGCGGTTCCAGAGCGCAAAATCCACGGCATGCCACCATGTCATCTCAAGGTGTGGGCGACCGAACCATGAGTTATATGTCAGTCCTGTCTCCTGGGGAGGCATGTTGTTGGCGCAGTTTATGGCGGTGATATATTGTGAAAGGACGGTGCGGCGTTCCAGTTCGGGAGCCCGTTTGTCTGTACATTCCGAGAAATCCACTATTGCTCCGCTGTTCCAGAACTTCGGCCATTCCTTCATTGATGCCTTCAGAGCCTGGTCATATTCGAATCTTGCCGTCTTCTTGCCATCTTTTTGCTCTGTATATTCGGCCGAGAAAGAAAGCAGGTCGTCTGTTGTTGCGAGTGCGAAACAGTGGGGAGCCGTTTCCGTCAGGGTGGCGTTACCTTCCCATTCCAGTTTCACGTAATATGTGGTGGCGTCAATCGTTCGTTCGATAACAGCCGAATTGTTTTCTGATTTGATGATTGCCGACTTATGAAGTTGCGGCTTTGTCCAGTCGTTGGCATCGTCGGCGTGTTTGCCGGTGGGATAAGAGAATTTCAATGTCACGACTGCCTGCTGCTTTGAGAGCAGGTTTGTCTTCACTCTTGCGTAGAGAGCATCGCGGCTTGCCATACATCCCGTGGTCACTTCCACTGGAGTGCCGTCAGCCGTAAAACGCGATTCTATTATGCCTTTCCACAATTGCAGCTCCTGACGTATGTTGGTCAGTTCCTTGAGAGCAATTTCTTTTCCTGTCTTGTCGGTAAGTTTCAGTCCTATTGTACCGAGATTTAGGCGGTGCGGATTGGCTCTGAAATATCCGGTTGCCTCTTTGTTGCGACCGTCTTGTTTGTATTCCACGGCAAACACTTCATCGTGTCCGTGTCCCAGATTCATGCTTTTTTCTGTTTCCGATGGTTTAAGGTTGTCGGTGTTTTTGAAAGAATGCCATCCCCAGTCAGACATTGCGTTGAGAGGCACACCTGCCTCGTAGTCAAAAGGGTAGCTTTGGAGTCCCGTTATATCTACCGTTGTGGCAAAATGACCGTTGCCTACAGACAGTGAAGCCAGCGGGTCGGCTTCGGTTACTATGGGGTTATTACGTGTAACCACGGCTTGGCGGTTGATGCCAGCCGTGGTATTCTCTGTGTCATATCCCAGTGCTTCCATTTCGAGTGAAGCCCAGATGAACGGACCAACGCCTTTGGCGTCGTTGTCACGCACTTCTTCGCTCAGATAGTAAGCGTATGAGCCGTCGCGGCGTTTGTTCTCTTTGAGCTTCATGCCGTACTTTTCGGTAGCAGCCTTCACCTTGTCGCTTGAGCCCGGACCCAGTCCAGCCACCTTGCAGCAGCCGGTGAGAGAGATGGTAAGGTCTGGATTTACCTTGATGAAGTTGTTTATGATGCCACGGTAAGCCTTGATGCCTGCCTCGCGGTATTTTGTTCCCACATATCCCTTGCGGTATGCTTTGAGCAGGGCATATGCAAACATCGATGAGCATGTAGACTCCAGATAGTTGCCTTTCTCGTTCGGTCTGTCCATTACCTGATACCACACACCGCTCTTCTTGTCCTGCCACTTTATTACGGCGTCGAGGTCTTTCTTGAGCAGTTCTATCACCTCGTTGCGGCGTGAGTAGTTCTCTGGCAGAGCGTCAAGAAGTTCGATGAGAGCCATTGTGTACCATCCCTGTGCACGTCCCCAGCAGTGTTGCGACAATCCTGTTTCCTTGTCAGCCCAGAACATTTCGTGTGTCTCGTCCCATGCGTGACGGTTCAGTCCCGTCTTGCTGTCGAGTGTACGCTCGTATGTTTTCTTTATCTGGTCTACGGCATCATCGTATATGGCGGTAGCCTTCTTCTCCTTGAGGAGCATGTTTGCCGTCAGGGCGTAGTAGGGCAGACCCATGAATATGCCGTCGAGCCACACCTGATAAGAGTATATTGCCTTATGCCAGTATACGCCCTCTTCCGTGCGCGGCTGCTTTTGCAGCTGCTTCATGAGTGTCTGCAGGGCGGTGAGGTTCTTCTTTTCGGGGAAGAGCTGATACATACGGGCCACAAAATGGCCCGTACGAATTTGATCTAAGTTGTAGTCTTCAAGTCTGTATCCTCTTATCACACCTTTTTCGTTAATCATGGTGTCGGTATAGAGCTTGCAATAGTTCTTTATTTCATCGCCTCCGTATTTAAGATAGGTGTCGAGCATGGCTTCGAGCTCTATTCCCATCACGTAGCTCCACTTTGGTCTTGTGGAGAAGTCGAGCATATACGACAGCGGAACTCGCTTCATTTCGGATGCCGTCATCCACTGGCTGTAGTTCTTGTACGGTTTTTTCAGCAGGCTCAGACCGCCGTTGATGTAAAGGTTGTCGAAGTTCAGGTTGCGTGTCTTGCCTTTTATGCTGTTACCTTCAGCCACGCCGTTGAATCTGCAGTTCTTTACGTTTATGTCGTATACGTTCACGCAGGTGTCGAGTGCTATTACCATAACGCCGTATTTGCTTTTCTCGCATGTGATATTTTCGATATTCACGTTGCGTACGGTGGGCAGGAATCCGCGGCAGCATATTTCGTTCGGCTCGTAGTCAAGGTTTATTTTCAGCACCGATTCGCCGCACTGACCTACCTTTATATTACGCGCGTAGATGTTCTCTATCACACCTCCGCGGCAGGTGTTGGTCTTTATGCGTATTACGCGGTCGAGGTTGGGGCTGTCCATTACGTTGTTTTCGGCAAAGACGTTACGGCATCCGCCGGTTATTTCGCTGCCTATTACCACGCCGCCGTGTCCGTTCTCCATACGGCAGTTACGAATTATGATATTCTCGCTTGGCTTGTTCCACAGACGTCCGTCGTTGTTTCTTCCGCTCTTTATGGCAATACAGTCGTCGCCGGTGTTGAAGAAGCAGTTCTCTATGAGAACGCCGTCGCACGATTCTGGGTCGCAGCCGTCACCGTTAGGTCCGTCGTTGTTGATGTGTACGCCTCTTACTGTAATGTTTTTCGAGAGCAGGGGATGGATAACCCAGAACGGAGAGCGAAGCAATGTCACACTCTCTATGAGTATTCCGTCGCAAGTGTGGAAGTTGATGAGCTGCGGACGCAGACCGTCTTTCGGACCGAAGCGGCGTTCGTCTACGTTTACTCCGTCTTCAGCCATTTTCAGCAGGTTGGGACGTGCGCCGTTACGCTGGCTTATCATGCCTTCTTTCCATCCGTGTTTGGGAGCGCCGCACCAGGGCCACCATGTGTCGTGTGTGCCGCCGCCGTCAATCACGCCCTCTCCGGTTATGGCAATGTCTGTCTGCTTGTAGGCATAGATACAAGGAGAGAGGTTCCAGCAGTCGAGACCTTCCCAGCGGGTGAGCACGATGGGGTACAGTTCCGGTTCGAAAGCAAACTGGAGCACTGCGCCTTTTTCCACCACGAGGTTCACGTGGCTCAGCAGGGTGATGGCTGCCGTGTTGAAGGTGCCGGCAGGTACAATCACTCTACCGCCTCCGGCTTTCGAGCAGGCAGCAATAGCCTTGTTGATGGCTTTCTGGTTGGTGGCGGCATTGGCTGTAGTGCTTGCGCCATACTTGGTAATGGGAAAGTCACGGTTGGCAAACTGTGGTTGCCGGATGCTCTGTTCAATCTGTTTGTATGTCGTCGTCCATCCGTCAGCCATTGCGGCAACGGGGAACAACAGGCATAAGAGCAGCATGTTTAAGTAGTATCTCATATTGTTTAACGATTAATAGTTCTACGGTTTTTATACGTTTCGCATGATGAATAGCGTGGACGACTCTTCTTGAATTTAAAAAACAGACCGCATCTTCACAGACCCGGTCTGATTCCATTACTACTAAACAATGAGGGAATGTCA
The DNA here is from genome assembly GCA_947072805.1 of uncultured Prevotella sp. Classification (GTDB taxonomy): domain Bacteria; phylum Bacteroidota; class Bacteroidia; order Bacteroidales; family Bacteroidaceae; genus Prevotella. Next base: position 11,542 of record CAMTJK010000085.1, read on the forward strand.
TAAACCCATTCAGGTTGAAAACATCCTATATCTAATTATATAGATTTTTAAGTATCAGTTCCGTTTTTATTAGTTCGAAAAGTCAGTAGTCCAACGCTGCAAAGTTACGAAAATAAGCCCCAATAAAAGAATAAAATACAATTATTTTGTAGTATTTTTTGTCATAATTAGGGGAAAATATAACACTTCACCGCTTTATGCGTATGTGGCATAAACAGGCTGTGTTGTGGAGTATCGTTAATTCCATAGTGAAAAGGTTTCTTTATGCCCACGGAGACGGTGGCGAAATAATGCGTATAACATTTATTTACTTTTATGAAAAATCTTGACTTTAACGTGTGTTAATAGGCATCCAAACCTCGATTTGTAACCTACGACGCGAAAATGAGCGTTTTTCATCTCAAGCAGGGAGCGTTGATAGTCAGTGAGTTACGTGTTTTGCGATTTAATACCATTTCATCGGTTTGCCGTTACGTACGTGAGCTCATTGCGATATAGCTTTTACGGCATCGCGATATCGTCGAAATCGCATTGCGATTTCATCGTAATGGCGATGTCATTACGACGTAATCGCGTTGTCAAAAAACTGGGATCGTTT
>CAMTJK010000086.1 GCA_947072805.1 uncultured Prevotella sp.
AAATTCGACCAAATATCTTTACAAATTAACTTTCATTAAGTGCAGTTACGAGTGCTTGCCGGCAGTCTCGCCTTTCTTCTCTTTCCATAATCCACCGCGATTTGGACTGAAATCCACAGTGATTTGGACTGAAATCCACCAACCTATTTGGGTTAAATAACATCGCTCTCACGTTTTTTTAGATGTAAAATTGTCGCTGTTTAGATATTAATCGCTAATTTTGCAAGATGGAAAGGTGGCTTCGTGGCTCCCGGCAATGTCGCCGGCTACGTTTCCACCGCCCACCCATTCATAATGATAACCGTTAAAGTAGTAAACAAAGGACACCAGGCGCTACCCGCCTATGCCACAGAACAGAGCGCAGGCATGGACCTGCGTGCCAATATCGATGCTCCCGTAACCTTACACCCCATGGAACGACGCCTTATAGGCACGGGACTGCACATAGCACTGCCCGAGGGATATGAAGCACAGATACGTCCGCGCAGCGGACTCGCCCTCAAGCATGGCATCACCGTGCTTAACTCACCGGGAACGGTAGATGCCGACTATCGCGGCGAGGTGATGGTGCTGCTGATAAACCTCTCTGCCGACGATTTCGTAATAAACGACGGCGAACGCATAGCGCAGATGGTGATAGCACGCCACGAACAGGCATGCTTCGAGACGGTGGAAGTGCTCGACACCACAGAAAGAGGCGAGGGAGGATACGGTCATACGGGAGTGAAATGATGAGTAAACTACCGGCTACATACTGCAGAAATACTGCCGGCGGCACGCTCGCTCCGACCGTGCTGCTGTGCTTGTTGTGGCTCGTGGCTGTACTGACAGCCGCGCCTGCATGTGCGGCAAGCGCCGGAAAGACCGTAAACGGGACCGAAAAGAAAGCCAAGGCGAAAAAGGCACGCAAGGAAGTGAAGGCAGAACCTGCCGACAAGCTAAGTCCTGACGACAGACGACGCTTTGACATCTTCTTCCTCGAGGCAATAATGCAGCACGAAAAGGGCAACAAAGCTGCCGCCTTCGACATGTTGCGCCTTTGCGAACAGCTCGATGCCGATGCCCCCGAGGTAAACTACTATCTTGCACGATACTACGCCACGCTTAAAGATAAGGAACGCGCGCTCACGTACTTTAAAAAGGCAGCCGAACTGAATCCCGAAAACAGTATCTATCTCGAAACACTGGCACAGGCTTACATCAGCAAGGATATGTACAGCGAGGGTATTGCCGTTCTCGAAAAGCTTATGGAAAGCAATACCGACCGCGAAGATGTGCTCTACATGCTCGTGCAGCTGTACATCAAGAACAACGACTACGACAACGTGATACGTACGCTCGACCGCCTGGAAGTGCTCGAGGGCAAGAGCGAACGCCTCTCCTACACAAAATGCGACATCTACGTGAAGCAGGGCAGGCACGAGGACGCCATCAGGGAGATGAAGAGCCTTTCCGACCAGTATCCCAACGACCTTAACTACCGCGTGCTATACGCCGACCGCCTCATGGCAGGCGGAAGAGAGACCGAAGCAAAGGACATGCTCGACAGCGTATTGACCGAAGAGCCCGGAAACGCACGCGCACTTGTAAGTCTGCTCGAGTATTACGACCTAAGGGGCGACACGCTGCGTGCCGAAAACATACTGCGAAGGGCTCTGGTGAGCGACGAACTGAGCACAGAACAGCGCATAATGCTACTCTCCAATGCCGTCAATGCTTCGATGGCTGACAATGCGAAGAGGGGAGAACCAAAGAAACCCGACGAAAAGATATTCTCTTATTTCGCCCTCGTGGACAGTCTGATGCCGGGCGAAACAGGCATCTACCAGCTGCTCGCCTCCTACATGAAATATGTGGAGATGCCGGAAGAAAAGATAAAGCCTGTCTTCGAACGCATACTGGAGCTGGAACCCGACGAGCAGAGTGCGCGCTTCCATCTTGTGGCTTATGCGCTGGATAAGAAAGACTACGACGAGGCCATAGCACAGTGCGCGGCAGCACGACAGTACAACCCCGACCAGATAGTGTTCTACTATTATCAAGGACTATCATACTACATCTTGAAACGCGAGGACGAGGCACTGGAGGTGTTCCGCTCGGCTACCGACATGATAAGCGACGACATTTCGCCCGACATGGCGTCCGACTTCTATTCGCTCAAGGGAGAACTGCTGTACAGAAAGGGACTGTACGAAGAGGCTTTCGCAGCATACGACTCCTGCCTGCAGTGGAAACCCGACGATGTGAGCTGCCTGAACAACTATGCCTACTACCTGAGCGAGCTTGACCGCGACCTCGACAAAGCCGAAAGAATGAGCCACAAGGCAATAACCGCCGAACCCGAAAACGGAACATATCTTGACACTTACGCCTGGATACTCTTCCGACAGGAACGCTACGCCGAGGCTAAAATATACATAGAACAGGCTGTGCGACACGATGCCGACAGCAGCGCCGTAATATTGGAACACGCCGGAGACATTTATGCGCTCAACGGCGAAATGGAGACGGCTGTGAAGATGTGGCAGGAGGCTGCACGCAAAGCACCCGATAACAAATTGCTGAGAAGAAAAATAAAACAGAAAAAATATATCAAATGACTATGAAACATAACACTATTCTGAAAATAGCATGCCTCGCCGCCGTCATGACTGTGGCTGCATGCCGGTCTACAAAGGTTGTGGAGCCTGTAAAATCGGCAACTGCTGATTATGCGGACAAAAAAGAATTCATGCAGAAGCTGTCAGACAATACACCTTCTGCCAAGTTCATCACATCGAAGATAAAATTTAAGATGCAGATAGGCGTGCAGGAGATAAGTCTCACCGGCAGCCTCAAGATGAAACGCGACGACGTGATAAGGCTGCAACTTATGGCTTTCGGCTTTGTAGAGGCAGGCAGAATGGAGTTCACAAAAGACTATGTGCTCATCATAGACCGCATAAACAAGCAGTACCTGAAAGTGCCTTACGAGCAACTTTCCTTCCTGCGCAACAGCGGAATAAACTTCTACTCGCTGCAGGCAATGTTCTGGAACGAAATATTCATGCCCGGAACAACAAAGGTGTCAGATACAGACCTGGACAAATACGAGACTGTGCCCGACGGAAACGACATAATAATATCCTACGAACGTACACCGCTCTCATACAAATGGCTCGCCGAGAAAGGCAGCGGCACCTTAAAGATGGCTAACGTGCAGTATAAGTCGGCTCTGAGAAAGACACAACTCAACTGGGACTACAAGGACTTCCAGCCTCTCGGCAGCCGCCCGTTCCCCACAGGCCACTCCATACTCTTCAATACGGGAGACAAGGATGTAAAGATTGAAATGAAACTCAACTACCTCGGTAACGATGAGGACTGGGAAACGCGTACCGAGGTGTCGGGAAAATACAAACAGGTGATGGTGGACGAGATAGTGAGACGCTTCATGGCACTGTAAACACATTCAGACAACAAGGCTAACCGACTTATAACGATGCGACGTCTATACTTTATCGCTCTTCTTCTGATTATCGTCATGGCAGGCTCGGCGCAGCAGCGCAGAACCGGAACGTCGCGTCAGCGTACCACAACGACGGCAAGGAAAACCACAACGACGAAAAAGAAGACAACAACGACAAAGAAGAAGACAACAACAAAGGCCAAAACCTCTTCATCTTCCATCAAAGGACTGCAGAACGAGCAGGCGCAGGTTAAGAAACAGATAAGACAACATGAACAGAAACTGCGCCAGAACGAGCTCGATGTGAAGAAAAGGCTCAAGAACCTCATGGAGATAAACTCTGAAATAGAGGACAAACGCAAGACCATCGACACCATACGCCGCGACATTACCACGCTGACGGGCGACATAAGACTGCTCGAACAGCAGCTCGACCGACTGCAGAAAGAACTGGACGACCGTAAAGACAAGTATGTGAAGTCCATGCGGTACATGCACCGCAACCGCTCCATACAGAACCAGCTCATGTTTGTATTCAGCGCAAAGAGTTTTACGCAGATGTACCGCCGCATGAGATTCATGCGCGAGTATGCCACATACCAGCGCGTGCAGGGAGAGATGGTGAAGGAAAAGCAGGCGGAGGTGACAGAGAAGCACAAGCAGCTCACAGAAGCAAAGAACCACAAGAGCACCCTGCTTGCACGTGGAGAGCGCGAACGCGCCAACCTCGAAAACAAACAGACAGAGCAGAAGCAGGTGGTGAGCACTCTGCAGAAGCAGCAGAAGACAATACAGCAGCTCATAGAAAAGCAACGGAAGAGAGATGCCGAGCTAAACGCGAAGATAGAGCGACTCATTGCCGAGGAACTGGAACGCGCAAGGGCACGCGCTGAGGCTGAAGCCAAACGCAAGGCGGCTGCCGAAGCGGCTGCACGCGCGGCAGAGAAGAAACGGCGCGAAAAGGAAAACCGGACAGAGAAGAGCACACGCAACAATACAAAGACTAAGCGTGAGGTGACGGAAACAAAGAAGACGGGCGGACTTATATATAATATGGACTCGGAAGACAGGCGCATAAGCGGCAGCTTCGAGAGCAACAGAGGACGACTGCCCATGCCTATCTCCGGCGGTTACCGCATAGTGAGCCACTTCGGACAGTATAACGTAGAGGGACTGAAGGGCGTAAGGCTCGACAATAAGGGCATAAGCATACAGGGACAGCCCGGAGCGCAGGTGAGAAGCGTGTTTGACGGCGAGGTGAGCGCGGTATTCAACTATGCCGGAAAGGCGGTAATCATGGTACGTCACGGCAGTTACATCTCAGTTTACAGCAACTTCTCGACGGTGAGCGTGCATAAGGGACAGAAGATAAAGGTGCGCCAGCCTCTCGGAGTGCTCGACGGCGACAACATATTGCAGTTCCAGTTGTACCGCGAGAAGACAAAACTTAATCCGGAATCGTGGCTCGGAAGATAATAAATTCCATAACAGTATGATGACCGTTTTGGGTTAATATACCTCTTATAATATAATAAAGGCAGGCAATATATTGCCGCTGTACACAAAAAGGGGGCTTTATGAGGTCGGCAACGGCACATCATAAAGCCCCTTTTCGTTATAACGACATCTTCCTTGCCGTGTCACAAGGCTTTGCTTATTATCTCTACATATTGTGATATGGCATCCTTTATCTCGCCGATACATATATATTCGTCGGCAGAGTGGGAGCGTGAGGAGTGTCCGGGACCGAGTTTCAGCGAGTCGAAAGACATCAGCGCCTGGTCGGAGAGCGTAGGCGAGCCGAACGGCTGCATTCCCATTGCCTTCATCCTGCACACCAGCGGGTGGTCGGGACTGATACGCGACGAACCCAGACGGAACGAGCGTGCTTTCACCTCGCTTTTCACATGGTCGCGTATAAAGGCAAACACCTCCTCGTTAGTATATAGCTCGTTGGTGCGCACGTCTATGACGAACCTGCATTCGTCGGGCACCACGTTGTGCTGCGTACCAGCGTTTACCACCGTCACGCTCATCTTTACCGGTCCGAGCAGTTCGCTGACCCGTTCGAAGCGATAGTCGCGCAGCCACAGCAGGTCGTCGAGAGCCTCATAAATGGCGTTTACACCCTCGTTGCGTGCGGCGTGTCCGGAGCGTCCGTGCGCTGTGCCGTCAATAACCATAAGTCCCTTCTCGGCTATTGCGGGTTGCATGGCTGTGGGTTCGCCCACTATTGCCACGTCGATATGCGGCAACAGCGGCAGTACGCGGCTTATTCCGTTGCTGCCCGACACCTCCTCTTCAGCCGAGGCAAGGTATATGAGGTTGTAGTTGGAGCCACAGCGTTCAAGATATCTGAACGCCTGCAGCAGAGACACCAGTCCGCCGCCGCAGTCGTTGCTGCCCAGCCCGTAGAGCCTGTCGCCCTCTATGAGCGGTTCGAAGGGGTTGCGTGTCCACGAATCCACCGGCTTCACGGTGTCTATATGTGCGTTGAGCAGCAGCGTGGGGCGTTTTTCGTCATATCCTTTTGCTATACACCACACGTTGTTAGCCTCGCGTCGGCATTCCAGTCCGCATTCCGTCATGAATTCCTCCATCACATCGGCAGCCCTCTTTTCGTCGCGGCTCACCGAGGGCGTGGCTATCAGCCATTTCAGCAGTCCCACAGCCTCGTCGGTAAGCGCGTTAAGTTGTATGTTGTCCATTGTCTTTGGGTTTTCGTTACGTCCTGTTTACATTGCTGTCCGGCTGTTTCCGGCTTTTGTCCCGTCGGTTTTGCACAGCGGCTTAGTGGCTTCGTCCAGCCATTCGGCGTCGTCGGCGTCGAGCAGCGGCGTCAGCTTTTCCTTCACCGTGGCGTGATATTCGTTGAGCCAGTCCAGTTCCTCGTCCGATAGCATTGCCGTTATTATCGGAGCCGTGTCGATGGGACATAGCGTGAGCGGTTCGAGCTGTACGAATCGTCCGAATGCCGTCTCCTTGTAGGGCGTTATGAGCATGGTGTTCTCCGTCCGCACGCCGAAGTGTCCCTCAAGATAAAGTCCCGGTTCATTGGTTATTGTCATTCCCGGCAGCAGCGGAGCCGGCTTCCACTCCATTCTGAATTGGTGCGGACCCTCGTGTACGTTCAGATAAGAGCCTACGCCGTGTCCCGTACCGTGCAGGTAGTTCATGCCTTCGCGCCACATGTCGATACGGGCGAGTGCATCGATCTGCGTTCCCGATGCCCCTTGCGGAAATTTCGCCATGGCGAGACGTATGTGCCCTTTGAGCACGATGGTATACACCTTCTTCATCTCGTCGGTAAGCGGTCCGAGGGCTATGGTTCGTGTTATGTCGGTAGTGCCGTCAAGGTATTGCGCTCCGCTGTCGAGCAACAGCATTCCCTCGGGCTTCAGTTCTCTGTCGGTCTCGGGCGTGGCTTCGTAGTGCACGATGGCTCCGTGGTCGGCATATCCGGCAATGGTGTCGAACGAGATGTCGCGGAACAAGCTCTGTTCTGCCCGTAGCGCGGTGAGTTTGCGGTCTATGCTTATCTCCGTTTCGCCTCCACGTTCTACGGCAGGCTTCAGCCATCGCAGAAACTTCACCATTGCCACACCGTCGCGTAGCATGGCACGCCTCATGCCCTCTATCTCCGTGCTGTTCTTCACCGTCTTCATTGACGATATGGGCGACGGGATATTTATCTTCTCCCTGCACTTTGCTATATTATATAATGTATAAGATGTCTCGTTGGCATCCATCAGTATGCTGTATCCGCTGTATGCGGCGAGCGCCTTAGCCACATCCGCATATTCTTTTACGCCTATGCCGTTGGCTTTCAGGTAAGTTTCGGTATCGGGAGTGAGTTTGCGCAGGTCGGTGAAGAGCGTTGTGGTGTCTTCGCCTATGAGCAGATAAGCCACGAACACCGGGCAGCAGTGTACGTCAGTGCCGCGCAGGTTCAGTGTCCAGGCAATGTCGTCGAGAGCCGACACCAGCATGCCGTCGGCATTAACGCCTTTCAGTGCTTCGCGTATGCGTTTCAGTTTCGAGCGGCAGTCCTCGCCGGCATATTCGGTAGGGTGTACATCGATGTTGTTGAGCGGCACCTCGGGTCTGTCCTTCCATATTGCCGACAGCGCGTCGAAGTTGGTGCGCAGTGTCAGTCCGCCCTGTGAGCGCAGCTGTCTCTTCAGTGTCTCCACGCTTGCCGCCGTGCTTACCATTCCGTCTATTCCCACCTCTGTGATGCTGCTTGCCGCAAGCTTTCTGCCTATCCATTCAGCCACAGTAGGCGTACCCTCAATGCGTTCGCGCATCAGTACAAACTCCGTTCCCTCCGTTTGTTCCGCCGCTGCAATGAAGTAGCGTGAGTCGGTCCACAGTGCTGCGGCATCAGCCGTGACCACAGCCGTTCCCGCCGAGCCGTTGAAGCCGCTTATCCACTCGCGTCCCTTCCATCGTTCCGGCACATATTCGCCGTTGTGCGGGTCGGTACTTGGAAAGATGAAAGCCCCCAGTCGCTCGCGGCGCATCACTTCGCGCAGTGCGACGAGCCTTTCTCTGATGTCGTCTTTTGTTGCCATTGTAGTGAAAGTTATGTATTGTAGTGTTGTGTAAGCCTGTTGATAAGGCGAAATTAGTGCTTTTTTGTGACAAAGCCAAGCAAAAGGCTGCAAAAAGCCTCAAAAGGCATGGCCATTCCACTGCCTGTGAAATGGCAAACCGACTTTGCAATTCTGCAATCACAGGCATGAAAAAGCCTTTTTTACCGTTTGTTTATAGTTTAATAACACTTTTAAGCCTGTAATGGCTGTATCCGATACACGTTTTTTTGCTAACTTTGCGGTGGTTTAGGCAGTAAGGCGATGCCTTCTGACAGTAAACGAATGTTGAATAAATAATATATAATAATCGATTATGGCATTTTTAACTAACGAAAAACTTACTATCGTCGGCGCAGCCGGCATGATTGGTTCCAATATGGTGCAGACTGCACTCATGATGGGATTGACCAACGACATTTGCCTCTATGACGTGTTCTCGCCCGAGGGAGTGGCAGAGGAGATGCGCCAGAGCGGATTCGGTGACGTGAAGATTACCGCGACAACAGATGTGAAGGAGGCTTTCACAAACGCCAAGTATATCATCTCTTCGGGTGGAGCGCCGCGCAAGGCAGGCATGACACGCGAGGATCTGCTCAAGGGCAACTGCGAAATAGCAGAGGGTCTGGGCAAGAATATCAAGCAATATTGTCCCGATGTGAAGCATGTTGTCATCATTTTCAACCCCGCTGACCTCACGGGTCTTGTTACTTTGCTCTATTCAGGACTGAAGCCCGGACAGGTCACCACACTTGCCGGTCTCGACACCACACGTCTGCAGAGTGCGCTTGCAAAGAAGTTCGGCGTTATGCAGAACGAGATAACAGGCTGTGCTACCTATGGCGGTCACGGCGAGCAGATGGCTGTGTTCGGTTCTCACGTGGAGATTGCCGGCCGCAAGCTCACCGACATCATCGGTACCGACGAGTTTACGGCAGAGGAATGGGAACAGATGAAGGTCGATGTGACCAAAGGCGGCGCAAAAATCATAGAGTTGCGCGGACGTTCTTCGTTCCAGAGCCCCTCTTATCTCTCGGTAGAGATGATCCGTTCGGCAATGGGCGGTGAGCCTTTCCGCTTCCCCGTAGGCACATACGTGCAGACAGAGAAGTACAATCACATAATGATGGCTATGGACACCACGCTCGGTGCCGACGGCTGCACATATAATGTCCCGCAGGGAACTGCAGAGGAGAACGCCAAGCTCGATGCAAGTTATGAGCACCTCTGCAAGATGCGCGACGAACTGGTGACACTAGATATCGTGCCCCCCATCAGCGAGTGGAGCAAGATAAACCCCAACCTTTGATAACCTGACTGAAACGAAACAACATAGCAGGCTTCGGCACGATAGTGTCGGAGCCTTTTTTTAGCCCGATCCGTCGTTGGATTTTTACCAAATTAGCTCATCAGATACAAAAAAGACAGGAGGAGAAAGCGCCTGTGCCGTGTGGTGCGGTGCTTTCTCCTCCTGTCTTGCAGGCATGAATGTCAGTTCTTGTAGTATATTTTGATGCTGAAGAGCTTTGCCACTCCGCCTTTGCCGCCGTCTCCGATGGTGAAGTATTTGTATCTTTCGCTTTCTCCGGAGAAGTCGTAAACGAGTGTCCTGTTGGATGTGCCCGACATCACGCTGGGTTCTACCGTAATATCCTTGCCGCCTACGGTGTTGCCGAGCCATACTGTGGCGTTTTGGTTTGTGGCATCGTCAAACATAAGTTCTATTTTCTGTATCTGATAGTAGGGGTGCAGCGACCTTACGTACCAGTCGGTGTTTGTCTCGTTTGAGGTGAGGATGATACCGTTTGAGTTGGTCTCGAAGTCCAGGTGGCAATAGCCGAATTTCAAGTTGTCGGAGCTGTAATCCCATATATACTCTTTGCTGTTGTCCCACTCCTCATCCGGACACTTGCCGTTTTCGTTCAAAGACTGGTAATACATCTGTTCGAACCATACGGGGTAGCTGCTTTCTTCGCCTAATCTGACAACGCGGTTGCATGAATACTCCGTTGAGCTGATATATTCAATATTGTCTTTGTTGAAGCAGTGCCCCTCTTTGGCATGGGCAGTCACCTCTATGTAGGTCTCGGCGTCAGTTATTCCTTCTACATCTATATAGGCGGTGTTGCCGTTGATGATGGCATCGCCGAGCTTTCTTACTTCTGTCATTTTTGCATATCCCTGCTCGTCCACTCCGTCGGGTTTAACAAGCCGGCAGGTGTATTTGGATATGTTTTCACCGAGGTGCTTCCATGAGGCGGTAAATCCGTCCAGATTATCGTTGGCGCAGTAGAAGATGTCAATCAAGGGGAAGAGGTCTCCGATAAGGAAGTCGGTAACGCCGAACTTTGTCATGCCGCCCTCTTCAAACTTTATAGTCCTGCCGAGCTCATTGAGCTTGATTGCGCGCACCAGCGTCGTGCCTCCATTTATAGTTATCCCACCTTTACCGCCTTCGTCAATTACTTCGCCGCCGACGGTGAGCCCCAGGGAGCACCAGTCGCTCAGCGTTCCGCTGTAGCCCCTTAGCCACAGCTGTGCCGTTCCGTCGTCCTGAATGGTGACATTCTGCGGAAATAGGGTGAATGGAAATCCTTTGTAGTACATAACCTTGTTAGCCACCGGGTCGTACTCTCCGTTCTGATTTCCGCCATAGCTGTAGCCGAACTTGAAGTTTGCGGCTGAAATCTTCTGTCCCTTGTAGGCGTCAAGCCCTTTGCACGTTATACATATAACGGTACCTGCGCGCGCAAAAGGCAATGAGGCTACCTCGGATATCTGTGCGTCTTGGGTGATGATGCCCGAAAGAAGCATGTCGCAGTCGGGGTCGAAGCTTGTAGATGTTGGTTTTTGTATATCTGGCATTATAACGTTCAGCCAGGGATGTGACTCTACGGGGTCTGTCCCTGTGTAATTCCAGTACGCTTTCCAGTTAGAGATGTCATCTTCGTCTGTCAGATCGTAATATTCGCAGAAAGTAGGATAGGGAGAAGTTGCGTTGTCGGTGTAGGGATAAGAAGCTATATACTGGAACTTGTTGCCCAGTGTGGCGTTCTCGTCGTTTATAGCCACGCGGAAAGAAGCTGAGCCGTCAGGCTTTATGTCGCTATCGGCAAGCGGTTCGGAGGCGTACTGTATTATTGTTGGATAGCCGCTTCCTGTTCCGGTTATCACCTCAAACAGGTTTATCTTGTCGCCCACCTTCCATTTGGCGGTAAAGCCGTTTTCGTCGGGCACAATCTCGGTACGTGTAAGTCCGGCATTGTTGGTGTTGATGGTAATGTAGTGAGTGCCGGCGGCAGTGGGCGCCTGTTCGGGAGCTGTAGCTTCGGCAATGTCTTTGTCGGAGCAGGATGCAAATGCCGCAATGGCGGCAAATGCAGCAGTGGTAAGTCTGAATGTGTTCATATTAAAAATCTCCTTCATCGTTAATGTCACTTTCAGTCCACTTGTCGCTGCCCGGTTTTCCTTCTGAACCGTATTTCAGCTCTACGGCAGATTCGCAGAAGAACCGTTCTGAATCAATCTGATAAGATTCAATTCTGGGGGGGGGTAATACTTTTTTCTCATCACAATAATAGGTTGTGCTTGCCGGCACCTGACAAACAGTTGCATGAATTAGGTAAATGGTGGTCGCATGAGGACAAGTCCAGGTGCCTCGTTGTGGATTATCCTTTATGCGGCATTGCGCGCACTCCGTAGCCTGTGTGACGCAGTTATTCAGTTGTTTATTAGTGTTGCGTAGGCTGTATGCCTGTGTGCAAAGATATTTAATTTTTTAAGACAAGACAAAATTGTATGAAAAATAATTCATTTTGTAACAAAAAAACGTCGGTTTGGCGCAGAAATCAATGCCGCAAGCGCTAAGGAGAAGACATAAGATAAGGTTGTTTTCGGTAGTTCCTGTTGCCGTAACTAAAGCAACGAATAGCCAAACAGTTTCGAAGAACTCGTAACTGCACTTAATGAAAGTTAATTTGTAAAGATATTTGGTCGAATTTAA
>CAMTJK010000087.1 GCA_947072805.1 uncultured Prevotella sp.
CCTCGATTTGTAACCTACGACGCGAAAATGAGCGTTTTTTATCTCAAATAGGGAGCGCTGATAGTCAGTGAGTTACGCGTTTTGCGAAATAATACCATTTCATCGGTTTGCCGTTACGTACGTTAGCTCATTGCGATATAGCTTTTACGGCATCGCGATATCGTCGAAATCGCATTGCGATTTCATCGAAATGGCGATGCGAAATCGATGAAATCGCAATGAGCTCACGTACGTAATGGTTTTTCGACCCGTCGGGAGCATAAATCGTCCCACTTTCATTAACAAATATTTGCACGTAGATTGCGAGTTTTACACATGTTAAATTCGACCAAATATCTTTACAAATTAACTTTCATTAAGTGGCAGTTACGAGCATGCCAATTTATATACATTTAACCCCCAAAACGGTCATCATACCGCGACATAGTCTCTTCCGAGAATCAATATTTACCTTTCGTATCAGTTTCGCCTCTCTTCGCACCGTCTTGCTTTCCGCTTCATCCCGACATAGCCCGCTATGCCTTCGCTGAAGTGGTGTAATACGGCACACATATAGACGAAACAGACATGAAATATAATGACATATTTGGATAAAAATCTAATGACAGACAGGGTTATGCACATACAATAAAGGTTAAATGCCGCTGTGTAAGTCGAGTATTTTTGCCAGAATGTCGTCAGAAAATGGGTGTTCTACATTTTCCGATAAAATTTCCACCTCGCGTATTGATATTTTTATTTACCTTTGAGCCAACAAAAGATAAAAGCATGTCGTAATGGCAACTGCACTTGACAAATAATGAATTGGATATTGTGGAAATTTACAAGCTCAAGTTAATTAAAAGACAAAAGATTATCAATGACGCAAAAACTAATATAGACGATAGAATAGCCACAAAGGCATGCATATAATTTTTTTTCATGGTTTAACGTTGGAGGGGCGGTCCCGATTGGTTCGGCAGTAGCCCCTTTTTTATGCCCTTTTCTGTCGCATACCTGCCCATATTCCATCCGCCTTGGCGCACACCGGTGCCGCATTGCAATTACGTGGTGAAGAATACACGTAATAACAAAAATATCATAAGAATAAATATGCGGAAAATAAAAGCAAAGAAAATTGCACTTTACATATTTTATTAATATATTTGCAAAATAAAAACAGCCCGATACGGGCGTAATGACACACCGAAACGTACGTAACCGCCCGGCAACGCTGCCGGCACCGGAACACGGCAGAAGAGCAGACCGGCACAAACACAGACATCATGGCATGCCGCAGGCATGTATGAGGTAAAACAACAATAATAAACACAAAACAAAAACGACGATGTTACACATAGCACTGCCCGACGAGAGGGTGAGACGTCTCTCGTTCTATCTGGCAATGGAGGAATATGTTGCGCGGAATATCGACGTACAAGACTCCTTCTTTATGTGGCAGGTGGAGCCCAGCGTCATCTTCGGACGCAACCAGCTCATTGAAAACGAGGTGAATCTCGAGTTCTGCCGCAGTCGCGGAATACACACCTATCGCAGAAAAAGCGGCGGAGGCTGCGTATATGCCGACATGAACAACATAATGTTCTCGTATGTCACGAAAGAAGAAAACGTCGGATTTACATTCAACAGATACATAACAATGGTGGCAATGGTGCTGCAGAAACTCGGCGTAGACGCCAGGACGAGTGGACGCAACGACATTCTCATCGACGGAAAGAAGGTGTCGGGAAACGCATTCTACAAGATCCCGGGATGCAGCATAGTGCACGGCACGATGCTATACGACACGGATATGGAAAACATGGTGGGCAGCATAACGCCGACCGGCGAGAAGCTTCTTAGCAAAGGCGTACAGAGCGTAAGACAAAGAATTGCCCTGCTGAAAGACTACACAGATATAGGGATTGAGGAGTTCAAGAATTTCGTACGGCATAACCTGTGCGACAGTGAGATTGTGCTCGACACGAAGGCTCTGGCAGACATAGAGAATATAGAACGCGAATATCTTACGCCCGAATTCATCTACGGCAACAATCCGCGATATACGCTGGTGAAGAAGAGAAGAATAGAGGGCGTGGGCGACTTCGAGGCACGCATGGAGCTGAAAAACGGAGTAATAAAGTCGCTCGACCTTGTGGGCGACTATTTCCTTACCGGAAATCTCGATGAAGCCATACTGCAACCACTGCGTAACGTGGAGCTTTCACGACATGCCATAGAGGCGGCACTGCCCGAACACACAGAGCAGATAATACATAATCTCAAGAAGCAAGACCTTGTAAGCATTCTTACAGAATAACAGTAAATACGACATATTTATGGAAAACAAGAAAACCTGTCTTTACGACAAGCACGTTGCTCAAGGAGCACTAATAAGCCCGTTCGGCGGCTTCGACATGCCGATACAATATACAGACATCAAGGATGAACACAACGCCGTAAGACACGACTGCGGAGTATTCGATGTGTCGCACATGGGAGAGGTGACCGTAAAGGGAACTGATGCCGAGCGTTACGTAAACCACATCTTCACAAACAATGTGAGCAACATAGAAGCCGGAAAGATACTCTACGGCATGATGCTATACGACGACGGAGGAACCGTGGACGACCTGCTCGTGTACAAGATGGGCGACAACGACTTCTTCATCGTGATAAATGCGGCTAATATAGACAAGGACTGGGAATGGATGCAGAAGAATGCCGAAGGCTTCGACATAGATCTGCGCAACCTCTCGGACTATTACGGACAGATAGCCGTGCAGGGACCACGCTCGGAAGAGGTGGTGGAACAGGTGCTCGGACTGCCCTGCGCCGAACTTACGTTCTATACAACCAAGACTATCGACGTGACATGCGGGAGGGATGGCGAAAAAATCATTGTCAGTCGCACGGGATATACCGGTGAAGACGGATTCGAGATTTATGGCTCGCACGATTATATAAGAGATCTGTGGGATAAGCTCATGACAAGCGGACGCTGTAAGCCCTGCGGACTGGGTTGCCGCGATACCCTGCGCTTCGAGGTGGGACTGCCGCTCTACGGCGACGAGCTGTCGGCGGAGATTTCGCCCCTCATGGCAGGACTGGGCATGTTCTGCAAGCTCGACAAGGAAGAGTTTATAGGCAAGGAAGCCCTGATGAAGCAGAAAGCCGAGGGCGTGGCAAGAAAGGTGGTAGGCATAGAACTTGCCGACAAGGCAATTCCCCGCCACGGCTATGATGTGCTGAAGGACGGCGAAAAGGTAGGCGAGGTAACCACCGGCTATCACACCATATCCACCGACAAGAGCGTATGTATGGCTCTCGTCAATGCCGACAGCGCCGCACTGGGCACGCAACTGCACATTCAGATACGCAAAAAGACATTCCCCGGCGTGGTGGTGAAAAAGAAATTCTACGACAAGCACTATAAGAAGTAACGGCAACGGCACACAACGGAGTCTGCCGCTACGCATGGACAGAAAAAGAAAAACATATAAATCAAAAAATAAATATTATGGCAAAAGTAATTGAAGGACTCTATTATTCAGAGTCACATGAATACGTGAGAGTGGAAAACGGTTTCGGATATATAGGCATTACCGACTATGCCCAGCACGCACTTGGCAATGTGGTATATGTGGATATGCCTGAAGTGGACGACGAGGTAGAGGCAGGCTCGGAATTTGGAGCCGTGGAAAGCGTGAAAGCAGCCAGCGACCTCAACTCGCCTGTCAGCGGAACGGTGGTTGAAGTGAACGAGGCCCTCGACGATACACCGGAACTGCTCAATCAGGATGCTTACGCCAACTGGATAATAAAGGTGGAAATATCTGACGAAAGCGAGCTCGAGAACCTCATGGACGCAAAGGCTTACGAAGAATTCTGCAATAAATAATTCAAGCATACACCATGCCACACAAATATTTTCCACATACCGATGACGACCTGCGCCAGATGCTTGACAAGGTTGGCGTAAAGTCGCTTGACGATCTGTATGCAGAGGTGCCGGAAAGCATACGCTTCAAGCACGAATATAATCTGCCCGCAGCAAAGAGCGAGCTCGAGGTGAGACGCGTTTTTGCCGACCTCGCAAAACAGAACACCACGCTCACTTGTTTCGCGGGAGCCGGTGTGTACGACCATTACACCCCGGCTGTGGTTCCGAACATAGTGAGCCGCTCGGAATATCTTACATCTTACACTCCGTATCAGGCTGAAATATCGCAGGGAACACTGCACTATATCTTCGAGTATCAGTCGATGATGGCTGCGCTCACCGGCATGGACATATCTAACGCCTCCATGTACGATGGCACGACAGCCACAGCCGAGGCCGTTCTGATGGCTGCGGCTGCCGCAAAGAAGTGCAACAAGGTGCTCGTCTCGGCTACTGTAGATGAGAAAATCCTTGCCGTGGTACGTACATACGCCCGATTCCACGGCGTGGAGATAGAAATGATAGACGCCAACGACGGCGTTACCGACCGTCAGCAGCTGGACGACAAGTTGGAACAGGGCGGCGTGGCTGGAGTGCTGGTGCAACAGCCCAACCGTTACGGTGTGGTGGAAGACTACGAAGGACTTTCGCAAAAAGTGCATGACAGCAAGGCGTTGCTCATAATGAACTGTGTGGCAGCCGATCTTGCCGTGCTGAAAACACCGGGAGAGTGGGGCGCTGACATTGCCGTAGGCGACGGACAGAGCCTGGGCATACCAATGACGTTCGGAGGTCCTTATGTGGGATATATGTGTTGTACGGAAAAGCTCATACGCAAGATGCCGGGACGCATCGTAGGAATGACAAAGGACAATCGCGGACAGCGCGCTTTCGTCCTTACCCTGCAGGCTCGCGAACAGCACATACGAAGAGAAAAAGCCACATCGAACATATGCTCTAACGAAAGCCTCATGGCCCTCTTCGCCACCGTCTATATGTCGGTTATGGGAAAACAGGGATTGCGTGAAGCCGCAGAGCAGTCATACGCCGGAGCCCACTGCCTTTACGACAAACTGCTGGCAACAGGCAGGTTCAAACCGGCATTCAACCGCCCGTTCTTCAACGAGTTCTGTGTACGTTATGACGGAAATGTAGACGAATTGCAGCGCCGTTTTATCAAAGCCGGCATCTTCGGCGGAGTGAAAGTTGCTGCCGATACCATCATGTTTGCCGTAACAGAAAAACGAACGATGGAGGAAATAGAGAAATTGGTGCAAGTAGTAAAAGAATCCTGAATTATTTAAGATTATGAATAACAAACTATACGGCAAACTGATATTCGAACTCTCGCACGAAGGCAGACGGGGATATACTCTGCCCGACAGCCCTTTCGGAAGCTATCAGGTGCCGGCAGAGATGCGCAGGGCTGAAGACGCTGCGCTGCCGGAGTGTGACGAGATGACCGTAGTGCGTCATTATACCAACCATAGTGCCAATAACTTCGGCGTAAACAACGGCTTCTATCCGTTGGGAAGCTGCACCATGAAGTATAATCCTGTAATCAACGAGGAGATGGCTGCGCTTCCGGAATTCACTTCTTTGCATCCTCTGCAGCCGGCAGACACTTGCAAGGGCGCGCTTACACTCATCGACAACCTGCAACAGTCGCTGGCGGAACTCACGGGATTGAGCCGCTTTACCCTTAGCCCCTTTGCCGGTGCGCACGGTGAACTTACCGGGCTTATGATAATTCGTACATGGCATGAGAAAAGGGGCGACAGCAAGCGTACAAAGGTGATTGTGCCCGATTCTGCCCATGGTACCAATCCGGCATCGGCTGCCGTGTGCGGACTTGATGTAGTAGAGGTGAAGAGCAAGGCTGACGGCACTGTGGATATAGACGACCTCCGTGGCTTGCTCGACGATACGGTGGCTGCCATGATGATGACCAACCCGAACACGTTGGGACTTTTCGAGCACGGAATACCGGAGATAGCACAGCTTGTTCACGACTGTGGCGGACTTATGTATTACGACGGTGCCAACCTCAATCCGATGCTCGGTGCTTGCCGCCCGGGCGATATGGGATTTGACGTGATGCACATCAATCTGCACAAGACTTTCTCCACACCGCATGGCGGAGGCGGACCAGGAGCCGGACCCGTGGGAGTGCGCAAGGGTATGGAGTGGATTCTCGACCTTATAGACAACAGCAGCTATCTGCAGAGCGGAACGGATGTTACAAAGGATGGACATGACCGTGAAGACTGTGCTGCTGACAAGCCACTGAAAGTGGGTGCATATCACGGTAACTTCGCCGTGCTCATGCGTGCCTACGCTTATATTCTCACACTCGGAAAGGAGAATATCAGAATGGTTGGTCCGCTTGCCACGCTTAATGCCAACTATATAAAGGAATCGCTGAAGGATGTATATGAACTGCCTATCGACGGACTGTGCAAACACGAGTTTGTTTTCGACGGATTGAAGGACAAGACAACGGGAGTGACAACCATGGATGTGGCAAAACGCCTGTTGGACTATGGCTATCATGCACCGACAATATACTTCCCGCTACTCTTCCACGAATCTCTTATGATAGAACCAACGGAAAACGAGAGCAAGGACACAATAGATGGCTTTATCGACGTGATGCGACGCATTGCCGAAGAGGCGAATTCAACTCCCGAACTAGTTAAGAGCGCACCGCACGACACACCGATAGGTAGGGTAGACGATGTGCTGGCTGCCAAGCATCCTGTGGTTACTTATAAATCATTGCTGAATGAAAACTGATCTGATAATAATAGGCAGTGGGCCCGGCGGCTATAGAGCTGCTGAATATGCTGCCAAGCAGGGACTTCAGGTGGTGGTCATTGAGGCGGAGGATGCCGGTGGCACTTGTCTGAACAGAGGATGCATACCCACGAAGACACTTTGCCGCAGTGCCGAGGTAATAGACACACTGAAAGATGCCGAAGCTCTCGGATTGGGAGGCTTGCAGTACAGTCTTGACTTTGCCCGCATAATGGCGCGACAGACCGAGGTCGTGGCAGGATTGCGTAGCGGAGTGGAATTTCTGATGTCGCAGCCCGGCATAACATTCGTGCGCGGCAAGGCTTCGTTTACTGCTCCGAAGACGGTCGTGGCAGCGGGCGAGGAATATACTGCGCCCAACATAATCATCGCCACAGGCGCACGTCCGAAGATTCCGGCAGCATTTCTTCCTGCCAACTCCTCATCCGCATCACGCACATTCCTTACTTCCGACGAACTTCTTCGCATTGACCATCTGTCCGCACGTCTTTGCATTATCGGAGCGGGTGTGATAGGTATGGAGTTCGCTTCTGCCTTCAGCAGCTTTGGCAGCGAAGTCACCGTTGTGGAATATCTCAAGGAGTGTCTGCCGGCTCTTGACAGTGACGTCGCAGCCCGTTTGCGCAAAGCCGTAGCACGCAAGGGCGTTACCTTCTTCATGCAATCGGCAGTAACGTCAGTTGCCGATGGCAGCGTAACGTTTGAGCGCAAGGGCAAGAGCCAGACAATAGAAGCCGACACCGTGCTTGTGGCTACGGGACGAACACCCAATGTCGAGGAACTAAATCTCGAGGCTGCCGGTGTGCAGTATGATGCTAAAGGCATTGTTACAGACGACAATATGCAGACCAATGTAGAGGGTGTATATGCCATCGGCGATGTCAATGCACGCTGTATGCTTGCACATGCCGCCACCATGCAGGGCTTACATGTGGTGAACAGGATGGTGGGGCGTACTGATGATATACGTCTTGACATAATGCCGCAGGCTGTATTCACCAATCCGGAGGCTGCAAGTGTGGGAGTGAGTGAGGACTATTGCAAGAACAACAACATAGACTACCGTTGCGGACGTGCTCTCTTCCGCGCCAACGGAAAGGCTTTGGCAATGGGAGAAGCGGAGGGCTTACTGAAACTATTGACCGATGCCGGCGGACGTATAATAGGTTGTCACGTTTATGGCGCTCATGCTGCCGACATAGTGCAGACGGTTAGTGCGCTGATGTGCCGTGACACTACGGTCTGCCAGCTCAAGGACATGGTTCATACACATCCTACCATAGGAGAAATACTGCAGGATGCAGCTCTTGCAATGTGACATAATAAATTCTGCAAACAAAAACGAGACGATGCGTTGCACCGTCTCGTTTTTGTTTGCAGAATTTACAAATCTAGCTGTTGAGAAATGTGCTTTGCCGTTACGGCTTTTCTTTCGTCAGTTTTACGTTGTTGAGCTTCACGTTTGCCGTAGCGGTATCTATGTTCTCGCCTTTTGAGGTATAAAGGAAGGTGCTGTTGCTCACGGTGATGTCGTGTACGCAGTTGTAGCCCTCTATGCCACGTGCGGTGATTGCGTTTTTGGCACCACGGCAAGTGATGCGATCTATGTGTATGTCCGTAAATTCGGGTACTTTGTCGTTTTCTTTGGCTTTAGGCTGTGCGCTTTTGACATCGGAAGCTCCGGCAGGCTTGTTCTCATAGTCGCAGCTGAAGGTTATGGCATCCTGTGCTATGTCGGTCATTACGATGTCGCTGATATATATGTCTTTCGTTTTTCCACCGCGTCCTATGTTACTCTTGAATCGCAGTCCTGTGTCGGTGCCTGCAAAGCGCAGTGAACGTACTACGATGCGTGTCATTCCGCACACGTCTTCGCTGCCTATTACGAATCCGCCGTGCGCATGATATACCGTATTGCTCTCTATGAGAATGTCCTCGCATCCGTTTATGTCGGTGTCTGGTTTTCGGTTGCCGCTCTTCATACATATTCCGTCATCGCCTGCGTCCACGGTGCAGTTCACGATGAGAGCCTGATGACAATCGCTTAGGTCTATGGCATCGCCATTCTGCGCGTTCCACGGGCAGCGCACTGTAATACCGTCGATGATGATGTTACGGCTGTTGAAGGGATGCACGTGGAATTTAGGCGAGTTCTGAAAGGTCACTCCTGTGAGCAGTATGTTTTCGCAGTGGTTTACGCGGAAAAGGTCGTTGCGCATGGATTCCTGCTTCTCCGGTGTGGCTGCGATGTTGGCATATCCGGCCTTTGCGTCCCAGGGATACCATAGTGAAGCGTTCTTGCGTTCTACTCCTCCCAGTTCGGCATACTGTTTCCACTCCACGTCGCTCACCTTGCTTCGCTTCACGGGTCGCCATTGTGCTCCGTTGCCGTCGATTATTCCCTCGCCGGTTACGGCTATGTTGGTGCATCTCACGGCTCCAATGCAGGGTTTCACCCGAGTGGCTTTGGGTGAGTTGTCGATGTAGAGCGACTTGTCAGGCGAGAAGTAAAGTATGGCGTTCTTGTCGAGATGAAGGTCGATATTGCTTTTCAGCGTTATCGGTCCGCTCAGCCACACGCCATGTGGAATGGTTACTCTGCCTCCTCCTTGTGCAGCCATGTTGTCGATGGCTTTCTGAATGGCTTCGGTGCAGAGCGTCTGACCGTCTCCCACGGCTCCGAAGTCTGTTATGCTGGTGCTTCTGTCGGGAAAGGTCGGTGCACTTACCTTCTTTAGCTGTATCGGTAGGTTTTGGTAGTAGCTTTCGTAATCGGATGCAAAAGACTGCTGCAGTGTGCAGGCAAGCAGTAATGCCAGGGCTTGTTTCAGTAAATTCCTCATAATAGTAGGTCGTTTTGTCTTTTATTGTTTGTAAAAAATGAATTGCGGTTCTTTACCTTGTCAGTGAGAATTTGAGCGACAGTCCGAAGTCATGCGTTGTTGTGGGATAACTGTTGCTCGACAGCAGCGGAGTATTCGTCTGTCTGTCATAATATGCGCTGATGCTTAGCAGGCGTGAGAGCGTGTATCGTGCCATGAACGACATTTTGAATGCCGTGTTTCCGCTGCTTGCTGAGCTCGTTACGGTGGCAATGTCGCGTGTGATGGCAGCCTGCTTGCGCAGCGATATGTCGAGGCTAAGGTCAAGGTCGTGATTTACTCCCGAGCTCTTCGTTGTAGTGGTTGCCTTTTTAGTGTCTTCATTGTTGTTATTCTTCGATTTTCCGCTCTGCGTCTTCTTTATCTTTCTCGATGTGCTGCTGCCGAACAGGCGGAAGTCTCTTATCTTATATCCCATTCCTATCACCCAGTCTTTACTTAGAGCCTCGTTCAGCTGTACGCTTGTAGTGCTCAGTGTGAGCACGCGTGTGGTGCGGTATTCCACCTTGCAGGTAAGGTCGTTCTCAAACGTTACGTCCACGCCGAGCAGTGGCGAGAACGCCTCGTTGATGCTAACCGAACTTACGTTGTACATGCTGTTAGGGATGGGGTTGCCGGTGGTCACGTCGTTGATGAAACCGAGTCCGTTCATATATTCGTAGAAAGTACTGTACGTTGCATATCCTCCTATGGCGAAGACGCTCTTGTACGAGTGGTTGAGATTTACACTCTTGAAGTTGTCGCGAATCCAGGGCAGCTTGCCGAGTCCGCTGTATTTTACTGTCCAGTTGGGCAACATGTGCTTCAGGGCGGGGAATATGTCGAGCGAAGAGCCGTATCCTGCGGTATACGATGAGAGGAAGGCCGGTATGAGCACGTCAGAACTGTATTTGTTTACAGTGCCTATTTGCGGATTATATGCAGCTCCGCCAATGTTCACACCGTTTGCATCGGTCATGCCGTGAGGGTAGGTGGCACCGTTGTATTGGGCCTGCACGCGGTTGCGCACGCCCTCTATTGACTCGCAGAAGCGCGTGAACGACTTCGACTTATAGCCGTTGTCGGCGTTGCCCATGCCTTCGAGCGCACTCTTCAGACTGATGGTGGTCATGGTGAATGAGCCGCTTTGTGTGGTTGGCATGCCGCTATACATATATTGTATGCTCTTGGCTTTTGTCACGGAGCGGCTGGCGTTGAGGTCTATTACGAGGTCTTTTATCGGTTCGAGCTTCATCTTCACCTGCAAATCTTCCGTGCTGTTCGTCGCTGCGGGTGTGGCAACACTGTCGGCGCACAGCAGCCAGTTGTTGTCGTAGGCCTTTTGGAGGTAACTCTCTCCTGTAAGTCCGAATGCGAAATCAAGACCCGGAGCCATAGGTCCGCCACCTGTCCGCTGTCCGAATGCATCGCCTACGTTGGGGATAAATCCCGGCAGTGTCATCGAGTACTGGTTGCGGTAGGTGAAACTTATGCTGCGCACCATCATAAGGAAGCGTGCCGCCGACTGTGTGGGCTTGTACCACCATTGGTTTTCGAGCGGTTCTTTTGGCGTGATGCTTAGTTTTATCTGCATTGTGTCGAGATTCTTTATGAGAATCTTGTTGTTGTCTATCACCTTATACTTCACGTCGTAGGGTTTGCCGTCCTTTGTGCGTGCCGTAACGATGAGGCGCTTGCTCTTTTTGTTGTGCGAGACGGTTAC
Organism: uncultured Prevotella sp.; assembly: GCA_947072805.1. Lineage (GTDB taxonomy): Bacteria > Bacteroidota > Bacteroidia > Bacteroidales > Bacteroidaceae > Prevotella. The sequence continues at coordinate 11,324 of CAMTJK010000087.1, forward strand.
TGTGGTGTCGGGTTTCAGCGTTATTTCCCTCTGATAGGTGTTCTTGTTCTTTGGCAGTACCTTCTCTTCCTTGCCGTCTTTCTTTGTCAGACCTCTGTCATCGGTAGTCTTTACCGGTCGTTTGGGCGGTGCAGCCTTTTTAGGTGTTGTCTTGGAGGGCTTTTTCTTGCCGAAGCGCTCATTGACAGTCTTCAGGAAAGGCACGTGATTGTAGAGAGTTTCCATGTTCAGCGTACCGTTGATGGTGAGGTTGCGGTTGTTCGTTATGGTGTTTCCGAGCGATGTTCCGTCGTCCAGTTCAGTTCCGCGCACCCACGAGTAGGTAGCCGTATAGTTTGCGTCCGACTTCAGCCAATCAAAGATGGGGAGCTTGTTAAGAGGCAGTTCATACGTGGCGTTGAATGTCTGCTGGTAGTCGAGCGGTTTGCCGAGATTCTTTATGCTTGTCCATACCGAATCCTTCCATGCCTGATAGCGTTCAGGATAGAGATCTTTGTTTATGGGAGTGTAAGGCTCCTCTATTTCCGCGTGAGTGGCCGACTGGAAGTTTGCGTGTAGGTTTTTCGTGAAGTCCCATCGCAGTGAGAATTCTCTGTTCCACAGGAATTGCTCACTGAATGTGAGCGGCAGTTTCGAAT
>CAMTJK010000088.1 GCA_947072805.1 uncultured Prevotella sp.
CGTTGGGTTTGCCGTTCTTGTCGTATGTGCCGATAATCAGTACCGGCTGTGGAAGTATCCACGATTTTTGCCCAAATGATTTCATATATGTTATATTGTTGATATTAATTCTTGTATTTTCTCTTCCCTTATAATCTTCGGTTGGCTTTGCCTTCCTCTGTCACGACTCGGTATAATCCAAACAAGTGTGGTTTCTGCGCTTGCTCAGCTCTACTTTTTACCATCGTCAAAATTCGGTTCACAGTTGTGTAGGCATTCCCATTCATTCAAGACGTAATCCAAACGTTCTTCTCGTGTGGATGATTCAATAGATGTCGGATTCATTCTCATGCGATTAGTACATATTCATTCTATGTTCTTGATGAACTTGCCAGGATTACCACCAACAACAGTTCTTGGGGCAACATCTCTCGTAACAACACATCCGGCTGCAACGACAGCCTCATCGCCTATAGTCACCCCTGGCATGATGCATGCATGACCGCCAATCCAGACATCATTGCCGATAGTGATGGGTTCTGCCCATCCTGTTTGATAACGGCCTGCGGGTTTAAGGCTGTGGCCGGTGGTGTAAATTCCCACATTTGGACCTATCAGGCAATTATTCCCTATCTGAATCTCTGCATAGTCAAGCATGGTGCAGTTATAACCTGCATAGAAGTTATCACCTACGTAGATATTTATGCCAAAATCACAGCAGAAACCTTGTGATATACTTGGATTGTCACCAACACTTCCGAACAGTTCCTTGATGATATGATTACGCTCTTCTTGAGCCTCAAGTGGAAGGTTGTGGAGTGCCCGCAGCAGATGGTCTGCCTTTAACATGGGCTCTAATCTCCCTGATGCTATAATGTCCTCTATAGACCGTTTGTAGTTTATTCTCAATTTATCTTCTTTCATATATGACATCTATGATGTAAGTTGGTTGTTTATTTCTCGCAGCAGATGCCTGATAGCAGCAAGTGGATGATAAATTATCATCCGTGGTCCCGCCCAACGCATGACCTTTCTGATTCTTTCCTTCATCTCCGGTCGATAGCAATGTGTGGGGCATATTTTGCAGGTGGGCTTATCCTCACCGTAACGGCATCTGTCAAGGCGGGTGTGGGCATAGTCCAGCAGTTCCCTGCAGTCAGGGCATAGTTCAGCATGTCCTTCATGCTTCCGGCAATACAGCCGTATCATCAGCTCCACCACATTCTTCTCTTTTTCAATGTGTTGGTTTGTCATCGTTATAGGATTGTATTTAGATAAACCACTAAGCCAACTTGTATGATTATTATTACAGGTATGCCATACTTGAGCTTCTTGTGCTTCGTCTTGTGATGCCAAAGTCGCATACCGATCCATGCTCCTATTCTGCCGCCAAAGACTGCCATCATCAGCAGTGTAGCTTCTGATATGCGCCATTGATTCTTCTTTGCTTTGTACTTGTCAATGCCATAGAGCAAGAATGTCAAGGTATTGATGACAAACAGGTAATATAGAGAGTATTGATGCATATTCTTCCGGTCATTATATTATATATGCAACTCGTTTTCTTTCCTCGTGGCACAGACTTTTTTCAGACCTTGTGTTGCCAGAAAGTTCATAATCACTCCAATACTTCTCGCCCCTGTTGGACAAACTGACACACACTTCATGCAGGATATACACTTGGTAGTATCAACCGTTTTAGGGGCTGATAGTGGAATCGCATCGGTAGGACAGTGTTTTGCACAAACGCCACAACGGTTGCAGCCGCGTCTTCCTTTCGGTTGGGGTACTTGTCCTCTTTGCTTATAAGGACGATTGCCCGGCACCTGTGGCATAGTGCAGTCATCGCGTTCTGCCTTGCTCATGATGTCAGCACCGAATTGTCGGAGCGTCTGCTCATCATCGGCATCGGGTCTGCCTTTGCCATATTTCCTAATGATGCTGTGCTCGGATACGGCAGCAACTGCGGCTATCACACGGAACCCCGTCTCCGATGCTACATCCTGCATTTCCAACAGTGCATCATCATAGGCTCGATTGCCGAAGACGGCTACCACAACACATTTTGCTCTGTTGGGCTTCACCATCCACAATCGTTCCACAGCCAATGTCGGCACTCGTCCTGCAAAGACAGGCATGGCAATAACAACCAGATCATCTTCTTGGATGTTGGGTAGCTTGATGTCAGCAGCCTTGACGCACAAGTCTGTCACAACGCTCTCTTTGCCCATACTCTGGCATAGAATTTCGCTCACTCGTTGTGTTCCTCCTGTGGGACTGAATATGATTTGATGTATCATTTCCATGTTTGTTTTCTCTTGTTTTCATGTTCTACTTACCGATGCAGAAGTTCTGAAAGACATTATGGAGGCATTCTTCGGAAGTTATGGAACCTCCGATGATATCACCGAGATGGGAGATACAGAGCCTAAGGTCCTCGCTTAATAGGTCTGCGGTCAGTCCCTGGCATATTCCAGCTATTACGTTTGTGATACATTCGTGGGCAGTAAGGAGGGCTTCGTAATGGCGGGTATTGGTAATTATTACGCTGTTCTCTTGTATTTCGGGAATATCTGCAATTTCGTAGATCGCATTTTCAAGTAAGTCAATGTTTTGTCCGTTTTTTGCAGAAATAGAAATGGTACGAGAGTGGGGGATGGTTGTCAAATCTATATCGTAATTGCTGCGTGCTGAAATGTCGATCTTGTTTTTTACGATAATGAATTTTTTGTCGTATATCATGTCCTTTATGTATTCCAATTCTTCATCGGTTGGTTCTTCGTCGATGACCCATAACACAATAGTGGCTTCATCCAGTTTCTTCATTGTTCGTTCGATGCCTATTTGTTCTATTTCATTATCAGTATCGCGTATTCCAGCTGTGTCTATGAATCTGAATGTAATGCCTTTAATGTCAAGTATATCCTCTATCACATCGCGTGTTGTACCGTGAATACTGCTTACAATGGCTTTTTCCTCACCGAGCAGTTTGTTTAATAAGGTGCTTTTCCCGACATTTGTCTTTCCTACTATAACAACAGGTATACCCTGCTTTATGGCTCGTCCGGTGGCGAATGACTTTAGCATAGATGATATTTTTCGCTTTATTTCTTCAGCCAGTGCCATCAGTTCTTCGCGATCTGCAAAAGTCACGTCTTGATCGCTGAAATCAAGTTCCAGTTCCATCATAGAAGTCATGTTCAAGAGCTTGTTCCTAAGTGTGGCAAGTTCGTTGCTCAGATTGCCTTTCAGTTGTCCCAAAGCCATTTTGTGGGTGGCTTTGTTTGTTGATGCAATGAGATCTGCCACAGCTTCAGCTTGACTTAGATCCATTTTCCCGTTCATGAAGGCTCTTTGTGTGTATTCGCCGGGGGTTGCTTGTCTGCAACCTTTCTTTATAAGTAGTTCAAGTATTCTGTTTATGATGTATTTGGACCCGTGGCACGATATTTCCGTACAGTTTTCCCCCGTGTATGAGTGTGGGGCTTTAAAGATACTTACGAGTACTTCGTCCACGATTGCTCCGTCTTCGTCCACAATATTTCCGTAGTGTATGGTCTGCTGTGCTGCTTTTTTCAGTGTGTTACCATTATGTTGGAATATAGAGTCTGTTATATCTATGGCGGAGGGCCCCGATACTCTTATAATTCCTATTGCTCCGCCTCCTTGAGTGGCTGGTGCGCATATTGTATCTTCATAATTTACAGACGTCATATTTAGTGTGTTTTAATGTGAGTTTGATGAATTATAAGTATTTGAGAAGTTGATGATTAGCGAGATTTGTTGTAACTTTATAATGCTCAAATACAAAGAATTATAAACAATAATTCGCTATGATCACCGAGGACAAAGTTACGGAAATATTTTGTATGACAAATGACTTCTGCTATTTTTTTGTTCTCACGATGGAAAATATACACTTATTGTAAGTTTGCTTCCCTTTAGTTATGTAGTTGATTTTGTTGTTAATTTCGAAAAACAAGAAAATGCTAAAACACTGATTTTCAGTATCTTAGCATTTTTTTACTAAGTGATTCCGTAGGGATTCGAACCCTAGACCCACGCCTTAGAAGGGCGTTGCTCTAATCCAACTGAGCTACGGAACCCTTAATAGTGGGTGCAAAATTATAAAAAAAAAATAATATAAGCAATTTTTTTGTGTAATTTGAGTTATAAAGACTGTGAATAACGGTTATTTGATATTAAAACACAGGTTCGCTAAAAAGCTCATTAGACCGTAAAAAGGTGTTTCCTAAGTATTCTATATTTGCTTTTCATACCATTTTCGCCTCTCTGCGCATCATTTTGCTTCATGTTAATGGTGGGCAGCAACATTGTGAAATTGTGTTCGGCTTTATATAGCTCAATTCTGTGTATGTGCATTTGGGGTGTTGCCGGACATACATATACAGAAAAACTGCGGGCACAGCGTTGGAGCGGCAAACGGGACTCGAACCCGCGACCCTCGGCTTGGGAAGCCAATGCTCTACCAACTGAGCTATTACCGCATATAATTTAATGGGGGAATACACTTTATAAAGAAAAAGAGCCGACACCCGGACTCGAACCGGGGACCTATTCATTACGAATGAATTGCTCTACCAACTGAGCCATGTCGGCTTTTCAAGGAACTCCTTTTCTTTTCGCGTGTGCAAAGTTAATGCATTTTTTTATAAGAACAAAATATTTATTGATAAAGTTTGGACTTTAGAAACATTCCCGTGTAACTTTCTTTTATATGGCAGATGTCTTCGGGTGTGCCCATTGCCACTATGTTTCCGCCCTTATCTCCACCGTCCGGTCCCATGTCTATTACATGGTCGGCGCATTTTATCACCTCTAGGTTGTGTTCTATAACAACAATAGAGTGACCGCGCTCAATGAGAGAGTTAAATGTATCAAGCAGTCGTTTGATATCGTGAAAGTGAAGGCCTGTTGTCGGTTCGTCAAAGATGAATAGAGTAGGCTCCTGTTTTTCCTGTCCTATGAAGTATGCAAGTTTTACTCTCTGATTTTCACCTCCTGATAGTGACGAAGAGTTCTGTCCTAGCTTTATATATCCCAGGCCTACGTTCTCGAGTGGTTTCAGGCGTTTCACAATGGTTGCCTGATTGTAGGTTTGAAAGAAGTCGATAGCCTCGCTTACAGTCATGTTGAGTATGTCGTCGATATTCTTTCCTTCAAATCTTACTTCCAGTATGTCTTTCTTGAAGCGGTGTCCGTGACAACTGTCGCACTCCAGAATGAGGTCTGCCATGAATTGCATCTCGACGGTTATCACTCCGGCTCCCTTACATTCATCGCACCTTCCGCCGTCCGCGTTGAAGGAGAAATACTGCGATGAGAATCCCATCTGTTGAGCCAGCGGTTGCTGGGCGAAGAGCTCCCGAATGGCATCGTAAGCCTTTACGTATGTGGCAGGATTTGATCTCGTACTTTTTCCGATAGGATTTTGATCTACAAATTCAATGTGTTTTATGGCGTTTATGTCGCCTGTTATGGAAATATGTTCACCTGGCGTGTCGCATACATCGCCCATAAGTCGTTTCAACGCCGGGTATAAGATACCTTTTACAAGACTTGACTTTCCGGAGCCGCTGACGCCTGTAACAACAGTAAGAACATTTAGAGGTATAATGGCATCTATACCTCTTAGGTTGTTCATTCTTGCGCCGTTAATGTTTATTCTCATATTCCACTTCCTGCGACTCTTGGGTACATCTATAGTCTCACATCTTGTGAGATATCTTATGGTATGGCTTTGGGGATACTTTTCGGTGGCTTTAGCGTCGATGGCTGCCACATTTCCTTCGTATACGATTTCACCGCCAAGTCTACCGGCGTCGGGTCCAATATCTATGAGATAATCGGCTTCACGCATGATTTCTTCGTCATGTTCGACTACAACAACGGTATTGCCAAGTGATTGTAATTCCTTGAGCACATGTATGAGCCGTGAGGTATCTTTGCTATGTAATCCAATGCTTGGTTCATCGAGAATATATAATGAACCGACAAGGTTACTTCCGAGTGAAGTGGTAAGGTTGATGCGTTGGCTTTCACCACCGCTGAGAGTGTTTGACATGCGGTTGAGTGTGAGATACTCCAAACCAACGTCTATCAGGAATTGCAATCGGTTATTTATTTCTGTAAGGAGCCGTTTTGCTATTTTTGTTTCATGCTCGTTTAGTGTAAGAGTGTCGAACCATTCCTTGAGTCTTCCCACCGGCATCTCCACAAGATTTGAAATGCTTCGCCCGTTGATTTTTACATAGTTAGATTCTTTTTTTAATCGTGTTCCGTGACATGTTGGGCAGGATGTCTTTCCCCTGTAACGTGCCATCATAACACGGTATTGTATCTTATATTGATTTTCTTTTACCATTTGGAAAAAGGAGTCTATGCATACCTTCTCACGCAGTGCCTTGTGCTTTTCGCTTGGTAGTCCGTGCCATAGATAATCTTTTTGTTTTTGGGTGAGATTGTAGTAAGGCTCGAAAATAGGGAAATTGTCTTTTGCTGCTTTTCGGCAGAACTCATTTTTCCATTCGCTCATTTTTTCTCCATGCCAGCATACCACGCAGCCGTCGTAAACGCTCAAGGTTGTATTTGGGATGACCAACTTCTCATCAATGCCCATGATTTTACCAAAGCCTTGGCATTCTGGACATGCTCCGACCGGAGAATTGAATGAAAACATATTCTCGTTAGGTTCTTCGAATGTGATGCCATCAGCTTCATATCGTGTGGAGAAATCATAGCTTATCATTGAGGGCAGAAACATTATGCGGCAGGAACCGTTTCCTTCATAGAATGCTGTTTCTGAAGAATCTACCAGTCGTGAAATGGCATCCTTGTCATCATTATCAACGGACATGCGGTCAATGACAAGAAATATATTATCGGCTTCGGATTCCAAATTGTCATTTTCGGAAACAAGATCATTGATGAGAACAAATTCTCCTTTGTGGAAAATACGAGAGTAGCCTTGCTGTATATACATATTCAACTGTTGGATGATTGTGCGCCCCTCTATTATGTGTATGGGCGTCATAATCACAAACTTCGTACCTTTGGAGTAGCTCTCCACACAATTAATAATGTCTTCTATTGTGTGTTTTTTTACTTCCTGTCCGCTGATGGGCGAATATGTGTGCCCAATGCGTGCGAATAGCAGACGGAGATATTCGTATATTTCAGTTGTTGTACCTACTGTAGAGCGTGGATTTCTGCTTATAACCTTTTGCTCGATGGCAATAGCGGGTGGAATGCCTTTTATGAAGTCGCATTCCGGTTTGTTTTTTCTTCCTAAAAACTGACGGGCATAAGAGGAGAGGCTTTCGACATAGCGACGCTGACCTTCCGCATAAAGAGTATCAAAAGCCAAAGAGGACTTTCCAGATCCACTTACACCGGTGATAGCAACAAACTTGTCTCTCGGGATCTTGATGTCAATGTTTTTTAAGTTGTTTTCTCTTGCTCCTTTTATTTCAATGTAATCGTTTAAATCGTTCATTTCGCTGGCTTTAAATTCAGACAAAGATAATGTAAATACTCAAACTGACAAAATTATGAATACGGCGAAGTGGTATGAGCAGGACTGTAATTGTAGTTTTTAATACTCTTGGTTGCGGTTTCTGATTCATTTTGACTCATCAACACCATATCCAAATAATGCGAAGTCACCTTTCAAAGGGTCATCGGGAAAAATCTCAAGCATTCGTTGTGTCAGCTTGATGGCTGCAGACATTGATGCCGTTTTACTGGAGAGCAGTCCCAGTTTGCATGATTCTTGTATAACATGTGTATCCAATGGCATGATAAGAGTACGTTTGTCGATATGTTTTTTCCACAATCCAAGGTCTACGGGAGAATTGTCTCGTACCATCCATCGTAGAAACATGCATACGCGTTTACAAGCAGATGATGTGTTTTTGGGTATCACCCCTTCTATACCCTTGTCGGCAAAGTAATTACAAATGGCTTTGACAGCTGCAAATCCGGTATCAGCATGCTGACTGATGAACGATTCCAAGGAGCCGTAACGGTTAATCAATTCTTGCAGTGCTTCTAAAAGAATGCGAATGGTGTGAAATGTGTATAATCGGTAAAAGCACTTCTCGTCATCATCGGGTATGTCTTTCCTGAAATTTCCGTTTGCAATCCACTCAAAGGTGTTATTTCCAGAACAGTCGAGGATTAGCTGTATTTTCGGAAAAAACTGTTTCCTGCTGCCGTAACTTAGACATGAGGCTATGAATGCAAGGGTTTCTTGGTTGGCTTTGCCTTCCACTTTATGCATAAACAGGCTTGGATCAGATTGTAGGAAAGCTGCTGTCTCATATTTGTTTGCATATGAGATAAGTCGGTTATTAATGTCGTTCATGTTATAAGCCAAAATAAAACCACGAATGACCTAATGATAAGCACGACCCTTTAATCGTGATTATCCATGCCATCCGTGGTGTTTATTACAATAGAAAAAGTATTTTACAAGATAGTCTTCACAGCTTCAAGCATACCTTTTTCCTGAATCAAATCAAGATATTCTTTTACCAGGGCATTCAAGCCGCTGATTGCATTGAGGTCTTCGCTCCAAATGGATGTAGCACCGAGAACTCCGTCAGCAACCTTTTGTGTATCACCGGTAGCCCACAAATCTTTGAGCAGATCCATGATTTCTTGTGCATCGTTGGGAACAATCTCTGTACCGTCTTCTCTTTTCCCACCTTTGTAATAGGTAATGATGGCTGCAAGACCGAAGACGAGTCCTTTGGGAAGGTTGCCTTTGCGCTCCAGATAAGTCTTGACTCCAGGCAGATCGCGAGCACAGAACTTTGGGAATGAATTAAGCATGATGCTTGTTACCTGATGATCTACATAAGGATTGTCGAAGCGTTCCAATACATCAGATGCGAATTTCTCCAGTTCGTCCATCGGAAGATCGAGTGTCTGCATTAATTCCTCGAACTGTACCTTGTGTATGTACTTGCTGATAACTTCGTGATTACATGCATCACGGACAATATTGACACCACTAAGGAAAGCAACCGGTGAAAGAACTGTGTGCGGACCGTTAAGCAGAGTAACCTTGCGCTTGTGATAGGGCTCTTCCGAAGGAACGAAAAGAACATGCAGGCCGGCTTTGTCTGCGGGGAATTCCTTGGCAATCTCTTTGGGGGCTTCTATCACCCAGAGGTGGAATGTTTCCGCTTGAACTACAAGGTTGTCTCTGTAGCTGATCTTTTCCTGTATCTGTGCAATTTCTTTGCGCGGGAATCCCGGGACAATTCGGTCTACGAGAGTTGCATAAACGCCACAACTATTGTCAAACCACTCTTTGAATTCTTTGGGTAGTTTCCATAATTCGATGTACTTGTTGATACAATCTTTCAGTACATGACCATTAAGGAATATCAATTCGCAAGGGAAGATAATGAGACCCTTGGAAGGATCGCCATTAAAGGTCTGCCAGCGGCGATAGAGCAACTGTACCAATTTACCGGGATATGAGGACGCAGGAGCGTCTTCAAGCTTACAGCTCGGATCGTAAGCAATACCTGCTTCTGTTGTATTGGATATTACGAAACGTATTTCTGGCTGGTCTGCCAAAGCCATGAATGCTTGGTTCTGTGTATAAGGATTCAGAGCTCTACTGATAACATCTATACGCTGAAGAGTATTTACAGGCTGTCCGTTTTCACGTCCTTGCAGGTTTACGTGATAAAGGCAGTCTTGTCCGTTCAGCCATTCAACCATTCCACGCTCAATGGGTTGTACTACAACAACAGATCCATTAAAGTCGGTTTTCTGATCCATATTCCAAATAATCCAATCCACAAAAGCGCGAAGGAAATTACCTTCACCGAATTGAATAACTTTTTCAGGCATTACGCTCTTTGGCGCAAAGTTTTTGTTTAATGGTTTCATAATAAAATATATTGTTTTAAGATTTGTTTTCGTTATAATTCGTATGCGCAAAGTTAATGTATTTTTTATTAACGGCAAAAAAATACATGTATTTTATCTATCAAAGTTCAATCGTGTACTGAATAATTTTAATAAAATGAAGGACATTGTATTTATTAAGGTAGGAAATATTCATATTATTAATTGAACATAAAAAGCCATCTCTGTGCTCAGTTGCAACATAACGTCGTTTACCACAACCTCATCTTCAACAAGGGTTTTTCATCACTTTGCAGAATGCCTTGACAAATACCGACACAGGCATCAAATTTTGTAACTTTTTCATACTTGTTTGTCTTTTATCGGAGTGCAAACAAACAAGTATTCATGCTAATTGCCAAAGTTGGTTTGTAGATGCCCCACATAGGTTTGTAAATGCCGCATTTCATTTCACAAGAGCAATACGACTTGGCGCAACAAGTACTAAGGCAAAAATTACCGTGCCCTCTTGTCTTTATGTCTATTTTTTAGACGCTATGACTTGTATTTATTAAGGGTGTCGGGAAGAAAAATTGGACGAATAAAAAAGAAACGGCATTTATGCTTGTATTGCACAAATACCGTTTCCTAAGGAAAGTCCGTATTTTTATTTCTTCTGGAATGTGGCAGTAAAAGGACCAAATTCTTCTGTCATAGTTTTTCTATCAGCATTCCAATTCTGATATGTATAAGAGAAAGTCATAACATCCCCTTCAATTACAATAGTGCCTACCCAACGGTCAAGATCACTTTCCATTATGGTAAGAACGTTGTCATTGACAGTGTATGCTATATCGTTATCTTCTCCCGGATTAGGCAAATTTTTCATTTCTTCGAGAGTATATTCTTGACAGCCTTCTCGTCGCCAACCATCTTTCCAGTTGATATAACAATTTTTACCTGTTACTTCGGGTACATCCTCTTCCTCTACGTAGTCATTGCTGAAAAACTTGATATGGTCTCCGTCTATAAACTTATATTCGTTTTCATTGCCTGTTTGCGATACGCATTGCCATACGCCTATCACATCATTGACACTGTAAGACGAACCTTTTTCTTCTTCGTCATCGTCACTGCAAGAAGCAAGGTTTACACTCAAAACTACGGCTAATAAAGCCACACCGATAAATCTTAATGTTTTCATATGTCTTATATGTTTTATGGTTAAAGTTGTTTCTTCTTCTGTTTTAATAAATGTCATTACTCAACATATCTAAAAATAAACAGTTATAATCATGTTCTGATAACCATTGGAAATGGTACGTATCTCTGTATGTGTTTTTTTAATTCTGCGCAAATATACAAACAAAACATAAAATTACCCCCCCGAACGTTAAATGACGTTAAGCAATGTGTTGTTCCTGGCTATTTCCCTATTTGGAGAGAAGTTGTCCTTAACATGTTTATAATGTCAGAAAATATCAAAAACAGCATGACAGAGTGTGTCAGTAGCGTATTCTATCATAAAAGCGGTATACTTGAATATGAAGAAAAAGCGGAAACAAATGTCATCCGAGAAACGGCATATTACAAAAACAACTTCGATGAATCATGAATTTCGGCCATACTTTATTACTTATTGTTGTCTGTCAAAGCTTTTTTACACAGCAGAAAAATCAGTAAGTATTCCATCAGAAGGAGACTGCCACCCACACTTACTCTGACCTTAGTTCAAAGACAGGTAAGAAGAGGAATTTTATCAAGGAGAATCTTCCGCCACATCCCACGAAATACAGCTGCGATTTGATACGTATAACATTTATTTACTTTTATGAAAAATCTTTACTTTAACGTGTGTTAATCGGCACCCAAACCTCGATTTGAAACCTACGACGCGAAAATTGGCGATTTTCATCTCAAATAGGGAGCGCTGATAGTCAGTAAGTTACGCGTTTTGCGATCTAATACCATTTCATCGGTTTGCCGTTACGTACGTGA
>CAMTJK010000089.1 GCA_947072805.1 uncultured Prevotella sp.
CACACGTTAAAGTAAAGATTTTTCTAAAATGTTAATGAAACTTTAGCAATGTGTTTTCATTGTGTGTTTTGCAGAATATTCAAGTTAGATTTTCTTGACGAAGCGCACTCATGTTCTAAATAATTTTGTATAATGAAAGAAGATATTTCTATTAAGGTAAAAGAATCATTCCTTAAGGTGAGATTAATAATTATAAGTAGTAATCTAATCTTTTTTATTACTTTAGCGTATAACCTTAATTAATACCCCCCTGATAAAGACGTATATGGAGGCATTTTATCTCAACCTTAAAGCATCTCCCACCCTAATTTGGTAATAAGGAGGCAAGTGATTTATTTTATATAGATACTTAAGACGTATACAGTAAAGCTGTGATATATCATACATCGACTCACCTTGCTTGACATAATGCACTCGTCCTTTGTAAATTTTTGGAGCTTTCTTATTCTTTTTTTTCAGATATATAATATCGCCTTCGTTTAGAATGTCATTTCGGTCACGCTCATTATATTTTGAAAGCAATCTCGCGGAGACACCCAACTCCTTACTCAGGGTTTTAAATGTATCACCAGATTTTGCTTTTACGTAGTAATTGTCATAGAACTGATATACCTGATGCTGTATACCAACTGCATAATAACCTCCTTTGCCGTGATGTGCCATGTATTTACCATATCCCTTTGCATGGTCGTATTCATCAAGCCTATACAATTGAATTATATCGATCAAACGGTTGGCATATTGGGGATTTGTGGCATAGCCAGCAGCCTTAAGCCCCCTCGCCCATCCTTTATAATCGGTTACAGCAAGACGAAACAACGAGCTGTAACGCTGGCTACCTACAAGAAATTTGGAATGATCTTCATAGCTTTCGTAAGCATTCCTGTATGCACGAAAACATTCGTTTTTAGCGTCATCGTCATAATACACTGTCGCACCTTTCCAGCCATGACACTTTATTCCGAAATGATTATTCCCTCTTCTGGCAAGCAAACTCTTGCCAGCACCAGACTCAAGAAGTCCCTGGGCAAGCGTTATACTTGCAGGAATACGATATTTCAACATCTGTTCGATTGCGACATCCTTATATTGGTTTATGTATTGCTGATATGCCTGATTCCATCGAATCTGGGCGCACAGATAACATGGGGCAAGCATCAGTAATATTACATACAATAGTCTAATCATAGAATAACCAATATAAATAGAATGCAAAAATAACGAAAACAATTCATTTATCACAGATAAATTACTAAATTTGCAATAAAATCAAGAATATTATGAAAAAAAAGATTATCGAATCTGTGTATAATGTTTATAATCTTGACGAATTATCAGAAGCCGAAAAACATCTGATAAAAACAGCAATAGAAGCAACGAACCGCTCTTACGCGAAATATTCACATTTCAAGGTCGGAGCTGCTTTACTACTGGAAAATGGTGTGGAAATTATGGGATGCAACCAAGAGAATGCTGCATATCCGGTTACTATCTGTGCAGAACGAACAGCCCTATTTTCAGCAGGAGTCCAATATCCAGACCAAGCAGTTGTAATGCTTGCCATAGCAGCAAGAAATGAATCTGGAGAGCTGTTGGATGAGCCGGTCACGCCTTGTGGTAGTTGCCGTCAAGCAATAATAGAGACAGAACAGCGTTATAACAAGCAAATCAGGATTTTATTATACGGCAATAACCATATATATTCCATCGATGGTATACGCCAGCTCATGCCATTATCATTCACAGATAAGCAGATGTGAAGTTATTCTCATCTGAATTGATAGCATCCAGCATCAGGCTTAATTCCTCTTTCTACTCCATCGCGGTCAAAACCTACAGTTTCCAATGGTATAGCCAATCCTCTTGCTACAGAGTTTTCCGACAGATGAAAATCATAGAACAGGTTTTCCGTATCTATGTTCTTGAACAATGCCTCACCCTGAACATTATCTGTAGGCGTCTCCCATATAATGTTTCTAAACAACTCTGAAGAAGTATTGCCGGCATCTTTAGGTGTTCGCAATATGGAGTTGGTGAAAAAATATCCGAACTCGATATCCTTGTTACGAGAATCTCCCATTATCTCATCATCAGCATATCCTGTAACAATGGAATTATAACAGGCAAGGAAATATAACGGATAATCATTGTTTTCATGGTAATTTGTGAAACGCAATGCCACCCCTCGTTCGGCGTTAAACGGATAGAACTGTGCTATCGTCGAATATATGAGCAAGGCGCTTCCACCGAAAATCCCAACACAATCACCCAGCACGTTTGTAATCTGACAATTTAGCATCGCCACATTAGAATTAACGGCTTTTACGCCAGGACCTTTACAGTTATGAATGATAGCGTTTTCTAAGAATAATCTGTATGTAAGAGAATCATAGGCTGACGAATCGCACACGATACCATATTCACTGCTATGAATATCGACATTACATAATATATTGCCATTTGAAGTATCGTGTATTCTTATGCCTTTCCATTGACCACTTACACGATCATAAGGAAGATAATCAAACATATTATCCATTCTATCTCCTCTGAAGACTACATTCTGGCTATCGCCCTGTGGATTAACAAGAAGCCTTCCGAACACATCTATCCCGGCTCCACTATGGAAAAAAAATCTTGCCGGAGCATTTATTGTAAGTGTCACCCCTTTTTCAACTTTTATTCCACCATAAACAACAATAGGACGTGAAGTTGAAATAACAGTATCTTGTGAAATTACGATATCGCTACATAATATGGCATCCCATGAATATGCACGTAAGTTCACTCTCTGTTCTACACCACTCTCTAACGAAAATATGATATTGTCCTCAACCAATTGTGGGGCATCCGCGTCACGCAAACCAGACGTCAGTTCAACGAATACTCTGAGACTATCTCCCTTACGTATCTCTAAATCATTTACAAAACTTCCTTGTGTATTATCAAGATAGGTACCATCTACGTTTACCCGGAAACCGCTTTGGTTGCCTCTTTGTAATCTCACCTGATTTAAACGCAAGCCATCGTTGTTTTTATTATATACCCAAAATGTATATGTAGATGTAGGCACTGTACTGAAAACAGTATCCATCATTATTGTATCT
This sequence comes from uncultured Prevotella sp., assembly GCA_947072805.1. Taxonomy (GTDB): domain Bacteria; phylum Bacteroidota; class Bacteroidia; order Bacteroidales; family Bacteroidaceae; genus Prevotella. The sequence goes on from CAMTJK010000089.1 coordinate 3,108, forward strand.
CTGGAAAAAGTAAGCAAATCAGATTTTGATGTAGAAAACGAATCGTCATCGCTACATGCAGAAAACAAGCAAACTGTTATGGCTATTATAAAAAAAATCAGTCGTTTCATCATTAGATAAAACGACTGATTGCTTTAATTATTGTGTAGGAATTACTTCTTGTTTCCGAAATAACGTTCGTACAGTCCCATAAATCCAGCACAGTGGCGAGCCTCGTCTTTTGCCATCTCATGAACAGTATCGTGTGTAGCGTCCATACCGGCTGCCTTTGCGTTCTTTGCTATACGGAACTTATCTTCACAAGCGCCTTTTTCTGCAGCAATGCGAGCTTCAAGATTACTCTTTGTGTCACCAAGAACCTCACCAAGCAGTTCTGCAAATTTTGATGCATGTTCTGCCTCTTCAAAGGCATAGCGTTTGTATGCTTCTGCAATTTCAGGATATCCTTCACGATCAGCCTGACGGCTCATTGCAAGGTACATACCTACTTCACCACACTCCCCGTTGAAATGAGCCTGCAAATCCTTTATCATGGCTTCGTCTGCACCCTCGTTCTTTGCTGCGCCAAGAGTGTGAACGGTTGCAAAGTTTGCAGAACCGGTTATTTCCATCTCAGTAAACTTAGAAGCAGGAGCCTTACATATAGGACACTGCTCAGGAGCTGCATCGCCCTCGTATATGTATCCACATACAGAGCAAATAAATTTCTTTCTCATATCAGTATCTGTTAAAGTTTAATTGGTTCTAACATTGCAAAATTAATAAATGTGGCTCATTCGAACAAATAATTTAGCTTGAAATATCGCCGATTATTAATCTTTTTTCCAAATTGCGCCTTCACGTAAAATAATTTTTATCTTTTTATCTTTCGATATATCAGGCTTTTTCCATTCTCCGGCAAAAACTTGTATTGTAGTCTTCTTTCCTACAGGTGCAGAATCCACTGCAGACTGTAAGTCAAGATAATTACCAATTCCGTTCTTTGCAACCGACATATCATAATGAACAACATGCTTTCTTAATGCTGGAATTTCCTTCGCTGTGGCATCAGCAAGCAAAGAGGCTACAACATGTGCGCCATATATACAATAATGCGTGTTATCCTGTCGTCCCTTTGGTATGGATGGCACCTCGCCAGGCAGAAACCACATATGAAGTTTCTTGGATGCCTCACGTCCTAAACCCTGCTCAAGTTCATGGGTAATTTTATTAGCATCAACAAATGCAACCCCCATTTCCTTTGCTACATTTTTCGGTGATATGATATACGCACCATGCGTATCAACCAAAGAGTCACCCTCTTCAGATGCTTTTATATTTGTTGGTCCTGTTGTATTACGCAAAGCCTCGTCATCGTCATTTTGGGGTATCTGTTTCAGGAAATTGCGCCTTATCACACTATTGAACAATACCGGTATTCCGCCTTTATCCCTCGTTTCACGAACAAACTTACGCAGATTTTCATCAAATGTAGTTCCCGGTTCCGTGTGTCGGTCAGCTTTTGGCTTTTCATCATTATGACCAAACTGTATAAATACATAATCTCCAGGTTTTATCTTATCCAATACAACCTGCCAGCGTCCTTCATTTATAAAGCTCTTTGAAGAACGACCATTGACAGCATGATTATCAACACGGATCTTATCATCAAAATAGCATTGTAATGCCATACCCCAACCACGCTCAAGGTTACCATTTGATATGTTTTTGTTTGCCATTGTTGAATCTCCTATCATAAAGATAGTAACAACATCGTCTTTCTTAAATGAAGACATCATGACAGCCAACATAATAAGGCCCATGAATAATAAATTCGATTTTTTCATTGTTTTAGTATTATCATATATGGGTACGGACTAATAGTCTGTACCCATATATAAATTATTTACCGTTTAATATTATAGTAAGCAACTGTTCCGGAGAAACCATTGTCTGTTCTCCTGTTGCCATATTCTTGAGATTGATCAATCCTTGTTGTATCTCATTCTCACCCGCCATAGCTACATATGGTATCTGTTTTGAATTAGCATAGGCCATTTGTTTCTTTATCTTAGATAGGTCTGGGTATATTTCTGTACGAATGCCTTGTGCTCTGATTTTTGCAGCCACATTCATACAATACTCCGTTTCTTGCTCTCCAAAATTAATAAATAGCAACTGCGTACCGACGACAGCTTCGGATGGGAATAAATTTAAGGTATTAAGAACATCATATATTCTGTCGGCTCCGAATGAAATTCCGACACCACTCAATCCCGGCATTCCAAATATTCCTGTAAGATTGTCATAGCGTCCTCCTCCCGTAATACTACCCATCGTCGTATCAAGAGCTTTCACCTCAAATATTGCACCTGTATAATAATTTAATCCTCGGGCTAATGATAGGTCGAGCTGAATTTCGTTGACCATATTTATTGTCTTCAGCGTATCAAGTATATACTTTATCTCCTCTATACCTTTTAACCCAACACAACTTCCCTTGAGTACATCGCTGATAACTGATAATTTCTCGTCATTGCTTCCGGAAAGTGAGATTATTGGCTGTAATGTGCTTATCGCAGTTTCTGATATACCAGCTTTACGCAGTTCTTCATTAACTCCATCAATACCAATCTTATCAAGTTTATCAATAGCAACTGTTATATCTGTGATCTTCTCGGACTCTCCAATTATATCTGCTATCCCGCTTAGTATTTTTCTGTTGTTGATTTTTATCACAACACGTATGCCCAAACGAGAGAATACAGTATCAACAATTTGCATCAATTCAACTTCATTAAACAAGGAATCACTTCCTACAACGTCAGCATCACACTGATAGAATTCACGATATCTGCCTTTTTGCGGTCGATCTGCTCTCCAAACCGGTTGGATCTGGTAACGTTTGAAAGGGAGTTGTAACTCTTCCCTATGCATTACGACATAACGTGCAAATGGTACTGTTAGGTCATAACGCAGCCCTTTCTCACTGATTTTCTGAGCCAAACGAATGGAATTGCGTGAGGATAAGTCATTATCAAGCACTTTAGATAGATAATCACCACTATTAAGAATCTTGAACAGAAGTTTATCTCCTTCCTCACCATACTTACCCATCAAGGTTTGAAGGGTCTCCATTGCCGGAGTTTCAATCTGTTGATACCCGTATAACTCATAGACAGAGCGTATTGTATTGAAAAGATAGTTGCGCTTCGCCATTTCTGTTGTCGAGAAATCACGAGTTCCCTTTGGTATTGTTGGTTTTTGTGCCATAATACTACTTTCTTATAATCGTTTGAGCTCTATCCGGACCTATTGAGATTATTCTAATCGGAGTTTCTAACTCGTTCTCCAAAAACTCTACGTATTGGTTGAATGCTTCTGGGAATTGTGATTCATCTGTAAATCTAGTCATGTCAGTCTTCCACCCTTTGAACTCCTTGTATACCGGTTCTATATTATCCTCAATGTTATAGGGGAAATAATCTATTTCATTGCCATTTTGGCGATAAGCCACACACGCCTTGATTGTATCAAAGCCATCCAAAACGTCGCTTTTCATCATAATCAGTTGTGTTACGCCATTTACCATTATCGCATATTTCAATGCAACGAGGTCTATCCATCCGCAACGACGTTCACGTCCTGTTACGGCACCATATTCATGCCCAAGTTGTCGTATCAAGGCACCAGTATCATCAAAAAGTTCTGTTGGGAATGGTCCAGCACCAACACGAGTACAATAAGCTTTCATTATTCCATACACATCTCCGATTTTATTTGGACCAATACCGAGACCTGAACAAGCTCCGGCACAAATTGTATTTGAAGATGTAACAAAAGGATATGAGCCGAAATCAACATCTAGCATTGTTCCCTGGGCGCCCTCACAAAGGATTGTTTTACCTTCTTTCAACAATAAATTTATTTCGTGCTCTGAATCAACAATCTTGAAATTCCTAAGATATTCAATACCTTCCAGCCATTTACTCTCAACTTCTGTAATGTCATAAGCATAATTCATGGATTGAAGTATCTGCTCGTGACGAGCTTTGTGTTCTGCATATTTTTTTTCGAAATCTTCAAATATATCACCAACACGTAATCCATTGCGAGAGACCTTATCTGTATAAGTCGGACCAATACCCTTGCCTGTTGTTCCAACCTTGCTTTTACCTTTTGCAGACTCATATGCAGCATCGAGAACACGATGAGTTGGCATTATAAGATGTGCTTTTCGAGATATATGCAAACGGCTTTTCAGTTCATGCCCACTTTCTTCTAAAGCTTTCGCTTCATCCATAAAAAGATCCGGTGCTAATACAACACCATTACCTATGATATTCAACTTGCCACCTTGAAAAATGCCGGACGGTATACTTCTCAATACATATTTCTGACCTTCAAACTCGAGTGTATGACCGGCGTTGGGTCCACCCTGGAAGCGTGCGATAACATCATATTTTGGTGTAAGCACATCAACAACTTTTCCTTTTCCCTCATCGCCCCACTGCAATCCCAACAGGACGTCAATCTTTCCTTGATTCATTGTTCTTATCTTTTAGTATTTTCTGTTTCAATTTATTGGCTTTTTGTCTTGTTATCTTAGCCTGACATGCACTACAAATACCATAAACATATAGTGAGAAACCGTCTTTTCGGAAACGTTTCAAATGCATATTTAAAAATGCCTCTGTGATTTCTTGAGATTTAAATTCTGCCACTTTTCCGCAAACAGTACAAATCTGATGGCTATGACTGTTGTTATCATAACAAGCTTCATATTTTGTTTCTCCCTGGAAACGATGTCTGATAACCAAACGTAATTCCATAAACAACTTAAGAGTATTATATAAAGTTGCACGGCTTACAGGAAAATGCAATTCATTTTTTAATTTATGACCTAATTCCTCTAATGTAAAATGTCCATTGATGCTATATACTGCATCAAGAATGGCATATCGTTCCGGGGTTTTACGGTGATTACTCAACTGCAAGTAGTTGGTTAATATCTGCATTACCGACGCCTTTACGCTCTCTTTCATATAATTATGACTTTCATCAGCCGCACAAAATTACTATAAAATATTCAATTTACTAAAGAATGAAATTAAAAAAGTTCAACATTTATGCTTTTCAACGCATTTTCTGCAACTCTTTTATAGACAATTCCCAAATTCGAAAAGTGTAAAACACTGGACAATGCTGCCTTTTTTACACTATAATTTTCACTTTGAAGAACACAGATTAACTGATCTATATACTCATTTATACCACGTTCGTTGGGTTCTTGTCCCTTCATAAACAAACGAGACAAAACATTGAATCCGCACAACTGATATAACACTTTTTCGGACGCAATCCATTTATATGCTTTTTCTGCTGCATAGGGCAAATGCTGATAGAGATTGAAAGACGCCAATTCTGCTATCTCGACAGATTCTGTCTGTTCCATCCAAATGTCAATTACTTCCGGAGGTACGACATCTGGAGGCATTATCATTGGCGCAAGTATCTTACACTCGCGAACATTTTCTTTCCATAATGCTACTGACAAATCATAATCTTTACCTATCAAGAATGCCTTTTCCTTTAACATTGGCAAGGATACTCCCCAATTTATAAAGTAGTCCAAACCCTTTTCTCGCATTGACTGCGCTGCAACTCCATTCATCATTGTACGAAAAGAGCTTTTTATTTCCTTTATCTTTTCTGTAATCCGTTCATCAGCCATAATGCACCCTTATAATTAATGAAATTGAAAGACGACTCCTTATTAAATTAAGGTCGCATAATCCCTACTGTATCTAAGCATCTGATGATCATAGGTTTCAGAATAATCGACATGTATATCTTGTATATTCCCATCGTTATCGGTAACAGGCAACAAACGAGGATTAATAAATCCCTTATATGGTGCGATTCCCAATTTTTCATACCGAGATATAACTTCAGAGTGTAACGAAGTGTCTATATTTACAGCATATTCTTCAACAATTGCTCTTGCTGCTTCATAATCCCCTTCACTTTTTATACGTTGTATTTCAAATAACAACGAAGCGAATAACGCGCGTAATTTATTATAATCGACTATCTCTACGAAACTTTTTCCATTCTTCTTCGTCAGACGGACTGCATTTCCGTTTTCCAAGCACCATCTGGAAATAAGTGCACGATTTCTCATATGTGCTTCTTCTATACATCCTCCAACAGGAATTCTAACAAGTTGAGTCATCAGTCCATTCATGATATAGCTATAATATTCTGCCTTATATGCATCATTATTCGGCAGCAATCCGAGTTCGACCAACTTCTCATCTGCAAGATAATACAATGCAAAAAGATCTGCACGCGCCTCCTCTATTGTATTCCCATATGCTTTTAACGCATCAGGATCTACGCCGGGCAGCAATTTCCCGCTACCATGTCCTAAACATTCATGCAAATCAGTATGAAGACAATCACATAAGTCGCCATATTTTTTTATATGAGCAATCACTAGCTCATCATTCACAAACTCTTCCAGGAAACCATTGCCTTGCGACGCTTTATTATAGGAATCAATGATATTACTAATTGTAACACTTTTGCTACCATATTCCGCCCTTATCCAATCCGCGTTGGGTAAGTTAATCCCAATGGCTGTAGACGGATATTCATCTCCGCCCAACATTGCTGCGCGTACAACATTTGCAGAAACACCTACAACTTCTTTCTTCTTGAAACGGACATCTATGGGCGAATGGTCCTCAAACCATTGTGCATTATCGCTTATCAGTCTGGTTCGTTTTGTTGCTTCTAAATCCTTATATTCAACAATACCCTCCCAAGATGCTTTTATTGCCAACGGATCACCATATACTTCAATGAAGCCATTTATAAAATCCACGTCGCCACATTGGGCTTTAACCCATTTAATGGAATAGATGTCAAATAACTCAAGATTACCTGTCTGATAATATTGTATTAATGTTTCTATTACATCTTTCTGCTCCTTATTCTCAGCATAAGGAATGGCATTTTGTAAACATTCTATTATCTTAGCAATAGCCTTGCCATACATCCCATTTTTGCGCCACGTTATTTCCCTTATTACTCCGTTGCTATCCTTAATCAATTTTGAATTAAGTCCATAAGAGACTGGACGAGGATTGTCTGAAGATTTTAAAGCACCATAATAATTCTCTACCTCTTGTTGGTCAAGACCCTCATAATAGTTACAAGCGGACGTCCTTACAAGATCTTCACCATCAACTTTGTTTACACGTTTGTTTTGATAATCCGGATCAAATATAACCGGTCGCAAGATATTAAACAAATCTTCAACTGATTCGCCTGTTACGAGCGGCAACTGATTAATATCTACGACCAACATTGAGGACAACAAATATTCCGGACTAAAATTCGGCTTAAATTTCTCACATCCATAATGGTGATAAATACCATTAGAGAACCACACTCTTTTTAAATATAATTCTAAAAAACCGAACTGTTCTGTTGATTTATCTATTAGAGGCGATGTGTAAATAGCCTCAAGAACCTTACGTATTTTCAGATTGTACTTTCCAAATTGGTCGAATGTTATATCACGACCATACAACGTCGCTTCTGATAAATAATATATATATATTTTTTGCTGCAAACAAAGTTCGTCAAAACCAAGCAATTTGTATCGCAGCATTTGTATATCGGCAAAACGTATATCCAAATAATCGAAATCGGAAGGACACATTTTATCTTAATTAAGATTCGTCAGCTAATGATAAATTACTATTATCTTGGGTAGAAGATGATTTGGCTAAATGACTGATACGGTATTCACGTGGTGTCATATTCTTTATTTTATAGAAAGAAGCATAGAAAGACTGCCTATTAGAAAAGCCAACCATATCGCTCACCTCCTCCATTTTCAAGTTCTGATATCGTTTGTCTGCTAATATAACCATTGCTTCTTCTATTCGATATTTATTGACAAATGACGTGTAATTCATACGAAAACGGACATTAATAACAGCAGAGATGTATCGTGTATTGGTTCCTAAATCTTCGGCCAGGCGTTTTGCTGAATAGGTCTTGTCTTTGTATTTTTTTTGTATGACAATAACATTCAGAATTTTTTCCTTCATTTCGTCCATTAATTTGGGATTTACAAGACTTCTATAAACAGCCTCTTTTTCTTTTCTTTCCGTAATATTGTACTTAGCCATAACCTATTGAAATGCTTTAAATTGATTTTGTTTGCAAATATACAAAAAACTTGATGTTTACAGTTTCTTTTTTGTATGTATTTTCTAAAAATAAACATAATGTTCTCAAAAAATATAATATTGAGATGGCTTAAAACATAAATAATGTTCAACAAGATATAATTGTCTGCAAACCCGATGACATTGTTTTTATGGATTTATAGCCTTGTAGTTTGTGACAAATGAATATATAATTTAACCAAAGAGTTTCCTGTAGCACAAGACAAATTATGCGGCAAAAAATGCGTATAACATTTATTTACTTTTATGAAAAATGTTTACTTTAACGTGTGTTAATCGGCAACCAAACCTCGATTTGTAACCTACGACGCGAAAATGAGCATTTTTACCCTCAAATAGGGAGCTCTGATAGTCAGCGAGTTACGCGTTTTGAGATACAATACCATTTCATCGGTTTGCCGTTACGTACGTGAGCTCATTGCGATATA
>CAMTJK010000090.1 GCA_947072805.1 uncultured Prevotella sp.
AAACATTTTTCTAAAATGTTAATGAAACTATAATGATAGTATTTCACACTTTGCTCGTTGTACTGTGACGGTAATTATTTTTGGTTTTGAGGTAAGTGTAATGTGCTGACTTCCGTATTGGCGGTTATTTCCGTCGGGAGTCCTTGTACAGCCCGTCGATAATGCAGTCGGCGAGCGATATGTTTGGCACCTGGATGTTCTTGCATTTCAAGGCATCGGCTGCAGTCAGAAAAATTTCAGCTGCCGGCACAATAACGTCGGCACGATCCGGCTTCAGCCCGAACCGCTCTATGCGTTCGCGGTATGACATGGGTTTGAGCCTCTTATAGACGTCGCGCAGACCATCTACGGGCAGTTGTCCGCGCTCACTCTTCGATTTTCCCTCATGCCACAAACGACTCAGCTTGTTTATGTTGCCGCCCGAACCTATTATATCTATGTTCTCGTAGTTTCGGGCATACTCTTCAAGGTCACTGCGCAGCCGTTCCATGGTAGAATCCTCCACGGCTCCGCTAAGCATGCGCAGAGTTCCCACATTGTACGAGTAGCTACCCACGAGCGTGCCGTTGCTTATCATCGACACCTCGGTGCTTCCGCCGCCCACATCCACGTAGGCATAATTGCTACGCTCGGCACATGCCCTCTCTATACAGTTGTTGTAGAGCAGGCTTGCCTCCTCGTGACCATCTATTATCTCTATGTTTATGCCAGTCTCCTTGCGTATGGTTTTCAGTATTTTCTCACCGTTGCGCGCATCGCGCATGGCTGACGTGGCACATGCACGGTAGCGCACCACATCGTAGAACTTCATCATCTGCTTGTAGCCCTTTATCATGCACATGAGCATGCGCTCCTTTACCGGAGATATTTCTCCGAGCGTGAAAACATCCTTGCCCAGTCGCAGCGGCATACGCAGAAATAGCACCTTACTGAACTCGTAGTTGCCGGCGGTATCTTCATTAACGTTCTTTATCAGCAACCGGGCACCGTTGGAACCAATGTCGATGGCTGCAAAATTGTCGTTTTCCATTGTCTTTTTGTATTTATATTCTCGTGTTCTCAGCGTTTTCTTCCGTTATGTCCGCCTTTGTGCGCATACATCTTTCGCTTTTGTCCTCTGCAAGATACGATTCGTAAAGCTCTTGCTGTGAGCGGAATGCTTCGCCATCGGGAAAGGCGTTGGTGCCGTGACCGTCTATGATGCGTCCGTTGGTGGTGTCACGCAGTCCGTATTCCACTGTGCGCAGAAGGTCGCGCTGTACGGCGGCATCGTATACAGGGGTGAGCACCTCTATGCGGTTTACGAGGTTGCGCGGCATCCAGTCAGCCGATCCCAGATAGTACTTGGGACGTCCGGCGTTACAGAATATAAGTATACGTGAGTGTTCGAGGTAACGGTCTATTATTCCCACAGCCCTTATGTTATCGCTAAGTCCCTCCACTCCGGGAACGAGCGAGCAGTTTCCGCGCAGAACGATGTCAATGCGTACACCCGCCTTCGAGGCTTCGTATAGATGGTTTATAATATCGGTGTCGGTAATGTGGTTTATCTTTATCTTTATCCACGCCTCACGTCCGTCGCGCGCCTCTTTGGCTTCCGCGTCAATCATGCGCAACAGTTTGGGCTTCATCTCGTTAGGCGAAACCAACAGCTCGCGGAAGCGCACCTGGCGGAAGGGCTTGCTGATGAAGTCGAACACACGTGCCACCTCACGCACTATGGACGGCCGCGAAGTCATGAGCAGATAGTCGGTATACACCTTTGCGTTACCCTCGTGGAAGTTGCCCGTGCCTATGCAGGCAATGTCACCGCTACGCGATTTGATGTAAACCAGCTTGGAGTGAACTTTCAGTCCCTCTACGCCGAATATTACTTCTATGCCCTCCTCCTGCATCTTCTTGCTCCATTTTATGTTGCTCTCCTCGTCAAAACGGGCAAGTAGCTCGATGACCACGGTCACCTTCTTACCGTTGCGGGCGGCACAGATTAGCGTCTTCACCACCTTGGAGTCGCGTGCAAGGCGATAGAGTGTTGCGCGTATCTCCTTTACGTCGGGACTAAGAGCCGCCTCGCGCAACAGACGGATGAAACTGTTGAACGAATGATAGGGCACGTGGATGAAACGGTCGCGGCGGTGGACAGCATCCATGATACCTTCTTCACCCTCCAGTTCGCATTTCTCGATGGGAGTAAGGCGCGGATATTTAAGGTCGGTCTTTCCACAGTCGGGAAAAGCCATGAGATCTTTGTGATTCTGGTAGCGTCCGCCGCTCACTATGGTATCAAGCTTGTCTATACCGATACGTGCCATAATCTTCTTCAGTAGGTCGCGCGGCATGGTCTCGTCGTATATCACACGTATAGGCTCGCCGCGCTTACGGCTTTTCACGCCGCTTGCCACCTTCTGCAGAACACCGAAATCCAGATCGTTGTCTATCTCCATCTCTGCATCTTTAGTGAACTTGAACGAATAAGCCTCGAATGTACACTTGCCGCTACCTATGAAGATGAGAGGCAGGCAGAAGCGTATTACGTCGTCGATATACATGATGTTCGAAAAACCGTCGCTCGGCGGGATGACAACAAAGCGTCCGGTAACGTTTGCCGGCACCTTGATGAGCGCGTAGTCGGCACGAGGCTTCTTCTGCTCGTTCCACATCGTGCGCTTTACGCCGAGCCATATTCCGTCGTCGCCGCTTCCGCCAAGTTCCTTAATCTCCGAGAGCCACACAGGATTGGTCAATCCGTTCAGCTTGTCGGAGTACAGATTTCTGACAAACCTCTGTTGCTCCTCGTTAAGTTCCGTATCGCGAAGCAGGCGTATGCCGTGGGCGGCAAGTTCGGCAGTAACGTCAGCCACTGTCTGTTCGAATTCACGGTTGTAAGTAGCGTTAAGCTTGTTTATTTCCTTTATGGTGGTTTTTGCCGTCTCGCGATTGTCTTTAAGAGCCTTTTCTTTTGATGCGGCAATACGGTTGAGTGAGGCTATTCGCACCCTGAAGAATTCATCAAGATTATTAGAATAGATGCCCAGAAACGACATTTTCTCCATAACCGGCACACCGTCTTTTGCCGCTTCCTGCAGTATGCGACGGTTGAAATACATCCAACTCAAGTCGCGTTCTATGTAATATTTTTGTCTTTTCCCTTTGTTTCCCATATTGATATGGTGTGATGCTTTTACATTATTTTCTTCATGCAAAAATATCCCTCTGCCATTACAACACCGTTTCGCAAGTATTAAAATACCGTTACGCCGGCGTAACGATGAGATAGGAGAGAAAGAAGACTGAAAAGCTGCATTTCGACGATATACCGGTTGTGCCGCGCTAAATGGAAATATTTTGTTATACTATCATTAAAAACTTTAATAACAAATAATAAACACGGATTAAGCGAGCCTTTTAATTTATAATATTTAACTTTGAAGAATAAAATAGCGTAGAACTACATAACAATCTACTATGATGAAAAAGAGACTACAGAAGTGGGGAATGGCTGTTGCCGTAGCTTTCTCTGCTTTTCCTGCCGCCTCACAGAATTTTGAGATGGGCGATTACGGTTATTTGTTTTGTCACATGAGTGACAGAGGTGAGTGGACGGCGTATGCTTTGAGCCGTGACGGACTGCATTTCCACGATTTGATAAATGGTGATTCCATATTCTCGCCTTCCGAGCATGCACGCATTGAGGGTGGGACACGTGACGCATACGTATGTCGCAAGCATGACGGAACGGGTTATCTTATGGTAACAACAGATATGTGCGTGAGAAAGAGCAAAATCTGGGATAACTACGGAATGGACTTGCTCGTAAGCGACGACCTGATAAACTGGCGTTCCGTTACGTTCGATTTCCGTAAAGGTCCGTCTATCTTCTGCGATCCAGAATCTCCCGATGTATATAAAGACTGGTCTACTGTCAATCGCGTGTGGGCTCCGCAGATTTTCTGGGACAAGGACTATGTGTGGAAAGACGGCAAGCGAGGTGGTTACTTCATTTATTATTCGCTGTGGAACAGGGCTGAAGAGGCATACGACCGTATGTACTATTCTTATGCCGACGAAACTTTCACCAAGCTGACAAAGCCGCGTCTGCTCTTCGACTGGGGATATGCCACAATCGACGCCGATATCAATTATCTTGAGGTCGATGGTCTTTACCACATGATGATTAAGAAGGAGGGAGGCACTCCGGGCTTGTTTACTGCTCATGCCAAGTCGCTCACCGGTCCGTGGAGCAAACCGGTGGAGAACGACTATATCAATTTCGAAGGCAAGAAGAAATGCGAGGGAGTTTCGGCGTTTCGTCTTATAGGCGACTCCACGTGGCGCATCGGTTACATCGAATATTCTTCCAGACCACGACGCTACCGCATATGCCAGGCAGACAAGTATATGCGCAATTTCAAGAATCCACAGGACATAGAGGGCGTAAACGGTCCGCAACACGGTTCTTTCATGCGTCTTACAAAGGAGGAATACGACCGCTTGCAGGCTTGGTCTGACGAACGCGAGGCTGCCCATATTGCTCCTAACGTGAACAATCCGGTTATTAAGGGCCTATATGCCGACCCGGAGATAATGTATAGTGAGAAGACGGGCAAGTATTATCTGTATCCCACCACCGACGGCGAAATTTTATGGAAGAATCATGACGCACGTATTTATTCTTCTTATGACATGAAGTCATGGGTTTATGAGGGCGTTATGTTCGATTTGGCTACCGACTGCAAGTGGGCTGACAATTATCTGTGGGCGCCATGTATCATTGAGAAGAAGATTGATAATAATAAATACAAGTATTATTACTATTTTACGGGCAACAAGAAGATAGGTGTGGCTGTGGCTGATCATCCTACAGGTCCATTCCGTGATGTGCTCGGACGTCCGCTCATTTCTGGAAAGCCCGAGGGCATAAAGGGCGGTCAGGTTATCGATCCCGATGTTTTCTTTGATTCACGCAGCGGAAAGTATTATCTGTATTGGGGTAATGGTTTCCTTGCCGTATCGGAACTGGGTGAGGATATGACTTCCATCGTCTCTACGAAGGTGCTCATCGATCGTCGTGACAAGGCGAAATATAATTATTGTGAGGGTACCTACGTCTTTGAACGTAACGGACTTTATTATTTCATGTGGTCGGAGAATGATACCAGAAGCGCCAACTACCGCGTGCGTTATCTTATCAGCGATTCTCCCACGCAATTTGTACGCAATGGCAAGCCTGCCGTACAGGAACGTACTATCGTATTGCAGCAGAAACCGTCGCTCGGAATCTACGGTACCGGTCATCATTCTGTTATCTGCAAGCCTGGTACTGACGAGTGGTACATCGTCTATCACCGTTTCGCACGTCCGGAAGGTATAAAACTCGGCTGGGATGCCGGATACAATCGCGAGGTTTGCATCGACCGTATGGAGTTTAATGCAGATGGCACTATCAAACCGGTAGAGCCCACTTTGTGATACATTCTACAGCCAACCAAAAAGAGGAGGATGTGTCTGTTTTTTTTTGACACATCCTCCTCTTTCCTTTGTACTGTTTTACAGTTTTACGGTTATCTTTTTCAGGTCTTTGTCGGCACTTGAGTTACCTGCCATAATCTCATATTTTCCTGCCATAACCCTCATTGTGTTTGTTGCAGCATCCCAACATTCGAAGCTTTCGCGCGGCAGTTCTATGTTTACAGCTCGTCTTTCTCCTGCTTTCAGCGATACCCGCTTGTATGCTCTTAGTGTCTTTGTCGGACCTTCCTTGTCGGCTATGTTGCGGATGTATATCTGTACAACCTCATCGCCGTCACGTCCGCCTTTGTTCTCCACCTCTACGGTCACAACGCCTTTCTTTGCGTTGTATTTCGGTGTGCCGATAGTGAAGTCGGTATAGCTCAATCCATATCCGAATACAAAAGCAGGCTCTTCCTTCATGTATCGGTAGGTGCGTCCTGCCATGCGGTAGTCTTCGAAGTCGGGCAGCTGTTCCACGTTTTTGTAGAATGTAAGGGGCAGTTTGCCGCTCGGGTTACATTCGCCGAAGATTATTTCGGCCAGCGCTTCGCCACCCTGTTCGCCTCCGTACCATGCCTGAACGATGGCATCGCAGCTCGTCTTCTCCGGAACAAGTCCCATGGCACCGCCGGAGCAGTTTATGAAAATCACTTTCTTACCGGCATCGTGCAGCATTTTCAGAATGTCGCGTTGCACTTTTGGCAGCTCAATGTCGGTGCGGTCACCTCCGGTAAAGCCCGGTTCGTTTACTTTCATTTCCTCTCCTTCGAGGCGCGGCGATATTCCTCCGGCGAAAATTACCGTTTCGGCATTGCCTATCTCTGCCAATATCTGTGACGGGGTGGGTGTGGCTTTGCGTGTCATGTCAAACTGCATGGTGGCAAGGTTGTCTTCCTGTCCGTAGTCTATCTGTATGTAGTAGGTTTCGCCCGCTTTAAATTCCTTTTTCACCTGTTGGTAGTTGATGTAGTGCTTTGTCTTCCATCTGCTCAGCAGAGTGTCCCCGTTTATTATCAGTCGTGCCATGTCGTCGCAGGCAACCGATAGTGTTAGTGTTTCGTTCTTTTCCGGCTTGTATACGCCTTCATATCGTGCAGTGAAGTATTCCAGGTTTACGCCCGGTGCAAATACCGTTGCACCGCCGTTGCTTTGGTTTATGGGTTCTGTTATATATGCTGTGGCAGCCGGTTCTCCCTCCATTGTCATGTTGTTCCAGTAGCTGGCTTTCATGCCCTGTTTGCCGTCGGGACTTTTCAATGAAGAGTAGCGGCTGTCGTTCACCTCGTTGCGTGTCAGGCTGCATCCGACTATATATTTTACGTTTCCGAGACGTTTGCGTATGCTTCCGAGTATTGTTTCGGTTGCCGTGGGATAGCCGCAGTAGTTGCCCCACATCATTGTCGAGTCGATGGCGTTCGGTCCCATCACCACCACGTTTGCTGCGCTTGCCGTTATTTTTCCGTTGCCTTTGTCGTTGAGTGACAGCGGCAGGATGTTGTCGCGGTTCTGCAGCAGAACGATACCTTTCTGTGCCATCTCGAGAGCCAGTTTCTTATGCTCTTTGCATGCCACCTTGTCTGCCGGAATCTTTGTCCACTCCACATCCTCGTCACGGTCGAAGTCGCCGAGCAGGAAGCGTGCTTTGAGCAGTCGTCTTACGCAGATGTCTATGTCAGCTTCGCTCACTTCGCCTGCTTTCACGGCATCCGGCAGCTTCTTGTAGTTAGAGCCGCATTCCACGTCAGTGCCGCTCAATACGGCCTTTGCCGATGCCGATGCCGCATCTTTCGATACTTCGTGCTTGCCCTTCTGCCAGAAGTCTCCTATGGCACCACAGTCACTTACTATGAGACCTTTAAATCCCCATTCGTCGCGAAGTATCTGCTGTTCGTAGCGGTTATGTCCGCAGCATGGGTCGCCGTCTATGCGTTGATAAGCACACATCACTTCCTCCACATTAGCTTTCTGTACGAGAGCTTTGAATGCCGGCAGATATGTTTCCCACAGGTCGCGTGCCGGCAGGTTTTCCACGTTGAATTTGTGTCGGTTCCATTCCGGTCCGCTATGCACGGCAAAGTGTTTTGCGCATGCCAGCAGTTTTCTGTGCTTTGCATTGTCCGGACCTTGCAGACCGCGCACCACGGCTATGCCCATCTTTTCTGTCAGGTATGGGTCTTCTCCGTAGGTTTCCTGTCCGCGTCCCCATCTCGGGTCACGGAATATGTTTATGTTGGGGGTCCAGAACGACAGTCCCTGATATTTCTTTATTTCTCCTCTCTGCTTGGCTTCCTGTGCCTTTACGCGTGCTTCGTCGCTCACTGCTGTGAACACCTTTTCGAGCAGTTCCTCATCCCATGATGCCGCCATGCAGGTAGTTATAGGGAATACTGTTGCCACACCGTTGCGTCCTACGCCGTGCAGGGCTTCGTTCCACCATTCGAACTGTGGAATGCCGAGACGTTCTATAGCCGGCGAGCCGTTCATCATCAGTTTCACCTTTTCTTCGAGGGTAAGTCGTTTCAGAAGGTCTTCGGCGCGTTCGTCTGCCGTAAGGTTGCTGTTTAGGTAGGGTAGTGTCTGGCTTGTTGCCGACAGGGTCCATGCCGCCAGCAGTGAGATTAGAATCTTGCGTTTTTTCATTTTGTTGTAGTACTTGATGTTAGTTCTTTTTCAGATAAAGATTGTGCAAAGATAAGTAAAGATTTCTATTTTATCGGGAGAATATTTGCTGAAATGGGTGCTATTTGATAAAAAGGCATACTCTAAATAGCGCAAAATATCTGTTCGGGTAAAAAAAACGGGTAGGTGTCCCTGAAACCACCTGCCCGTTATAATGAAATGTAGAATTGAGTTTATTTTCTGTAGCCGCACTTCGGACATACGCCCTCTTCGTTGAGTGCAATGCCGCACAGCGGACAGCGGTCTATGCTCTTCGTCGTGGTGAAGTCGGCAGTAGCTGCATTCACGCCGCTTGTGAAGGTGAGTTTGGCAATGTTAAGCTTGTCCTTCAGCAGTTCGTAGACAATCTTTATCATGCCTTCCACTGTCATGGTCTCTTTGGTTACTACGAGACGCGAGTCGGGATAAGCTGTTGCAAGTGTTGTCTTGAAAGCCTCGCCTTTCATGGTGTTGCGCGGATGTCCGTTCTTTATTCCCTGTTTCTCGTAAACATCGAGAATGGCGGGCAGCAGCGGGTCGTCTTCGCGCAGTATCAGTGCGTGGTCGAAGTTCTTCAGCACGTCCCATGCCACTTTCTGTATTTCGTTGCAGGGGTATACCATGTTTACTCCCTCGTTGATACTGTCTTCCACTTCAATGGTAAGAACGCCTGTGTGACCGTGAAGATACTGTGCTTCACCCTGGAATCCGTAGAAACGGTGTGCATACTGCAGGTCAAAAGATGTGATACTTCTCATAATTATGCCTCCTTTTTTTGTTTTGTTAGTTTATTGATTATAGGTTCTAAGGTTCTTCCTTTTTTCTTATTCTACCGGAACGAACTTCTCCTTGGCCATGCGGCACATCGGACACTTGAAGTCGTCGGGCAGTTCGCCTTCTGCTTCCACCTCATATCCGCAGATGCTGCAGCGATATTTGCGTTTTCCGTTGCTCTGTGCCGTTGCCTTGTCGGCAGCCTGTTCGGTTTCTGTTTTCTCTTCTACGTAGGTGGGAGCGTTTTTCGGAGCCTTTCCCTTTACCACTCTGTGGTAATACTCGTAGGTCATGGGTGTTCCTTCGCCCTTGATGGTGTCTTTCAGCCTTGCCATCACCACCACGTGTGTCTCGTTGTCCACGAAGTTGATGGCTTCAAGGATGAGTCTTCCGGCAAAAGTGCCTTTCACCAATGGTGCTCCGCCCGATGTCTCGTAGCCGTAAGCGGCATATTTGTCGTTGTCGCGGCTGCTGCAGAATCCGAACGTGCCTATCACGCTTGTATCTGTCTCCTCTGCTATTATTGACAGCGAGAATACCTTGCTGCGTTTTATGGCGTCCAGCGTATAGTTGTTCTTGTTTAGCGAGATGGCGAGTATGGGATTCTGGCTCGTCACCTGGAAGCAGGTGTTTATTACGCATCCCACAGGTCTTTCACCATCCATTGCTCCTACGACATATAGACCGTAGGTAAGCTTGAATAATACGGTGATGTCCATACTCTTCGCGCTGTTCGTGTGTATGGCTTAGTAGTTCTGTGCTTTCACCTCGAAGTAGCTCTGTGCGTGGTTGCATACCGGGCACAGTTCGGGAGCCTGCTTGCCTATCACGATGTGACCGCAGTTGCGGCACTGCCAGATGGTATCACCTTCGCGTGAGAATACTATTCCGTCTTCAATGTTCTTCAGGAGTTTGAGATAACGCTCCTCGTGAGCTTTCTCTATGGCTGCCACGCCACGCATTTTGGCTGCTATTTCTGTGAAGCCTTCCTCTTCTGCCTCGCGAGCCATACGGTCGTACATGTCGGTCCACTCGTAGTTCTCGCCTTCGGCTGCTGCTTTCAGGTTGGTCATGGTGTCTTGTATGCTGCCGCCTTCAAGATATTTGAACCACATCTTGGCGTGTTCCTTTTCGTTGTTGGCTGTTTCCTCAAAGAGTGCTGCTATCTGCTCGTAACCATCTTTCTTTGCGCGTGATGCGAAGTAAGAGTACTTGTTGCGTGCCTGTGACTCGCCTGCAAATGCTTCCTGCAGGTTCTTTTCTGTTTTTGTTCCTTTTAATGATTTCATAAAGCCTTGTTATTTTAGTTTGTTATTTGTTTTTGCTTACTCTTTTAAGCCTTTTCGTTTGCAAATATAGTTTTTAAAAGTCAAACCGCCAATAATTTTTATATAGAATTCGTTGCTTTATCAATAGATTTTATCTATTTTCGTGCCTTGAAGTGGAGTTTTTATATATCTTTGCAAAAGGCTAATTCCTCGCACGGCCAGCTCTTCGGGCAGAAGCCGGATGCGGAACGCTGGTTTCTTTTCACTTGTAGTATTATATATAAATAGGTAATTATGACGTTACAGCAGATGGAATATATTGTGGCGGTGGCTCGTACCCATCATTTTGCCAATGCCGCCCGTGAATGCGGAGTGACACAGCCCACTCTCAGTGCCATGATTCGCAAGTTGGAAGATGAGTTGGGGGTTACACTCTTCGAACGATCTTCGCAGCAGGTACAGCTCACACCTATAGGGCGTCTTGTCGTTGCGCAGGCTAAGGAGATGCTCGGTGTAGAGCAGCGCATAAAGGAGATTATCGCCGAGGAGCAGAACGAGCTTGGCGGAACGTTCCGTCTTGCCATCCTTCCCACCATAGCACCGTATCTCTTGCCGCGCTTCATGCCTGCACTTTCCAGGAAATACCCCGGACTGGACCTCCGTGTCGTGGAGATGAAAACATCACTGTTGCCTAAGGCTCTCGAGAACGGCGATGTCGATGCGGCAGTGGCTGTTACCGTGAAGGAGCTTTCCGAATTGCAGCACAGGGTGCTTTACTACGAACAGTTCGTGGCTTACGTGTCGCGTGAAGACCCTCTCTTCATGCGGAAGAGCATTACTGTGGCTGACCTCTCAAAGGAGTTTCTGTGGCTGCTCGACGAGGGGCATTGCTTCCGCGACCAGCTTGTCAAGTTCTGCAAGCTGAAGTCGGCGGCACGCAGCAAGACCACATACCGCCTGGGCAGCATAGAGACTTTCATGCGCATTGTGGAGGGCGGTCAGGGCGTCACCTTCATCCCCGAACTGGCACTCGAACAGCTCAACGAACGGCAGAAGGAGCTTGTACGTCCTTTCGGATTGCCCATACCGGTGCGTGAGGTGGTTATGCTTACGGCAAGAAATTTCATACGCCGTTCGGTACTCGACATACTCATTGCTTCCATTATAGACTGTGTGCCGCAGAGAATGCTGAAGCTGAACAACACAGAACAGCGCATCTGATGAACTGTTGCAGGTGGCTGATAACTTATTCTATTCGCAGAAAATACATTCTCACGGTCTAATGACCTGTTTGGGTTATTTCAAGAACAATTTGGTAGGATGAAAAGTCCTGCGGCTTGAGCTCGTAACTGCACTTAATGAAAGTTAATTTGTAAAGATATTTGGTCGAATTTAACATTTTTAAATTCCGCATTCTAGGTGTAAATATTTGTTAATGCGAGTGGGTCGATTTATGCTCCCGACGGGTCGAAAAACGATCCCAGTTTTTTGGCAA
>CAMTJK010000091.1 GCA_947072805.1 uncultured Prevotella sp.
CACACGTTAAAGTCAAGATTTTTCATAAAAGTAAATAAATGTTATACGTATTATACCGCACTGCTTTTCGTGGAATGTTGCGCCTGTATTTTTAATAAGAAAGTCATGAGAGCATAGTGTCATTTGCTTATGTCGGTCTGATGACCGATAATTGGGATAATAAGAAAGACAATTTCTTTATGCTTTTACACATAAAAATATTCAGTCATTTTGTCAAATATACAAGGTCTTTCCAAGAATAATTCTGTATCTTTGTACAGTTTAAATTTAATCTAACCGAACAATGAAGAAAAAGACCTTATTTACGTTTGCGCTTACTGCTTTGCTGTTACAGTCTCCTGTCTGTGCACAGTCGGACAGAAAAGTGACCAATATCAATCGCGGATGGCTTTTCCATCAGGGAGAAGCCTCTCCTTCTGTCACGCCCGGACAGGCAAAGGCCGATGGCTGGCGGGAAGTCAATCTGCCTCATGATTTCCAGATAGAACAGCCCTGGGTGGCCCCTGCAGCCGACGAGAAAGCCAACAACAGCGATGCCGGAGCCAATATCAAGAGCCGCCTCTCTTCCAGAGGATTCAAGGAGATGGGTTCGGGATGGTATGTCAAATCCTTTACCCCTTCCAAGGAGGATAAAGGCAAACGCATCCTCATTGATTTCCAGGGTATCATGTACCTGGGCGATGTCTATCTCAACGGCCAGAAAATAGGCGGCACCGACTATGGATATGTAGGCTTCGAAATCGATATCACCCAACACCTGCGCTATGGCGAGGAGAACACCATTGCCGTTTATTCCAACACCGCCAATCCGAGATTCTCGCGATGGTATACCGGCGGTGGACTCTTCCGCGATGTCAACATCGTGTATACCGATGCCCAACTCTATTTCAACCGCCATCCACTCCATATCACTACGCGCGAAAACAGATATGTAGACATGACGGTTGATGTGCAGTGCAAGACCAAACAGAACACCATTTCCCTGCAGGTTATCATCACGGCTCCTGACGGCTCCGTGGTCAGCGACCGTAAACACGAGCTGAAACGCATCCGCAACTACAAGTTTGGACAGGAGTTCACTCTGCCCGCCGTGGATATTGCCGATGCACGACTCTGGGACTGCGACCATCCCAACCTCTATACCGCTACGGTCAGACTGCTGCGCGAGAACGGAACCGTGAGCGATGAGATGACCAAGCGTTTCGGTATACGACAGGTTGATTTTGTTCCCGGCAAGGGATTGCTGCTCAATGGCAAGAAGGTACTGCTCAAGGGATATGCCAACCATCACACCCTCGGTGCGCTCGGTGCTGCCGCCTATCCGCGTGCCATGGAGAAACGTATCAAACTGATGAAAGACTTCGGCATGAATCATATCCGTACCTCCCATAATCCATACAGCGAGTCATTCCTCGACCTCTGCGACGAAAACGGTATACTCGTCGTAGATGAGCTCTACGACAAATGGAATGACCAGTATGTAGGTGGCGGACGCAACCATTTTGAAAATCTCTGGATGGACCATGTGGCCGAGTTCATCAAGCGCGACCGCTGCCATCCCTCTGTCGTGCTCTGGTCGATGGGCAATGAGCTCCAGTCGTATAATGACACCCCCTTCAACGACTGGGGTGTGACCCAATACAAACTGATGAAGACGCTCATCCAGCGCTATGACACCACACGCAAGGTCACGGTGGCCATGCACCCCCGCTACCGCAACTGGGAGACCGACTCGCTGCCCTGCGACCTGGCCAAGGTGACCGACATCCAGTCCTACAACTACCGCTATATGTATTTCCCTGGCGACGGCAAGCGCTTTCCCTGGATGAACTTCTATCAGAGTGAAGCCTCGGTGGCTGCCATGGGTGAGAACTATTTTGCCATGGATCTCGACAAGGTCATCGGACTGGCCTATTGGGGAGCCATCGACTATCTGGGCGAGAGCCAGGGATGGCCGGCCAAAGGATGGGCTCAGGGCGTGTTCGACCTTTCACTCGAGGCCAAGCCCAAAGCTTACTATATGCGCTCGTTCTTCAAACCCGAGGAACCCCTGGTGCACATTGCCGTGACCGAGTCGAAAGGCAGCATCATGTGGAACGGCGTGCAGACCGGCAACGACGTACAGAGCGACCATTGGAACCGCACTCCCGGCACCAAACTCTCACTAACTACCTATACCAATGCCGATGAGGTGGAACTGCTGGTCAACGGCAAGAGCTATGGCACGAAGAAGAATGACAAGGCCAGTGCCAAGATGCGCAACCAGATACGTTGGGACGACGTGGTCTATCAGGATGGCTATTGCGAGGCCATCGCACGCACCGACGGCAAGATTGTGGCCCGCCACAAGATCGTGACCACTGGCAAGGCTGTGGCTCTGAAAGCCGTGGCCGACCATGACGGATGGAAGGCTGATGGTATGGATTTGCAGCATATTCGCGTGATTGCCGTCGACAGCAAAGGCCGTCGCGTGAGCACTGCCGTGGGCGAGGTCACTGTCCAGGTGGAAGGCGGTGCTACGCTCGCTGCCATGAGCAATGGCAATATCAACTCTGACGAACTCAGCGTCACGGATCATCAGAAACTGTTCAATGGCTCATGTCTTGCCATCCTCCGTGCTGGTTCCTCTCCTTCGCCGGTGACGGTCACGGTTTCTGCTCCTGGCTTGAAGAGCACCAAACTCAAACTCGCTACGAAATAAAGCGGGAAATACGGAACAAAGACCATTCGTATAAAACCCGAAAGCGTTGCACATATCCTGTGCGTGACGCTTTCGGGTTTGCTCTTTGTGGGGTATTTTGTCAAGGGAGCCGTGTGATGCTCTTCACGTTGCTTTGGGTCAGTCCGTTGTCAGAGTCGATGTGCATGGAAGAGTAGTTGCTGACCCAAGTGTGCAGACGGATTGAGAGAATCAGCAGTAGGCCGAGAAGTTTTGTGATATTCATAGTATGAATTGTTGCTTGGTTTGTTTGTACCCTACAAAGGTACGGAAGAAAAGTTGAATCATCTGTTACAATTCAGTAAAGACATGATACATTTGCGCTAAATAACAGAAATAGAGAGGCTCCATGAGGCTTTTTTGTCCAAATGAGTCATAAAAAGCCCCATTTATGGTTGGATAATGATAAAAAACAGCATCTTTGCACTGCATGTTTGACACCGACTCACCCATAAAACATGATAGAAATGAGAAACAAACAATCATGTGATTACCGCCCCACCCCAACACATCCTTATATGCTTGCATTACAATCGATAGCCCTAGACCATCAACAGAAAATGCAGCAATCAAGGGCAACGTGCGCATTTTATTGCACACAAAAAACTGTTGTGCGCAATTTGCGTGATTATCGTTTTAAAATAGTTTAAAACACTGTTTGTTTATTCGGCATTTCTGATTATATCGCTTAACTTTGCACGAAACGAGGATATTTAAAGTGGGTGCTGTTTTGATTGACTTCGTTAAAAAACAATGACAGACCTACAATTGTTTAACTACCGGTGGGCACTGACATGACCCGCCTCATAATCATAAAACCAAAAGATGTTTGAGAATTTAAGCGACAGACTTGAACGTTCGTTCAAAATACTTAAAGGCGAAGGTAAAATTACCGAGATAAATGTTGCAGAAACGCTTAAAGATGTGCGTAGGGCACTTCTCGATGCCGACGTAAACTATAAAGTGGCAAAGAACTTTACCGACAGCGTAAAGAAGAAGGCTATGGGTATGAACGTGCTTACCGCCGTAAAACCCGGGCAACTCATGGTGAAGATAGTACACGACGAACTGACGGAGCTCATGGGAGGCAAGGCAACAGACATAAAGCTGGAAGGAAAGCCTGCAATAATACTCATGTCCGGTCTGCAAGGTTCCGGTAAGACAACATTCAGCGGCAAGCTCGCCAATCTTCTTAAATCAAAACGCCGCAAAAAGCCATTGCTTGTAGCCTGCGACGTATACCGCCCTGCCGCCATAGAACAGCTGAAAGTTGTTGGACAGACCGTGGATGTACCCGTATACTCTGAACCTGAAAACAAAAACGTCATAGATATAGCCAACAACGCTATCCACGAAGCCAAAGCCAAGGGCTACGACGTGGTAATCATCGATACAGCCGGACGTCTAGCTGTAGATGAGGAGATGATGAACGAGATAGAGGCTCTGAAAAAGGCTGTAACCCCCGACGAGACTCTGTTTGTTGTCGATTCGATGACCGGTCAGGACGCTGTAAACACGGCAAAAGAGTTTAACGACCGTCTCGATTTCGATGGCGTTGTTCTCACCAAGCTTGACGGTGATACCCGCGGCGGTGCCGCATTATCCATCCGCACTGTAGTCACAAAGCCCATCAAATTTGTCGGTACCGGTGAAAAGATGGAGGCTCTCGACGTATTCCATCCCGAACGTATGGCAGACCGAATACTCGGCATGGGCGACATTGTCAGTCTTGTGGAGCGAGCCCAGGAACAGTTCGACGAAAAACAGGCAAAGGAACTTGAAAAGAAAATCAGGAAAAACCAGTTTGACTTCAATGACTTCATGAATCAGATTCAGCAGATAAAGAAGATGGGCAACATCAAAGACCTCGCTGCAATGATTCCCGGTGTGGGCAAAGCCATAAAAGACATTGATATCGACGACAACGCATTCAAGGGCATCGAAGCCATCATCAACAGCATGACCCCAAAAGAGCGCACCAATCCCGAAATCATCAACCAAAGCCGTCGTATGCGCATAGCAAAAGGCTCCGGCACAAACATACAAGACGTGAACAGACTAATGAAACAGTTTGACCAGACACGTAAGATGATGAAGATGGTGACAAGCACGCCAAGCAGCAAGATGATGCAAATGGCAAACGCAATGAGAAACATGAAGAGATAACGTTAAATCAAAAAAAGAAAAAATGAAACACCTACTTATTATCCTATGCCTCATGTGCCTCACAACGGCAAAGGCACAGTCGAAAGCACCACAAAAGCCCTCGGCTACAGTAATAAGCAAGCAGTTTGTAGACATTGTCGGCGAGAGTCTCAACGGAAAGAAAGCCCGTCTCTCAGACTTCATCGGCAAAGGCAAGTACGTACTGGTGGACATGTGGGCAAGCTGGTGTCCTCCGTGCAAGGCAGAGATACCAAACATTGCATCACTTCACAAGACATACAAGGACAAAGGACTTGTGGTTGTGGGAGTTGCCACATGGGACAAGACCGAAAACATAACCAAAGCCGTGAAGGAGCTGGGAATAACCTGGCAACAGATAATTGATGTGAATAACGATGTGACAAACAAATACGGAGTGAAAGGCATTCCTCACATCATTCTCTTTGCTCCCGACGGAAGCATCGTAGCACGCAACCTGCGCGGTCAGGAAATGATTGACACAGTAAGCAAAACAATGAAGAACAAACGATAAGACCAACACAACATATAAAAAAGTACACGTTATGGTATTGATAGACGGAAAAGAGACGGCAAGACAAATAAAGGAAGAAATAGCTGAAGAGGTAAGGCAGATTGTGGAAGCCGGCGGCAAGCGCCCGCATCTCGCAGCCGTGCTCGTAGGACACGACGGAGGTTCGGAAACATACGTAAAAAACAAGGTACTGGCTTGTGAAGCCTGTGGATTCAAATCTACCCTCATCCGATACGAAGACAATATAACAGAAGCGGAACTGCTTGACTGCGTAAACAAGCTCAACAACGACGCCGATGTAGACGGATTTATCGTTCAGCTGCCGCTCCCCAAGCACATTGACGAACAGAAGATAATAGAAGCAATAGATTATCGCAAGGATGTGGACGGCTTTCATCCCATAAATGTCGGCAGAATGGCTATCGGTCTGCCATGCTTTATCTCCGCAACACCACTCGGAATCATCACCCTGCTGCAACGATATAACATAGAAACAAGCGGCAAGAAGTGTGTTGTGCTCGGTCGCTCCAACATTGTGGGCAAGCCTATGGCACAACTCATGATGCAGAAACAGTACGGAGATGCCACTGTAACCGTGTGCCACAGCCGCTCGAAAACACTTAAAGAAGAATGTCGCGCAGCCGATATAATCATTGCAGCCATAGGCAGACCTGATTTCGTAACTGCCGATATGGTAAAAGAAGGTGCAGTGATTGTCGATGTCGGCACGACGAGAGTTCCTGACGCATCGCGCAAGAGCGGCTTCAGACTTAATGGTGATGTAAAGTTCGACGAGGTCGCACCGCATTGCTCTTACATCACACCCGTTCCCGGCGGCGTCGGTCCCATGACCATCTGTTCACTGATGAAGAACACACTTGCTGCCGGAAAGAAAGAGTACTATAAGTAATACGATAAAAAGATACTGAAGAAAAGAAGCTTCATTACGGCAAGATGACAACCGAAAACGCAAACAACCCGAAAGAGAATAGTGAACCGGTTGGTTACGACATACATGACAACGTAACCGCATCATTACCCCGAAAGCCTCTCACTTCAGACGATTTCTACAGACTTGGAAACAAGTTTCGCCGCGAAGGAAAATGGCACGAGGCCATAAACAACTACATCGCGGCAATAGAGAAAGACCCAGACAGTCCGGCTGTAGAAGCAAGAAAAATGCTCGAAGACATACTGGGATACTACAACAAGGACATGTATAATCCATAATTCAATTTGATATGGGAAAAGTGAAAGGCGCTATTGTCGTCAATACAGGACGATGCAAAGGTTGCGGTCTGTGCGTTGCAGCCTGTCCGAAAGACGTTATAGCAATGGCGAAAAAAGTGAACGTAAGCGGTTATCCCTATATAGAGGTAATCAACGAGGAATCATGTATCGGATGTGCATCATGCGGGATTGTATGTCCCGATGGCTGTATCACCGTTTACAGACAAAGGAAGGAGGAATAGAGTCATGGCAGAACAAGAAGTAACACTGATGAAAGGCAATGAGGCTATAGCCCGTGCCGCCATACGTTGTGGAGTTGACGGATACTTCGGCTACCCCATCACACCGCAAAGCGAAGTTATAGAAACACTCGCACTCGACAAGCCATGGGAGACAACAGGCATGGTCGTTGTACAGGCAGAAAGCGAAGTAGCATCCATCAATATGGTGTACGGCGCAGCCGGAGCCGGCAAGCGTGCCATGACATCATCGTCCAGTCCGGGCATAGCCTTGATGCAGGAAGGCATGGCATATATGGCCGGTGCCGAGATACCCGGCGTGGTAGTGAATGTACAGCGGGGCGGTCCCGGGCTTGGAACCATCCAGCCTTCACAAAGCGACTATTTCCAGGCAACACGAGGAGGCGGCAACGGCGACTACAACGTGATTGTTCTGGCTCCGTCGTCTGTTCAGGAGATGGCTGATTTCGTGGACTTGGCATTCACACTGGCATTCAAATACCGCAATCCGGCAATGATTCTTAGCGACGGAGTAATCGGACAGATGATGGAAAAAGTTATCTTGCCGCCATACAAGCCGCGCAGGACCGAAGAAGAGATACGACGTGAATGCCCATGGGCAACCATAGGACGCACCAAAGACCGCCGTCCGAACATCATAACTTCTCTTGAGCTCAAGCCGGAAGTGATGGAAAGCCACAATATACACCTGCAAGAAAAATACCGCAAGATAAGGGAGAACGAAGTAAGATACGAAACGTGGAAGTGTGACGATGCAGAATATATGATCGTGGCATTCGGCAGTGCTGCACGAATAGCCCAGAAGGCTATCGACATGGCACGCAGCGAAGGTATCCGCATAGGCTTGTTCCGTCCAATTACACTATGGCCGTTCCCGACAAATGAGATTGCAGCAATGGGAAAAGGCAAAAAGGGCATTCTCGTTGTTGAGATAAACGCCGGTCAGATGGTACAGGATGTAAGACTCGCCGTAAACGGAGAAGAACCCGTGGAACAGTTCGGACGCCTCGGAGGCATCGTTCCCGAGCCCAATGAGATTGTGGATGCTCTGCGCAAAATGATGAAATAAAGCACACGGTACCCCACATCGCTATGCCGGAATACCGTTCCGGATAAGGGAACGATGAAAGGGAAAACAACAATAAACAACATGCTGCCACGCCGAAAGGCTGACAGCCAACAATCAAGAATTGCATTATGAATTGTGATTTGATAAAACCGGAAAACATAGTTTACAAGAAACCGGAACTCATGAATGATGTTCCGATGCACTATTGCCCGGGATGCAGCCACGGCGTCGTACACAAGCTGATAGGCGAGATCATCGAAGAGATGGGCATGGAAGAGAAAACAGTGGGCGTAAGTCCGGTAGGTTGCGCCGTCTTCGCATACAGATACCTTGACATCGACTGGCAGGAAGCAGCCCACGGCCGTGCACCGGCTGTTGCGACAGGCATCAAACGTCTCTGGCCCGACCGTCTCGTGTTCACCTATCAAGGTGATGGCGACCTTGCCTGCATAGGTACCTGCGAAACCATTCACGCGCTCAATCGTGGCGAGAACATTGTTGTAATATTCATCAACAACGCCATCTACGGCATGACAGGCGGACAAATGGCGCCCACAACACTGATGGGACAAAAGACATCAACATGTCCATATGGTCGCGTTGCCGAACTGCACGGATATCCGCTGAAAATAACCGAGATCGCCGCACAACTGGAGGGAACATGCTATGTAACACGTCAGAGTGTGGAAAACGTAGCGGCCATAAGAAGTGCGAAACGCGCCATAAAAAAAGCATTCGAGGCATCAATGGCAGGAAAGGGAAGCTGTCTGGTGGAAATCGTGTCCACCTGCAGCAGCGGATGGAAGCTTACTCCATTACAAGCCAACGAATGGATGCAGGAAAACATGTTCAAGTTCTACCCCAAAGGTGACTTGAAGGATACCTTGAAATGATGGCGTGACAGCGTAAAAACAACCGATTTTTTAATTTGGACTAAAATGGAAAAAGAAATAATAATATCAGGATTCGGAGGTCAGGGTGTGCTTTCCATGGGCAAGATGCTGGCCTACTCGGGACTGATGGAAGACAAAGAGGTTACGTGGATGCCGGCTTACGGTCCGGAGCAACGCGGCGGAACTGCCAATGTAACGGTCATAGTAAGCGACGAAAGGATATCATCGCCCATTTTGAGCAGCTACGACATAGCCATTGTTCTGAACCAGCCGTCACTCGAGAAGTTTGAACCCAAAGTAAAAAAGGGTGGCATTCTAATCTACGACGGATATGGAATAATCAATCCCCCCACCCGTTCAGACATCACCGTATACCGCATTGATGCCATGGACAAGGCTGCAGAAATGAAAAACAGCAAGATTTTCAACATGATAGTGCTTGGAGGACTGCTTGAAGTATGTCCCATTGTCAGCCACAAAGGCATAGAGAAAGCCCTATACAAGACACTTCCCGAACGCCATCATGCCCTTATCCCACTTAACATGCAGGCTCTGAAAGAAGGAGCAAACATCATCTGCAAGCAATAAGAGGACAAAGCATACATCATAATCATATTATCCCAAATCTGTCATTAGACCTTGAAACCATAGCTACATCTGCATGTGTCGGTCTAAAGACATATTTGGGATAATTATTTTCTGTATGCCTCCGCACTCCACAAGATGCTTCATGCAGTCGGCAGCATCAAAAAGTCCGGCATAGACACCGGCGCACATCAGCACTCCGCCATGTGCAAACACAGCCACTTTACCGTACGATTTTGTACGCAGTTCGTCAAGGAACGATGCCACACGCGCATAGAGCATAGGATAACTCTCCCCGTTTGTGGGAGCAACATTCAGGAAATCGTCATACCAATCCTGCAACCTCTCATCGCGAATACTGTCAAACTGCTTCATCTCCCAGTCGCCCATGCTTATCTCCTTCAATCTGTCATCGGTTATCGGCTGTGTATATCCGCAGAAAGCAGCCAACTTCAACGCACGACTTAGCGGCGAAGAATATACAGCATCGAACGGTGCACAAGCGTCAAGACTGGTTTTGGTAACTGTCGCCTCCTGTACAAAGGTGTCTGCAACCGCCACGTCTGTCTGACCATAGCATGTTCCCGGCGGGACATCTACACGCGTGTGTCTTATCATTACTATTTCCATACTCCTTATTATATATATGTACATCAAACAGATGTTCAATATGCCTCTTGGCGATACAAATATAGTCATTTTCCGGTGACGTAACAACGCCTGCAGTGTCTCTTTATCGGCTCTTTTATCATTTTCTCGAATAAAAGCTGTTGCTTATCAAGCGTTTTTTGTAATTTTGTCATAAAACAAACTATAAGTACAAACCTAAAAATGAAAAAGAGAATCATATCCCTGGCTCTGCTTGCTGCATTCTGCTCGGTCATGACAGCACAACAGACATTTGAAGTGAACGTTACCAACAAGTCGAAAACAGTACGAAAGGCTGTTCCCATAGTGCTGTGCCTCCATAAATATGGAGTAGATGTGAAGTCAGCCCTTGTCACACTCGACGGCAAAGAAATCCCTTCACAACTCGATGACATGAACGGTGACGGTAAGTACGACGAGCTTTGTTTCCTTACCGACATAGACAAAAAAGGCAGGCAAACATTCTCCATCACCCTGAACGAGACAGGCAAACCACGTGAGTACACACCGCAGGTGTATGCAGAAATGCTCATGTCGAACAAGAAGATAAAGAGCACCAACAAGCAAGATCTTTACATCAGCAGCCTTAGTGTAGACAATGGCACCAACCCGTACTGGATGCTCCATCACCACGGACCTGCCTTCGAAAACGACATGGTAGCTTACCGCATCTATTTCGACCATCGCCAGACCGTGGACATATACGGTAAATACCGCAAGGGACTTGAACTCAAGCAAACACAGTTTTATCCTGACAAAGAACAGAAAGCAGCCGGCTTCGGCGACGATGTGCTCTGGGTAGGTGAGACATTCGGTCTCGGAACACTGAGAGGTTGGAACGGAACAGCACCGCAAATGCTCAAGGATGTGGACCAACGCACACTGCGTCTCGTGGCAAGAGGACCGCTTCGCACCATTGTCGAGGTTATTGACAAGGGCTGGAATACTGAAAACGCAGGCAAGGAAAAAGTTGATATGACTACAAGATACACACTGTATGCAGGAAGACGTGACTGCTTCGTCGATATAAAATTCGGTAAAGAAGTGAACGATTATCGTTTTGCAACAGGTATCATCAATGTAAAGAACTCTCAAGAACTGACAGACAACAATGGTCTGCGCGGGTGCTGGGGCACAGACTGGCCTGTATCAGAAAAGGATTCTGCCGGTCACAAGCGTGAAACAGTCGGACTGGGCATAAGAATACCAAGCAAAAATGTGGTTAGCGAAATGCCTGCCGACAAAGATAACTATCCGTTTGTCATAGGCAATGTGTCAAAGGAGCTTCATTACAATATCACATTCTGCTCCGACAATGAGCAATTCGGATTCCACAACAGCAAAGATTGGTTCGAATATCTCAAGGAATGGAAGAAAGAGCTTGAAGAACCGATTGAAATAAAATAAGGAACGAAAGTATAAGAAGCGGGGATGCTGTCACATTCGACAACATCCCCGCTCTTTATTCACCTTTCTGCACACAATCCTGCTTCCATTCTACAATTCCGTACACGCCTGACTGCGATGGCTGGCTGCCGACAGGCGCTCGTAACTGCACTTAATAAGAGTTAATTTGTAAAGATATTTGGTCGAA
>CAMTJK010000092.1 GCA_947072805.1 uncultured Prevotella sp.
AGGAAAGGAGGATGGAAAGAACATAAAAAAAGCTTAAAATTGTCTCGCGACAAGATTAAGCCTCTGTTTTCTAACTAACTTATTATCAACTATTCATTACTCATTCTGAATTCTACTTGCAAAGGTAAGACGTATTTGATAATTTTGTACCT
This sequence comes from uncultured Prevotella sp., assembly GCA_947072805.1. Taxonomy (GTDB): domain Bacteria; phylum Bacteroidota; class Bacteroidia; order Bacteroidales; family Bacteroidaceae; genus Prevotella. Next base: position 153 of record CAMTJK010000092.1, read on the forward strand.
TATTAAAATAAAAAACTTACGTAAACGTTTGCGCGTCTTGCTGTTTTTAAGTATATTTGCTGAATCATTGAAAACTATTCTACTATCTGAAACATAATGACCGGCAACAAACATCGAACTTCGTTGAAAGACCTTGCACACGAACTCGGGGTGAGCATAGCCACCGTGAGCCGTGCCTTGCGCAACAGTCCGGAAATAGGAAAGGAGATGCAACAACGCGTAAAAGACCTGGCGAGAGAACTTAACTACCGTCCAAATCCATTTGCACAGAGCCTGCGACGCGAAGCCCCGAAGATAATAGGTGTCGTGGTGCCCAATCTTGTTACCCACTATTACGCTGCCGTGCTCGACGGAATAGAAAGCGAGGCAACAAAGTCGGGCTATTCGGTAATCAGCGCCAATAGTCACGAGGATTTTGAAACAGAAGCACGTACAATAGACAACTTCATCGGACTCCATGTGGAGGGTATCATAGCTTGTCTGGCGCAGAATACCACCGACTACTCACATTTCCGCGAACTTTACAACATGGGCATACCACTCGTTTTCTTCGGGCGTACGTGTCTCACGGAGCTTTTCTCGTCGGTGACAGCCAACGGCGACGAGGCGGCACAGATGGCTACGCAGCATCTTATAGACACGGGCAGCCGACGGATAGCCTTCATCGGCGGACCCAACCATCTCGACATGGTGAAGAGAAGAAAGCACGGATATCTGGAGGCATTGCGCGAAAACCGAATGCCGATAGACAGGGATATGGTGGTGTGTGACAGGATTGACTACGACGTGGCAATGCGTGCGGTGATAAAGCTGCTTGAACGTCCCGACCGTCCCGACGCCATTCTTGCATTCAACGACATTATTACCTTTGCGGCTTTTACGGCAATAAAGCAGGTGGGACTGAGCATTCCCGAAGATGTGGCTCTCATCGGATTCACCGATGACAAGCATGCTGCTTATGTAACGCCGCAGATGTCTGCAATAGCTGACAGGTCGCACTTGATGGGAGCCACGGCGTGCCGCCTCCTGCTCGACAACATAGCGGGCAATAAGACCATACGTCATGAGCGTGTGCCGCAGGAGCTTGTGATTAGAGAAACATCTGCTAAAAGGCGTTGTCAGGAGCAAGACTGATACAGAACTGAAGTATAATGCTGATTTGGCAATAAGTAATAATGCTGATTTTGGCTAAACATTTTGGGGCAACTTCCGGGAACAGAGCCGGGAGTTGCCCCAATCGGTTTAGAAGCTATGAATTTATAAGGCTTTCGAGTGATGATTCCTCGCCGACCACCCATATAATGTCACCTTTTTCGAACTTGTGACCGGGTTCTATCTGCGAAAGATTCTCCTTGCCTTCTTCTATTCCCACCACAAGACAGTTGTAAATATTGCGTATGCCACTTTCGCGTAGGGTCTTGCCTATGAACGGACTGCTACCCGTGAGCACCATTTGGCGCAGTTTCATTTCGCGTTTCTCAAATTCAGGGTCTTCGCCGTACACCTCCTTAGACAGAGCGTCGCTCATGGCTGTGAGTTGTTCGTCGCTTCCCACCACACGTATGCGGTCGCCGGGGAAGATTACCGAGCCGGCATCGGGAATGTTTAGCCTGCGGTTGGCACGCAGAATGCTGCTCACGTGTACGCCGAACTTCTGTCGCAGTTCGAGGTCGCCGAGCTTCTTGCCTGCCCATGTAGAATCGGCGGGAATATCGAAGTCGGCCATGTGAATATCGCGGTCGAGCAGATGACCTTCGTACAGCGGTCGCTTCCTGCCGTGCACCTGCGCCTCAATGTCGCGCGAGCGCAGATTGTTGATGAACAGACGCTCGAGACGTATGCTGCTGTGCTTCAGGCGGCGTGACAGTATCATCACCATCACGAGCGCAAGGGCTATGCTGATGATGAGAGCATTGGTAAAACGCGTGAGATAATTGCATACGTAGAAGATGAACGCGCAGGCTATGACTACTCTCACGATGATGGTGAATATGAGCGGCAGGTGGTTGAGACGGCTTTCGCTCCACAGTGTCTTGAATTCTTCGCTGTGGTTCTTCTTCATTATCATGGCACGTAGGAACGGCGATATGAAGAGCAACGTTAATATGCCGCAGATGATGTTGGGTGTCCATTCCCATCCGGGCATCAGATGGCGGATGAAAGGCAGGAAGAACGATAGCATCAGGAATATTACCGAGAGTGTGAGTATGGAATAAATGACAAGATTCACTCCCATTTGCAAGAGCAGACTTTTCCAGTTGTTCTTTGAGGCTGTCGATGACGGGTGGCTCAGCGTTATATGGTTGAGCGTGACGATGATGCGCGGCGGCAGATGTCGCTCCATAAGTGTGTAGCACGGTGCCGAGGCACGCATCATATAGGGTGTGAGGAACGTGGTGATGACCGAAACAGCCACAACCACAGGATATAGGAAGTCGCCTATCACTCCGAGCGACAGTCCGAGAGAGGCTATGATGAATGCAAACTCACCTATCTGTGCCATGGAGAAGCCGCATTTCATGGCAGTCTTGAGCGGCTGTCCGCTGATAAGGTATCCGAAAGAGCCGAATACAGCCTGTCCGATGATGATAGTCAGCACGATTGCAATTACCGGCAGGGCATAATCTACAAGAATCTGCGGATCGACAAGCATGCCCACTGATACGAAGAAGATTGCTCCGAAAAGGTTTTTCACAGGTTCTACAAGGCGGATAATCTTGTCTGCCTCGACCGTTTCGGCGAGAATGCTACCCATTACGAACGCTCCGAATGCGCTGCTGAAGCCTACTTGCGTGGATATCACCGCCATCAGACAGCAGAGACCGAGCGAAACGATGAGCAGGGTCTCCTCGTTGATGAGTTTGCGTGCCTTGCGGAGGAATATCGGAATCATGAATATTCCTACGACAAACCATAATATAAGGAAGAAGACAATGCTGAGAATGCTGCGCAGCATCTGACCGCCATCGGGATTGCTGCCGCTTGCCACTGCCGACAGCATCACCATCATTACGATGGCGAGCACGTCTTCAAGTATTAGCACGCTCATTACGAGACCGGCAAAACGCTGTTGCCGCAGTCCAAGGTCGTCAAAAGCCTTGTATATAATTGTGGTGGAGCTCATCGCCAGCATACCTCCGAGGAATATACAGTCCATTTGTCCCCAGCCGAACAACTTTCCCGCGGTTATTCCCATCACCATCATGCAGAAGATTATGGTACATGCGGCTATGACGGGAGCGGCACCCATCTTCAGGATTTTCTTGAACGAGAAGTCAAGTCCGAGGGAAAACAGAAGGAAAATGACGCCGATATCTGCCCATGTCTTCACGTCCACGTTGTCCATCACCGACATTGTGTATGGCATGTGGGGGCTTACGAGGAAGCCTGCTACTATATAACCTAAAACGAGCGGTTGCTTCAGTTTCTTGAAGATAAGAGTCACAGCGCCGGCAACCACCAATATCAGCGCGAGGTCTTTTACGAGAGCCGGAAGTTCAGACATAAGTCGTCTTGGAATTGTACGTTAATTGTTTTCTTAAATCCTTTTACCCTTTTTCTTTCCGTGCGTTCTTTCAATACCATTTCACGGAACTGCTGTAGCTGCTGCGCTTGTCGTATTTCAGGGCATCGGTAAGTGTGGCTGCGTTGCAGCGGAACGAGAAGTTGTAGCTTGTGTATGGTGAGAGCACAACCGAGCACGACATGTTGAAACAGTGCAGGTCGCGTCCGAGAGATGCCGTAGTCATGGATATTTTCTTGTTTTCGAAGTCGTAACCCGACGAGAAGCTTATGTTCCATCCGTCGCTCAGGCGTATGTTGCCGCTGAAGTTGAGCGTCTGTGTGAATGAGTAGGGATATCGCATCTTGTCGTAGTTGAAATCACCGCTTGTATTTTCGCGCATTGTTATACCGTAGCCGAAGCTAAGCGACCATGGTACATTGAATGTCATATATCCGTCTTCGTCTGTTTCCGCCTTGCCGGCGTTTTCCTTACGTGCTCCCCGTTGTGCCTTTTGCATGGTCTTGTCCTCGTTTGTCTCTCTGTCGTAGCTATCTTCCTCGTCTTCGTCATCATCCTTTTCGTTCTCCTTGTTCACCTTTTCTCCGCGCAGCCATTTGAAGAAGTTTGCCACTTTCTTATTGTCAAGTGTGTATGAAAGGTTTTGCGACATACCCTGAAAGCGTCCGAACTTGCCTTGGCTGTATAGCGTGGTATGCTCGCTAAGGCGTGGGCGTCCCTGTTCGTCGAGTTCGTAGGCATAGGTAGCAAACACGGCATTCATGTTGAATGTATAGCTTTTCGATAGTTTCAGTCGCAGGCGGGTGTTCAGGTCGCTCCATGGTCGTATGTCTGTAGCCATGTTATACGACATGTTGGCACCCAACTCGTCTATTATGCTTATCTTTTTATATCCTGTGGTGTCCTTGTCCGAATGTACTTTCATTTCGATGTTGTTCGAAATGTCCACGGCAATGCTTCCCGTCTTGCCTTTTCCCGGCACTCCGTACAGGCCGTTAGAGTAGGGTGAATAGCTTACCAGCGACACTTTGCCGTTGGCGTCGGTCTTCTGGTACGAGTCGTAGTAGCCGTAGCGGCTTGTGCTGAAGTCGGGAGCGTAATTGAAGCTCACCTGCGGCGTGAACACGTGGCGTACGGCAACAATCTTGTCGCCGAACAGTTTGCGCCATGGCACATACATTCCGTAGAGTTTCGTCGATGCGCTTACGCTCATATTCCAGTTGTATATGTTGTAGAAGCCGTCAATGGTGTCTGTCAGTTCTGTCTGTCGTTCTTCGTCCCACGAGCGCATAATCTTCGTGGTGTACATACGGTCGGTGAAGTTGAACGTGGGATTGATGTTCAGATAGTTGAACACGGTGAAGTTTGCGCTTAGCGGGATGTTGTGCTGTATGCCGTTGCGCCAGTCTCTCGTCAGACTGGAGTGCATGAGCAGGTATTCCTTTGTGGTGATGGAGTTGCTCATCTGTCCCGTATAGCTTAGTGAAATCTTTTCGTACCACTTTTCTTTGCCCACCATCTTCTTTCTTTTGAAGGGGTAGAAGCGGCTTATTGACACGTTCAGGTCGGGCAGGGTCATTGCGATGGTTGTATCGCGCATGTTTTGGTTTAGGTTTACGGTTGTGCTGAGCGTCATTCCTATGCTTGAGAACGTGTTTGTCATGCTCACCGACGATGTTCTTGTACTCTGCGTGTAGCTCTGCGGATTGTACATGCTTGTCAGGTTGTTGCGTTCGTAGCTGCTTGTTGCAAAGTTCACGCTTGCCGAGAGCGAGCGGTACGGATTCGCTTTCGCGTCCTGCCTGTGGCTCCATTGTATCTTGAAGCTTGTCTGCTTCACGTAGTCGGGCATGTTTTTCTCACCGTTTATGGTATTCTGGTAACTGGCGAAGAAGTTGCCGCTGTACTTGTATCGTTTCCTGTAGTTTGATGCTGCCGACAGTCCCCACGAACCTTTTGTGTATATTTCGCCTATGAGTTTCAGGTCCATGCGGTCGTTAATGGCAAAGTAATATCCGCCATCGCGCAGATAGAATCCGCGTTCCGTTTCGTCGCCGTAGGTTGGCATGATAAATCCGCTGGAGTAACTCTTCGAGAAGGGGAAGAATCCGTATGGTATGGCAAGCGGCAGTGGCACGTCAGCCACTACGAGATACGACGGTCCGAACACTACTTCCTTTCCCGGTCGCATCTTTCCGCGCGACAGTGCGATGTAGAAGTCGGGATGAGGCTTGTCGCAGGTGGTATATTTTCCGTGCAGCAGATGCAGATTGCCTTTGTCATCGCGTTTTGACAGCTCGCTTGTCATGAATCCCTCATCCTGTTGCGTATATACGTTGCTTATAAGACCTTTCTTCGTCTTGAAGTTAAACGACATCGTATCGTTCTCGTATTTGTCTCCTCCCATCACAAATACAGGCAGACCGTACAGCTTGCCAACGGAGTCGAGGGCTCCCGTGGCGTGTACGAGACTGCTGTCCATGCACATGTTTATGCGGTCGCTTTTCAGGTCCATGTCTTCATATACCACGTGCGAGTTGCCGTACAGGTAAGCCTTTGCCGTTGCGGCTTCATATACGAGGGAGTCTTCGGCAGAATATACTACCGGAGCGTCTATTCCGTTCTTCCTCTTGCGGTTTATGCTGTCGTATGCCAGCGAGTCGTCAATGGCTTTGTTGTAGTGGTAGATGGCGAGTTGCAGCGAATCCATCTTCGTGGTGTCTGGTCCCGTAGTTATTGCCTTTGCTATTGAGTCTGTGAATAGCGAATCGATGGCTGTCGAGTCGTGAGCCGCACTGTCGGGAATAAAAAAAGCGGTGGCTGAAGAATCTTGTTTCAGGCTGTCTGCCTGTCTTATGATGCTTTCGCCCCGTCTTTTGTCTGTCTCAGGAGATATGGAATCGGTATTCTCCGTGCCCCTCGTGAAACTTTCGAAGAGCGCAGAAGGTACTGCCGCCCCCATGAAAATGAAGGCAAAAAGCAGTATGAATATCAATGTCTGTTTTCTCACGGCTGCAAAATTACTTATAAAATGGTTAAAAATAGGCGGCTTTCAAATATTTAACGTTACTTCTGCCATATAAATGCCTACCTTTGCGGCGTTTTAGACAAAGCAAACTATCAAACAACAAAAAATGAATAACAGCAAAATGAAAAAACTGGCTATTGCCGGATGCGGCAAATTGGGTACATTGGTGGCAGAGGCATGGTTGAAGGGTTTGTTGCCCGACTATGAAATTACGGCGGTCTATTCGCGTACGGCATCGAAAGCAGAGGCTCTTGCCGACAGGTTGCAGCGCGAGGGACACTCCTGCCGTGCTGCAGACACATTCGAGGAACTGCTGTCGCTACGTCCCGACTACCTCGTTGAAGCCGCTTCGCCCGACGCCATGCGCCGCTGGGCATTGCCTGCACTGAAGAATGGCACGTCGGTGGTGTCGCTGTCCATCGGAGCCCTTGCCGACGATGACTTCTATCAGGAGGTTATTCGTACGGCAAAGGATGCCGGAACACATGTATATATAGTATCAGGAGCCACAGGTGGCTTTGATGTGCTACAGACAGTAACGCTGATGGGAGGTGCAAAGGCCCGCTTTTTCAACGAAAAGGGTCCGCAAGCACTGCGTGGAACGGCTGTTTATGACCCTTCTCTCGACACCGAGCAGCGCACGGTGTTCAGCGGAACGGCAGCCCAGGCAATAAAGATGTTTCCTACCAAGGTGAATGTGACGGTGGCAGCATCCAGAGCCTCGGTAGGACCGCAGGGGATGGACGTACAGATGGTATCTACTCCTGGTTTTAAGGGCGATACGCAACGTGTGGAAATAAGCAACAGTCAGGTGCACGCCGTTGTAGATGTATACAGTGCCACAGCCGAAATAGCCGGTTGGTCGGTGGTAAACACTTTGCGCAACATAGCGTCGCCGGTGGTATTCTGCTGACAGTAGGTAGCCACGGGTTGCTGATATGGTGCAGTTGTGGTTGTTGTAGGTATCTACCCCTTGAGGAATGCAATCATATTGTCGAGCACTTTGCGTCCAAGGCGGTCGAAAGCCTGTATGGTCCTGCCTGTCGATACCATCGGGCAGCGTACGTTATGATGCTTCAGCAGGGCCTCGTCGCCCAGTGCTCCGAGCGTATCGCAGTAGCATCTGTTGTCGTTGTCGAGCCATTTCCTCATCGGAATGTCCTGCCATGCCGGCGAAAGTCCGGTGTTGAACAGTATTTTATGGTTACCGAAACATTCAAATTCCTTTTCTCCGAGAAGCACGGTGTTCTTGTTGAGACAGCAGAACACCACATCGCTCCATTTCATTAGGTTGCAGAGGGGCATGAAGGTGTAGCCCTTGTCGGCTGCCCACTTCTTTTCGGAGCGTGCAAAATATGATATCTCGGCGCCGAAGAAGCGCATGGCATCGGCAATCATGCCTCCCGACTTGCCCAGTCCTACCACTCCGACGTGCAGTCCCGTTATCTCCCGCGGCTGTCCCTGCCAGGGCTCCTCGTCGAAGCCGTGAAGAAGCCTCACCAGTTCGCTCACCACATATTCCACCACACCCTCATCGCCGTAGTCGCGAATGCCCGTGACGCTTATGCCGTTGGCTTCTGCGAAACGGATGTCTACGTTTGCGCTTTCAGGAGAGTAGAGCGAGCAGCACATTCCAACGTATTTCAGTTGCTTGCATTTCTTCATGGCTTCTGCCGAAAGATGCGATGTGTAGCTTAGAAGTACAGCGTCGGCATCTCCAATGCGTCCGGCTATGACCTCGTCGTCGTGGGGAATGTCGTCGTACATCACTATCTCGTCAGCCAGACCTCTAAGTTCTTCTACAGCGCTTGCTGTCATACTCACCGGCTCGATGGCTACTACTTTCTTGAATTTCTTGTATTCCATATTCTTTTCAGTGCTTTTTGTTTTTTCATTGCGGTAATAAGATGTTATGAAAGGATGGGGCGGGGGTTGTTCTTACTCGAACATCTCTGCCCACTGCATGAATTTCCTCACGCCGTCTTCTCCGAATTTTGCAAGGCTCTGTGCCGTCTGTTCCACCGTGCGTACCCTTTCAGGGTGCGATTTCGAGAAGAACTTGTCGGCGTAGCACACCATCTGTTCCTCTATTGTCTCCGGCAGGTAGTCGGCAGCAGGCAGCGGCAGTTGTCGCTCTTCTATGGCTTGTCGGGTGATACCCGTGCCGGTGTGTCGCTCGCACACCCTTGCGTGGCGCGGATAGCCCTCATTGCGCATCATCTCGGCACCTATTATGCCGTGCCTTATGTACGGTTCGGTGCCGAAGCACTCTATTCCCGGCGCATCGGTACGGCATACCCCTATGTCGTGCAGCATGGCAGCCTCTTCGAGAAACGCCCTGTCGGCATTGAGCTCCGGATGTCTGTCAGCTATCTGCAGGGCCTTGTCGGCAACGCAGCGGCTGTGTTTCAGCAGCAGCTTCTTCAGTTTGCTGTCTTCGGGATAGTATTTGTCTATTATCGCTTTGTAGTCCATAGGTTTTCTTTCTGTTTTTTCTCTCTTTATTCCAAAAGTGTCATAGCATGTTTTTATCTGCTTATATAGGTCAGATGGCATTTTTTTGCTAATATCCGACCGTTGTGACGTGCATCAAAAACAAAGGAGTGAAGTCCGGAGGTATGGCACCTTTGTGCCGTCACTTCCGAACCTCACTCCCTTTATGAGGATTCTGTGTTATTTCTCATCCCTTTCTATCCATGCGAGGGTGTCTCCGCGGCGCACCTTAGCCCCCTGTTTAGCGCTAATGTCCACAAGCTTTCCGCCGAGTGCGGCAGGTATGGGCACTATCTCGCCCCATTTTGCCTGTATGTAGCAGAAGGTGTCGCCTTCCTTGTATTTTTGTCCCACAAATGGTTCGAGGCAAGGCGTACACTCGCAGTTGCCGGCAAAGTTGTAGAACACCTGTCCTGCCAGCGGTGCTGTTATGGCATCGGCTTTGGCGTGCTTGAAGGCGGCAAGCTCTTCGGGCGACAGTTGCGAACCGAGAGCGGCATCTTTGGCTTTTTGCAGGTCGGCAAGGAAGTTCTTTTTTGCCTGTCCGCTCTTGTAGTTGCGGTATTGTTCCGGGTGCATGGCAAGTTCGAAGAGTTCCTCGTCGTCCTTTCCGCAGTCCCATCCGTTGTCTGCCATCTCCTTGCGGAAGCTGTCCAGTGCGTTGGGTATGAGCGTGTGCGGATCTTCGTCGGTGAAGGTGCGGTTCTGCTTCTTCGCCAGTTCTGTGAGCACGGGGTCTATCGTGCCCGGAATCTTTCCGCTCTTGCCGAGAATCATGCCCCACATCGAGTCGTCCATCATTACAAAGCGTCCTTTGCCCTGCGTCATTGTCAGCAGGTTCATGAGTGCAATGTTCTTTACGTATTGTGAGAAAGGCGTTACCAGTGGCGGGAATCCAACTCGCGGCCATACGTATTCCACTTCGTTGAACAGCTTTACGAGCATGTCGTCCATGGACAGTTCGGGCTCGCCTTTGCCACGTAGTATGCCGTTAATGACGTTTCTTATTCCTCCGAGGTCTGCCATCATCGAGCCCATCATGCCTCCGGGCAGTCCGCATCCCAGCAGCAGCGACGACATGTGCTTGTTGGCAGGGTTAATGAAGTAGCCCAGCCAGTCGTCTATAAACTCCTGTGTCAGGCTGCGTGCCTGCATGTATGCGTTCATGTTGATGTCTGCCACTTCGAAGCCTTCGTTCTTGAGCATGCTTTGTACAGATATGATGTCGGGATGAACCTTGCCCCATGAGAGCGGTTCGATGGCGGTATCTATGATGTCGGCGCCGTTGTTGCACACTTCGAGGATGCTTGCCATCGACAGTCCCGGTCCGGAGTGCCCATGATACTGTATTATAATGTCGGGATGCTTTGTCTTTATGGCTTTGGTGAGAGCGCCGAGCATGGCAGGCTGTCCGATGCCAGCCATATCCTTCAGACATATCTCCTTTGCGCCGGCAGCTATAAGCTGGTCGGCAATGCCGGAATAATATTCAACCGTATGTACCGGCGATGTGGTGATGCAGAGTGTTCCTTGCGGTGTCATTCCGGCTTCGGCAGCCCAGTGTATGCTTGGGATGATGTTGCGCACGTCGTTAAGTCCGCAGAAAATGCGCGGGATGTCCACGCCTTGCGCGTGCTTAACCTTATACATAAGCTGCCTTACATCGTCGGGTACCGGATACATTCTCAGTGCGTTCAGTCCTCTGTCGAGCATATGGGTCTTTATTCCCGCTTCGTTGAACGGTCGGCAGAAAGCCCTTACGGCGTCGTTCGGGTTTTCGCCCGCCAGCAGGTTCACTTGTTCGAAGGCGCCTCCGTTTGTTTCCACACGGGAAAAACATCCCATGTCGATGATGACAGGAGCTATGCGCTCCAACTGGTCTTTACGTGGCTGGAACTTCCCTGAAGACTGCCACATGTCCCGATATACGAGACTGAACTGGATTTTCTTTTTCATATCGCTTTTACTTTTTCTTGATTAAAAAGTTACGACCGCATGGCGACCGTGCCAACCGATACGTGTATTGCTATAATTTTTTATCCGGCTTGTTGTGCCGCGTGAGAGTATGTAGGCATGTCGGTTCCATTTGTATGGCTCCGGCTTGTCCTAATGCAAAAGTAGTAAAAAAAACGAAATGCCGTACAAAAAAGAAAAAACATTTATCCTAAATCGAGGTGGCGCCAAATAATATCATTCAAGTTTCATTAACAGTTTAGAAAAATCTTTACTTTAACGTGTGTTAATCGGCATCCAAATCTCGATTTGAAACCTACGACGCGAAATTTGGCGTTTTTACTCTCAAATAGGGAGCGCTGATAGTCAGCAAGTTACGTGTTTTGCGATTTAATACCATTTCATCGGTTTGCCATTACGTACGTGAGCTCATTGCGATATAGCTTTTATCGCATCGCCATTACGTCGTAACGGCGTTGCCAAAAAAGCGTAATCGTTTTTCGACCCGTCGGGAGC
>CAMTJK010000093.1 GCA_947072805.1 uncultured Prevotella sp.
AACACTATACTCCGACATCTTCACCACCAACCGGGAAAATCCGCTGACCCAAAATGATGACGCGGCACGGATGGAAAGACGAACTTTTCCTTGCCATCCTAATAGAGGGAAAGTTATATCCTAAGGTAAGGAGAAATAGATAGATTGATAAGTTAAGAATAGATTGATTGGTTAGTTATTTATTTATTTTGTTTTTTCTTTAGAATGAATTCTTTTGGCAGTTTAAGCCATTTCCCATTGTTTGCGACTTTAAGTGGACTGCCTTCTTCTTGTTTAAATATGTATATACTGTCGTTCTTTCGTTTAAGACTTGCCTTTAAATCTTCGCTTCCGTAGTCGTTAATCATATTTATGATGGCATGGTTATCTTTCTTTATCTTTCCTGATGTTATAAGCCAGTAGAAGTTATTTAATTTCTTTCCAAGATATCCGGGTAAATTTCCAAACATGGAATGATTTGGCACCTCAATATCTTTCTCGTATAAGTCTAAATGCAAATATACGTTATATTCTTCGTTATAGAAATATCCTTTGAAATTAGTGCTGCCGTTCTGAGCATAGCATGAAACCGAGCAGCATACATATATAATTAATGTAAAAAAATAAATTCTCATAGCCTATAATCAAATAAAAACAAAGTTACTATATTATATCAATAAAACGGTAGCTTTTCTCATTTTATAAGTAAATTTATTGGAAATATAATGTTTTTTATGTAACTTTGCGCTATGTCTCAATTAAATATGATAAAAGATATGTTTATTCCGGATTACATCTTTGAGTCGAGTTGGGAAGTTTGTAACAAAGTAGGAGGTATATATACAGTTCTTTCAACACGGGCAAAGACATTACAAGACACACTTCATGACAAAATAATATTTATAGGACCAGATTTTTGGAAAGAAAAGGAAAGCCCATATTTTAAAGAAGATGAAAAGTTGTTTTCCGATTGGAAAACCAAAGCTGTTGAAGAGGGGCTTTCAGTGAGAATAGGAAGATGGAGCGTTCCTGGTGAACCAATAGCAATATTAGTTGATTTCACACCTTACTTTGCAGATAAAGATAAAATCTATACATGGTTATGGCAACAATACAAGGTTGATAGTCTTCACGCTTATGGAGATTATGACGAAGCATCAATGTTTTCTTATGCAGCAGCTTTAGTTGTAGAAAGTTTCTATAATCATTATTTGGATTCATCCAAACGTGTTATTTATCATGGAAATGAGTGGATGACTGGTTTGGGACTGTTGTATATCAATAACAAACTGCCGCAAATCGGAACTTTATTTACCACCCATGCCACGAGTATTGGGCGTAGTATTGCAGGTAACATGAAGCCATTGTATGATTATTTGTTTGCTTATAATGGTGATCAGATGGCTGATGAGCTGAATATGCAGAGTAAGCATTCCATTGAAAAGCAGACGGCATGGAATGTTGATTGTTTCACTACTGTGAGCGACATTACAGCAAATGAATGTAAGGAATTGCTGGATAAACCGGTCGATGTCGTTCTTCCCAATGGCTTTGACAATAGTTTTGTACCTGGTGCCAGTATGTTCACGAAGAAGCGTAAAGCTGCAAGGAAGCGTTTGCTTGATGTTGCCAATGCCTTGCTTGGTGAGAACCTTGACGATGATACGATGATTGTCTCAACGAGTGGTCGTTACGAGTTCCGTAATAAAGGTATTGACGTATATATTGAATCTTTAAACAGATTGTTGAGAGACAAGGATTTAAAGAAAAAAGTTGTTGCTTTTATTGAAGTTCCGGGCTGGGTTGGTGAGCCAAGAAAGGATTTGACCGACAGACTTGAAAGTGCTCAATCTTATGATACGCCATTGGATGTTCCTCTTATTACCCATTGGTTGCATGAGATGACTCATGACAACACTTTAAGCATGTTGAAATATTACGATATGCACAATCGCAAAGAAGATAATGTGAAGGTTATATTCCTTCCTTGTTATCTTGATGGTAAGGACGGTGTGCTGAATTTGTCGTATTATGATGTCGTTTTGGGAAATGATTTATGTGTATATCCCTCTTATTATGAGCCGTGGGGATATACCCCTCTTGAATCCATTGCTTTCAAAGTACCATGTATAACAACTGATTTGGCCGGTTTTGGTTTGTGGGCAAATACAGTAAAAGGCAGTTACAGTGAAATAGAGGATGGCGTAAAGGTTATCCATCGCACGGATTATAACTATTCGGAAGTTGCCGATGTGATAAAAGACACTATTGCTCACTATTCATCCCTGCCGAAGAAGAAGATTGATGAGTCGAGACGTAATGCCGACAAATTGTCCAAGAAGGCATTATGGTCGGAGTTCATCCAATTCTATTATCAGTCTTACGACATAGCATTGCAGAAGGCAGAAGAAAGAAAAAAGAATTTAATATAGAGTTATATAATTTAAATCGTTATGAAAATTAAAGCAGATTATGCTAATTCTCCTCAGTGGCAGGAGATTACAGTGAAATCTATTCTCCCGGAGGAGTTAAAGTGTCTGGATGAGATGGCACACAATATGTGGTGGGCATGGAATTACGAGGCACGTGATTTGTTCCGTAGTCTTGATCCAGAGCTTTACCACGATGTAATGCACAATCCGGTACTGTTCCTTGAGCGTTTAAGCTACGAAAGAAAAGAAGAGATTGTTAAGGATAAGGCTTTAATGAAGCGAATAAAGAGCGTTTATGGTTTGTTCCGTGATTATATGGATGTAAAGCCTAACGACAAGCGCCCCTCTGTCGCTTATTTCTCTATGGAATATGGTCTCAATCATGTATTGAAGATTTATTCCGGAGGTTTGGGAATGCTAGCCGGCGACTATCTGAAGGAAGCATCAGACAGTAATGTTGATATGTGTGCAATCGGATTTCTGTATCGTTTTGGCTATTTTACTCAATCTTTGAGCATGGATGGTCAGCAGATCGCTAAATATGAAGCGCAGAATTTCCATTCTTTACCTATTGAGCGTCAGCTTGATAAAGATGGCAACCCGTTGGTTGTGGATGTTCCTTACAATAATTATCAGGTACATGCTTACGTTTGGTGTGTCAATGTCGGACGTATCAAACTCTACCTCCTTGATACAGACAATGAGATGAACTCCGAGTTTGACAAGCCCATTACCCATTCTCTTTATGGTGGTGACTGGGAGAACCGTCTGAAGCAGGAGATTCTTCTTGGTATCGGTGGCGTTCTTACTCTCAAGAAGCTTGGTATAACCAAAGATATCTATCATTGCAACGAGGGTCACGCAGCACTTTGCAATTTGCAGCGTCTTTGTGACTATATAGATGGAGGTCTTACCTTCAATCAGGCAATGGAGTTGGTACGTGCATCATCGCTTTACACAGTACATACTCCTGTTCCCGCCGGTCACGACTACTTTGATGAAGGTCTCTTCGGCAAATATATGGGCGGCTATCCTGCCAAGTTAGGCATCACATGGGACGAGTTTATCGGAATGGGTCGTAACAATCCCGATGACCATGCCGAGAAGTTCTGTATGTCAGTTTTCGCATGCAACACATGTCAGGAAGTGAATGGTGTAAGTAAGTTGCACGGATGGGTTAGCCAGAAGATGTTCTCTCCGATATGGAAGGGGTATTATCCCGAGGAAAATCATGTGGGATATGTTACCAACGGTGTTCATTTCCCCACATGGGCAGCTACGGAATGGCGTCAGCTCTATGCTAAATATTTTGACGAGACATTCATGAGCGATCAGAGCAATGCTAAGATTTGGGAGGCTATATATAATGTACCCGACAGTGAAATTTGGGAGACCCGTATGGCATTGAAACAAAAGCTTGTCGATTACATCAGAATTCAGTTCACTGAAACATGGTTGAAGAACCAGGGCGATCCTTCGCGTGTGGTATCTCTTCTCGACAAGATTAACCCCAATGCGCTTATGATTGGTTTCTGTCGCCGTTTCGCTACATACAAGCGTGCTCATCTCCTCTTCACAGATCTTGAGCGTCTTTCAAAGATTGTAAACAATCCCGAGCGTCCAGTTCAGTTCCTTTTCTCTGGAAAGGCGCATCCGGCAGACGGCGCAGGTCAGGGTCTTATAAAGAAGATATATGAAATTAGTCAGCGTCCGGAGTTCCTTGGCAAGATAATCTTCCTTGAGAACTACGACTTCCAGCTTGCTCGCCGTCTCGTTTCCGGCGTTGATATTTGGATGAATACGCCGACGCGTCCGTTGGAGGCTTCCGGTACATCTGGCGAGAAGGCCGAGATGAATGGTGTTGTAAACCTTTCTGTGCTCGACGGATGGTGGCTTGAAGGCTATCGTGAGGGTGCCGGATGGGCACTTACAGAGAAGCGTACATATCAGAATCAGGGTTATCAGGATCAGCTCGATGCCGCTACTATCTACAGTCTTCTCGAACGTGAGATTATTCCCCTCTACTACGATAAGAACAAGAAAGGTTACAGCGAAGGCTGGATAAAGGTAATTAAGAACTCCATTGCCCAGATTGCTCCGCATTACACCATGAAGCGTCAGCTTGATGATTATTATAGCAAGTTCTACAACAAGGAAGCTGCACGCTTCAAGACTCTTGCTGCCGACAACAACAGACTTGCCAAGGATATCGCTCAGTGGAAGGAAACTGTTGCAGAACGTTGGGATGCAATCAATGTAGTTTCTGCTTCGTGGGATATTCCTGCTGCTGGCATCGAAATGGGTAAGGAATATCTGCTCCGTTATGTTATCAATGAGCAAGGTCTTGACGATGCAATAGGTCTCGAGCTTGTCAATGTCCGTCAGGACAAGAACGGAGAAGAGCGTATATTCAGCGTAATTCCTTTCGAGGTAGTGGGAAGAGATGGCAACAACTTCATTTTTGAAGGCAAATTGGAGTCAAACAATGCCGGTATATTCAAGTCGGCAGTACGTATGTATCCTAAGTGCGACAAGTTGCCTCACCGTCAGGACTTCTGCTACATCAAATGGCTGGAGCTTCCTAATATGTAAACAACACCCCCTAAAAAATGAAGTCTCCTGGAGCGTTATGCTCTAGGGGACTTTTTTGTGTTTGACCTCTTCTCGGCAACGGGAACCGACCGCCACGCGCTCATTCTCATGTTCGCTATCGACATTACGGTTTATCACATCTTCTGCCAGCATAACCCCTACAAGATGTCGAAGATACGGCAAGACCGCTACGACCGCGCCATCGAATGGCTCAAAGGTGTGATGAAGGGCGACCTCACCATCGACGGGGCTCCGCTCATCGAAGAGCCGGATCTTTCCGACAACTCGCCCTGGCAGATACAGGCTGACGATGCAAGACCAACTTTCAGATAACACTATATTCTTATGAAGAAATTAAAGAATACAAGGAACAACAGCACCAAGCACATCTCACAAGGGGGTATGCGCGTTCCTAACGGCCAGAGACTGCCGGACGTGGTGCTACAGATGCCGGAGATTTTCCTCTTCGACATGAATACCTATATGAACTCTGTTACGCTGGCAAAGAGCATTGACTATTCCAATCGCACACGGCTCTTTGATATGTATGAGTCCGCACTGCTCGACCTGCATCTGTCGGGTGTCCTGGCAAAGCGTCTCAGAGGGGTCACACGCCTGCCTATTGAGTTCCAGCGTAACGGGGAACCTGATGACACCATCAATGAGCAACTGCGCTCACCTTGGTTCAAGCAGCTACGCAAAGACCTCATCATGTCTGAGTTCTGGGGCTTCACGCTCGTTCAGTTCTACCTCGACGATGAAGGGAACATCCGCTATGACCTCATCGACCGTAAGCACTACGACCCTGTGCAGAAACAGCTACTGAAGTTCCAAGGCGACCAGCAGGGCATTCCCATTGACAACTTCCCTAACTGTCTCTTTGTAGGCACAGAAAGAGGGCTGGGCATCTTTGCGGAACTCATGCCTGCCGTGCTCTACAAACGTGGTGACATGGCTGATTGGGCGCAGTTCTGCAACATCTTCGGAATGCCCATACGTGAATATACCTATGATGCTGGTGATGAAACTGCAAGAAAGCGCCTTATTGCAGATGCAAGACGGCAAGGCTCAAACGCAGTCTATATCCACCCGAAAGACAGTGAGCTGACGCTGATTGAGGCTGGCAACAAAACTGGCTCTTCTGACCTCTACAAGACGTTTGCCGACTATTGGGATAGCAAGATCTCTATCCGTGTTCTGGGTAACACGCTCACAACCGATGCCAAGGAAACCGGCACACAGGCGCAGGGTGAGGTCCACAAAGAGGAAGAGGATGACATGAACGCGGATGACCGCGAGTTTATCCTGGACATCCTGAACTATCATATGCGGCCTATATTCTCCGCGCTGGGCTTCAATGTCGAAGGGGGTGAGTTTGTCTATGCCAAGAAAGACAAGATCATTCCTTCTCAGCAAATAGACATCGTGCAGAAGCTCAAAAGCATGGGTCTTCCAATGGATGATGACTGGCTCTATGAGACTTTCGGTGTAGAAAAGCCAAAGGACTACGAGCAACAGAAATCTGAGGCACAGGCACAGAAAGAGGCCATCCGTTCTGCACTCAATGATCAACAGAATGAACCGCCACAAAAAGGGAACTTGAACACTGATAAAAAGGCGTTCAAAAACCGTTTGAGCCGTTTTTTCGGAATAGCCCCGAACAGCGGGGCGGACACCGACTTCTAATCGATAGTCTCTACTACGGTGAACACGAAGGCCATCATGGTTGTGCATGTTGTGGTGGTACTGCAACCAAGTTTGACAATTCCATCCGCTTTGATGCTGATGTCCTCAGTCAGTTCCTGAGGAAAGTCTATAATGGTTTCGACACGTCCACTGAGATAGAGCCTACCATCTGGCGCGAGGTGCTGCGTGTCATCAATGAAGGAACCGTTGAGGGGCTTTCCCAGGCTCCAAAGCCACCGACACACGACCGGCTATTCTATCAGAACCTGCGACACTCCAATGAGGTATTTGCAGCATTCAAGGTACACATGATGGGTGAGGACATGGCCGCAAAGCTCTTTGATGAGGACGGCAACCTAAAACCCTTTGACAAGTGGGTGCGTGATATCTCTGGCATCACTTCCCATCAGGTAGGTTCATGGCTCCGTACAGAGTACGATACTGCCGTCATTCGCGCTCATGCAGCTGCTGACTGGCAGGAGTTTGAACGGAACAAAGACATCTTCCCAAACCTCAAATGGATGCCTACTACTTCACCAGAGCCGGAAAGCACTCATGCCGCATACTGGCGCATGGGCCTCACGCTGCCTGTTGATGATCCTTTCTGGAACGAACACCACCCAGGCGACCGCTGGAACTGCAAGTGCTCCTTAGAGGCTACTGATGACCCTGTAGTGCGTCCTGTGGACTTGGAACCCGCACAACCACAGAGAGGGCTTGAAAACAATCCTGGCAAAGACGGTCATACGTTCTCAGACAAGCACCCGTATTTCCCCAGCGATTGCAGCCACTGCTTTGCCTATAAAAATAGCGGCTTCAAGAACCGGCTCAAAGCTCTCTTCCTGAATAGGGAAAAGGACTGCTACAACTGTCCGTTTATCAATGGCTGCATTGATAGACCAGCGGCTAAACAGACAATTGAAGCGGCTGCTAATGCGGTTAAACAACGTATCTTAGACAATGACCAAATGCCATTATCAGGAGATAGAAGCATTCCAAATCTTACTACAGGGGAGTTGCATATATCGGGTAAGTCAAGAAACCGTTTCTTGACACACGCTCATCACGACTACGATGTAGAAGCTGCTATGTACGCTTGGAACAATCCGCATGAACTCAAATCTCCACGTGTTAGTCCTTTAGGTGAAGGAAAGAACCTCTCAGATCCAGGAGTGCAAGCAAATATTCAACGAAAGCAGCGCAGACATGTGCAAGACTATATAGAGTATAAACTTGATTGTAATGGTAGAAAGTTCCTTGTTAAGCTCGAAAGAATGACATTTGGGAAAGAACAATTCTACTCAATCATGGAGGAATAAAAAAACGTCCCCAAAGTGCTGATCTGTACAGACCTTAATGTCGCACCCTAAGGACACTGTAAAGGTAAGTATTATTTTTCAAATAACAATCAAAACAATGAAGAAAATTATCATCGCTTACAAAAACTGGCTCTTCAACATCCGAAAGAAGCAAGCCATCAAGCAGGCTCAACAGCTCGCAAACGAGCAACGCCGCAAGTTCTTAGTGCTCAACTTCAAGGGCAAACCAACTGTTGTTTCCATGAAGCAGATCAAGTTTTGGATAAGCACAAAGCAGGTCAACAAAAGCGCTGACTACTTCCGCGAAATGGCGCTCTACACCGCCATGCCCAAATAGCTACTGTGCCCTGCGGTTTTCCGCAGGGTTCAAATACCCCTGTAACTATGGATGCAAACGACATTGAAAAGCTGGTTAAGAAAGCCAAAGATGACATCTTGAAGGAAGTCAACGACGATCTTCCGCGCAAGGTGGGTGTCATTGCAGTCAACCACTTCAAGCAGAACTTTCGTGATAGTGGCTGGCTCGACAATGGCCTGCACCCTTGGAAACGTACCCGTCGCCAGGACTCCAACTCTCCAGATGCGAAGTGCGGACCGCTTACGTCCCCTCGGAAACACATGATGAGTTCTATACAGGCAGAAACGGCTCCTGGGCAAGTCACCATCGAGAACCCTGTGCCGTATGCTGCCATCCACAATGACGGGGGCGACATCACTACACATCCAACTGTCACCGACAGGATGCGGAAGTATGCCTGGCACATGGTCTATTCTCTCGCAGGTATCAAGGACGAGGAAAAGCTGCCAAAGGAACTAGAGGCTGAGGCTGGTATGTGGAAGGGGCTTGCGCTCACCAAGAAAAGCAGCATCACCGTCCATGCACACATACCAAAACGCCAGTTCATGGGCGACTCTGCGGAACTGCGCGTGAAAGTGAACAAACTCATTCAAGACTCAATTCAGAAAATAAAAGATGGAATCATTGCTTTATCAGCTCATTAACCATATCAAGGATGGGATGCCTTCACTCTCCCTGGTTGATGAAGACTACGGACAACTGGAGGCTATCGACAAAGAGGACATGGACACTTACCCTGTCACGTTCCCCTGCGTACTCATCCTTGCACACAGAAAAATAGCAGCCAACCGACTGGCGATTGACTGCATATATGCGTTATCCAAAGAGGAACTGTCCAAGGTGGACAGAGAATTAGAGGGGATTGCAATGGTATTGCCAAGGCAAAGCAAAGGTATTCACATATGAGCTTACTTTATAGTTTTACTGGACTACTATTTTTGAATAATCTCTACAAACTCTTTCGGTAAAATGATGTTTGTAATATCTATCGCTCCTTTGAAAAGAGGCGCAATATCATTATCACAGAAACCTGCTATACCGCAACCAATGCGGGTGACGAGAAATGTAAGTCGTTCATGTTCCTTAGCAAATAGGATGAAGTCATCTACATAAGGTTTGATGGTAGTAACTCCTCCCTGCATGGTTGGGATAGCATAACTCTGTCCATGTAATCCTACACCTTTGCCCCATTCTGCGCCAAAAGCATGAAACGCTACTCGTGCAGCACCACCTCCATGTGCTCCAGCCAGATTGCTGCCAAAAACAAATATCTCATTTTCTTTCAATTCCGAAATTCTTTCAGGGGTAAATCTTCTGTTGTACATATACATAATGGTTGAATTATCAGTTGTTGCAATAGCCAAATCTCTTAACTCCCAGTTTATCTTTCCACATTGTTTCTCGTTCTATGGCATCATGGGCAGAAATGTCTAATTGCAGAGTTTCTAGAATAGACCATTTCAAATTGGTTTTGCAATAATCTTCTCCTTTCTTCTCCAGATCCAAATCTCCACCATGCCCTGTTTTAGCGTATTCGCTCCATCTTCCCCAGATGCCTTTTGTATTGTAGGTAGAGCCAACATATTGTTTGCCATTAGCTGTATCCAATATACAATATATGCAGTTCTTGGCCTTTAGAACTGACACCCAATCAGGATGTTGAACGACCAGCTGCAATTGGGCATGATTCAGATTTACCTCCAAATATGATTTAAACAATGGTGCTTTGCCTTGTTCCTGTACGAAATCTTCAATTCGTGCTTGCTTTTCTTTATCGTAATACTGATGCCAGGAATTGGCAGGAGTAGCCCAGTCTATTACAATTCTTTTTTCCAGGTGTTCAAATGCCGTAACTCGTTCCAAATCCAAAATTACTTCGTCCTTTACTCTTGGATTGTCTCTTTTCCCGTTTATCTTATACACTCCAACGAATCTTGCAGTTGTACCTTTTTCCCCAATAAAAGAAACAAGGTATTTAATGTTTCTCATATTACGGGCTAACTGCTCGCTTTGGTATTGTAAAAAGAGATCTTTGCGATACACGTAAAGAGCGTATATACTTGTAATGTTGGTTGGGAACGAATTACCATTGATAAACAGCTTTGTTTGCTCTTCCTCCTTGCCCAGTATCGTACGGCTATCCGCATGGCGAAGCATTTTCTTTTGTTTTTCACTGGTGTTGTCAAATTCGCTGTCAATTCCTTTTAGCAACTCTTGAATGGTTGCAATATAATCCTTTTTTTCCATAATATAATAATGTGATTTTGTTTGTCATTATCTCCAGTTAAATTCTGCACCTAATATCTCCAGCCCATGATATTTCCATGGTTCTTGGTCGAAATTAGGTGTATATCTCGACATAAGTACTTTCTCTGCATGCTCTTTATTGGTATCATGCCATCCATTGAAGTCTTGTACTTTCTGGTTCATATCTTCGACCTCAAAATTTGAATCCAGCTGAAAATAAGTAGTTCCAATGCGTGTGAGACGCATATCTGCCCTGCCAACACAATCATCAAGAGAGAGTGAGTGATTGTCGAGAACGAAACAATATCTCATTTCCTCATGCTCAAAATAAGGGAAGTACCCCAGTGCCAACTGGGTCTCACTATTTCCTTCTTTTATCTCTATCACATCACCTACAAAGATATGTTCGCCATTGCTGTCAACATAGTTGGTATCTGCACCAGCATATAAAAAGCGGCAAGCGTATCCCTGTCTTGTACATTTCTCGTTAAATATGCCATCAACAACATCTTTACTGTGGTCTTTTGCAAATTCCTCTTCCTGCCTCCATACATACAAATCGTCAGAAAAGAAGAAAAAGTCACCAAACTCTGCATAACCAAATTTTCCTTTGTCCTCAACATACCTAATTCGGATTTTCGGCATACAACTTGGTCTATTGCCATAACATAGTTCCTGATGATAATGATTGCATAGAAATTTCAGGCGCGCACTTGTAATTACTGTCGAAGGAGTAAGCTTGAATCTATTGTCCATAGTGGTAATATTTTAAGTTAAAATTCCAATCTGAATCCCTTTTGCTTCAGTTCCTCATATTTCGCCTTGTTGAAGCGGAAGAGGAAGGCTTCTTTCTTCTGCGATGGATTGACCGTCTCATCCATTTGTTCCAGCATTTCCAGCCGCTTCATCTTGTTGTAGAAGTTACGGCGGTCGAATCGCACGTCCAGTATGGCCTCGTAGAGGTTCTGCAATTCCTTGATGGTAAACTCTTCGGGTAACAGTTCAAAGCCAATGGGTTCAAAGTGTATCTGCTGACGCAATGCCT
>CAMTJK010000094.1 GCA_947072805.1 uncultured Prevotella sp.
CGCAATGAGCTCACGTACGTAACGGCAAACCGATGAAATGGTATTAAATCGCAAAGCGCGTAACTCACTGACTATCAGCGCTCCCTATTTGAGACTAAAAACGCTCATTTTCGCGTCGTAGGTCAGAAATCGAGATTCGGTTGCCTATTAACACACGTTAAAGTAAAGATTTTTCTAAACTGTTAATGAAACTTTAACGATAGCTTTTCACACTGTTTTTTGTGGTGCGTAAAGCTGATTTTCCCGAAAGTTATAAGTTGTTTTCACCATACACTAACGAACATTTTGGGTTAATACCATAACAAATGTATTATAATACGCACAAACACGCCTTTAAATTTGCATGATTGCATAAATATGTATAACTTTGCAGGCGTGTTTGTATAAATATACACAGATATGAAAGTCAAGAAAGATAGATTGGAAACGCTGAGAATGATAATCTCAAGTCGCGAACTGGGCAGTCAGGAAGAACTGCTGGACGCCCTCCAGCAAGAAGGATTCAAGCTGACACAAGCCACACTTAGCCGCGACCTGAAACAGCTGAAAGTGGCAAAAGCCGCCTCCATGAACGGCAACTACGTGTATGTGCTGCCCAACGTAACCATGTACAAGCGCGTGAGCACGCCCAACCGCATAAGGGAAATGATGCAGGTGCCGGGCTTCCTCTCAATAAACTACTCGGGAAACATAGGCGTAATAAAGACGCGCCCGGGCTACGCAAGCAGCATAGCCTACAACATTGACAGCAGCAACATACCGCAGATAATAGGAACCATAGCCGGCGACGACACCATAATGATAGTGATGAAAGAGGACGCAAGCACCGACGAGGTGACGGCAGAACTGAGCAAGGTGGTAGACATGAACGTACACGCCTGAGCCACAGCGGCACCCGCAAACAAAAACAGAAGTATATAGAAAAGAAACAATGATGGAACAACAACAGGATTGGGAAACGGCAGGAGCTCCGCAAACAGCCACACAGGTCAAGGGAGACGCCATAACCGTGCTTGTTGCCAACGCAGAACACGAAAAATACGTTGACACCATACTTGAAACGATGGCAGCCGCCGCCGCAGTGCGCGGAACGGGAATAGCCAAACGCTCGCACGAATATGTGACAACAAAGATGAGAGAGGCAAAGGCCGTCATAGCCCTGCAGGGCGAACGCTTTGCCGGCTTCAGCTACATAGAGACATGGGGCAACAAACAGTATGTAACGACATCGGGACTGATAGTACACCCTGACTTCCGCGGCATAGGACTTGCCAAACGCATAAAGGACATGACGTTTACACTGGCACGCATACGATGGCCCAAGGCAAAGATATTCAGCCTTACGAGCGGCGCCGCAGTGATGCAGATGAACACACAGCTGGGATATAAGCCCGTAACCTTTGCCGACCTTACCGACGACGAGGCCTTCTGGCGCGGATGCGAGGGCTGCATAAACGTGGACGTACTGAAACGCACAGGCAGAAAATACTGCATCTGCACAGGCATGCTCTTCAACCCCGAAGAACATCTGCCGGCAAAAATTCCGCAGGAGGTGCTCGACAGAATAAAGAAACTTGAATCGCAATAACGTATGCGCCGCACCGACAGCCACACAGACAAAAGGAGAGGCTACGGACGGCACAAAAAAAAATAACAACTATGGACAAAGAAACAAAGAATGTGGAATGCGGGGCGGCAAACAACGCCAACGCCTCATGTAACGCCGCAACAGGCGCCTGCAACGACAACAACGGCGGAAAACGCCGCGTGGTGGTGGCCTTCAGCGGCGGCCTCGATACAAGCTACACGGTGATGAAACTTGCCAACGACGGCTACGACGTATATGCGGCATGCGCCAATACGGGCGGATTCAGCGACGAACAGCTGAAGAAGAACGAAGAGAACGCCTACAAGCTGGGCGCCGTAAAATACGTGACACTCGACGTTACACAGGAATACTACGAGAAATCGCTTAAATATATGGTGTACGGCAACGTGCTTCGCAACAACTGCTATCCCATATCAGTGAGCTCCGAACGCATATTCCAGGCCATCGCCATAGCACGATATGCCAACGAGATAGGCGCACACGCCATAGCACACGGCTCTACAGGCGCCGGCAACGACCAGATAAGGTTCGACATGACCTTCCTGGTAATGGCTCCGGGCGTGGAGATAATAACCCTCACACGCGACAACAACCTTAGCCGACAGGAAGAAGTGGACTACCTTAACGCACATGGCTTCAGCGCCGACTTCACAAAGCTGAAATACTCATACA
This sequence comes from uncultured Prevotella sp., assembly GCA_947072805.1. GTDB lineage: Bacteria > Bacteroidota > Bacteroidia > Bacteroidales > Bacteroidaceae > Prevotella. Next base: position 2,282 of record CAMTJK010000094.1, read on the forward strand.
ACGTGGGCATATGGGGCACAAGCATCTGCGGCGGCGAACTGCTGGACTCGAAGCAGGGACTGCCGGAAAGCGCCTATCTGAAACACCCCACAAAGTCGGAACCCGAACTGCTCACGCTGGGATTCAAGAAGGGCGAACTGTGCTCGGTGAACGGCGTGGAGTATGACGACAAGGTGGCAGCCATACAGAAGGTAGAAGAGATAGGCGCCGCCTACGCCATAGGACGCGACTGCCACGTGGGCGACACCATCATAGGCATAAAGGGCCGCGTGGGCTTTGAAGCCGCCGCCCCGATGCTCATAATAGGCGCACACCGCTTTCTCGAAAAATACACGCTGAGCAAGTGGCAACAGTACTGGAAAGACCAGGTGGCCAACTGGTACGGCATGTTCCTGCACGAGAGCCAGTACCTGGAACCGGTAATGCCCGACATAGAAGCCATGCTCGCAAGCAGCCAGCGCAACGTGAACGGCACGGTAACGCTCGAACTGCGCCCCTACGGCTTCCAGACCGTAGGCGCCGACACACCCGACGACCTCGTGAAAAACAAGTTCGGCGAATATGGCGAGACACAAAAGGGATGGACAAGCGACGATGCCAAGGGCTTCATAAAGGTAAGCTCAACACCGCTGCGCGCATACTACTCGCTGCACAAGGACGAAAGATAAGGCTAAAGACAACATTCCATGAAAAGGTTCTACCTGTCAAAGACAGACCGGAAAATAGGCGGCGTATGCGGAGGACTGGCGGAATATTTCGACATAGACCCCCTGCTCGTACGCATAGTGACCTTTGCACTCTTCTGGTGCGGCACTCTGAGCCTGTGGGTTTACCTGCTACTATGGCTGCTCGCACCACGCGACAAAAACATATAAAGACATATCATGACAAGAATAGGAATATTAGGCGCAGCCGGATATACCGGAGGAGAACTCATCCGACTGCTCATAAACCACCCGCAAGCCGAAATAGTTTTTGCCAACAGCGAAAGCAATGCGGGCAACCTCGTTGCCGACGTTCACGAGGGACTGACAGGCGAGACGTCGCTGACCTTTACATCCGAAATGCCGTTCGATGACATCGACGTGCTCTTCTTCTGCTTCGGACACGGCAAGAGCGAACAGTTCATAAAAGAGCACAACATTCCCGACAACGTAAAGATAATAGACCTCGCACAAGACTTCCGCCTGGCGGCACCCGGCAACGACTATGTGTACGGCCTGCCGGAAATAAACAGGGAGAAGATTGCCGCAGCACACCACGTGGCAAACCCGGGATGCTTTGCCACCTGCATACAGCTCGGACTGCTGCCCGCCGCAAAGATGGGACTGCTCAAAGAGGACGTAAGCGTAAACGCCATTACCGGCTCGACAGGAGCCGGACAGAAACCCTCTGCCACGACACACTTCTCATGGCGCAGCGGCAACATGAGCATATACAAGGCCTTCACTCACCAGCACGTGCCGGAGATAAGGCAAAGTCTGAAACAGGTGCAGGGCTTCCTTGAAGCAGAGATAGACTTCATACCGTATCGCGGCGACTTCGCACGCGGAATATTCGCCACCGAAGTGGTACGCACAGACGCCGACATCGACACGATAGTGGCAGGCTACAAAGAATTCTACGCCAACGAACCCTTCACACACTACAGCGACAAGCCCATAGACCTGAAACAGGTGACAAACACCAACAAGGCACTGGTACACTGCGACAAGTACGGCGACAAACTGCTCGTAACCTCGTGCATAGACAACCTGCTGAAAGGCGCCGTGGGACAGGCTGTGCAAAACATGAACATAGTGTGCGGTATCGACGAGAAATGCGGTCTGAAGCTGAAGGCAAGCGCATTCTGACACCACGCCGCCACACCTGTACCAAGACGGCAACAAGACAAAAGGCTTACGCAACAAACAATACATACACAAAGGTTCTTATAAAGAGCAACATCTTATTATGATTCTATTTGACGTATATCCATTATTCGATGTAAACATCGTGAAAGGCAAGGGCTGTCGCGTGTGGGACGACCGCGGCGAAGAGTACCTTGACCTCTACGGAGGGCACGCCGTGATAAGCATAGGACACTGTCACCGGCACTACGTGGAAAAGGTTACGGAACAACTGAACAGCCTCGGCTTCTACTCAAACTCCGTAATAAACACGCTGCAACGCAATCTCGCTGAACGCCTCGGCAAGGCAAGCGGCTACGACGACTACCGACTGTTTCTGATAAACAGCGGCGCAGAGGCAAACGAAAACGCCCTGAAGCTGGCATCGTTCACAAACGGACGCACACGCGTGCTCTCGGCAGAGAAAGCATTTCACGGACGCACCTCGCTCGCAGTGGAAGCCACAAACAATCCTAACATCATAGCACCCATAAATGCCAACGGACACGTTACCTACCTGCCTCTCAACGACCTCGAAGCATGGCAGAAAGAGATAGAAAAGGGTGACGTGTGCGCCGTAATATTAGAGTGCATACAGGGCGTGGGCGGCATAAAAATGGCTACCAAAGAGTTTGCACAGGGCCTGCAGGAAACATGCAAACGCCACGGCACAATACTGATATGCGACGAAATACAATGCGGATACGGACGCAGCGGAAAATTCTTCGCACACCAATGGCTCGACATACGCCCCGACATCATCACCGTGGCAAAGGGCATAGGCAACGGATTTCCAATGGGCGGCGTACTCATATCGCCCGCCTTCGAACCTAAATACGGACAACTCGGCACCACCTTCGGCGGAAATCACCTGGCTTGCGCGGCGGCACTGGCCGTGCTCGACGTGATGGATGAGGAAAATCTCGTGGAGAACGCACGCGAAACAGGTGCATACCTCATGGAACAACTGAAAAAGCTGCAACAGGAAGACGAACGCATAACCGACGTAAGAGGACGCGGACTGATGATAGGCATAGAACTCTCCGTGCCGCAAAAGCCGTTACGCGAACGACTGGTGTACGAACAGCACGTGTTTACAGGCTGCAGCGGCACAAACCTGCTGCGACTGCTCCCGCCGCTGTGCTTCACCAAAGAGATGGCAGACGAATTTATCCTAAAACTGAAGAAAGCATTATGAAAATATCTATCATAGGCGCCGGCGCAATGGGAGGCGCAATGGCAAGAGGATGGCTTAAAGGCGAGACCTTCAAGAGCGAAGACATAACCGTGGCAGCACCGTCGCAACGCACTCTCGACAGATTTCTCGAGACGGGAGTGAGCCTTACACACGACAACAAGCTCGCAGCGTCACAGTCGGACATAGTATGCGTGGTGGTGAAACCGTGGCTCGTGGAACAGGTTCTCACCGAAATAAAGCCCGTAATGGACTACAACAAACAGATTCTGGTGGTGGTGGCTGCCGGAATAACATCGGAACAGGTAAACGGATGGATGGCAAAGGAAGACAACACACTGCCTCCGCTCTTCCTCGTAGTGCCAAACACCGCCATCGAAATGCTCTCGTCCATGACTTTCATCACGCCCGTAAACGCTTCCGACGGACACATAAAGCTGATAAAGGAAATCTTCGACGAAACGGGCGAAACGATGATAGTGGAAGAGAAGATGCTCGCCGCCGGTTCGACCATAGCCTCATGCGGCATAGCCTACGCCATGCGCTACGTGAGAGCATCGATGGAAGGAGGCGTGGAGATTGGCTTCAGAGCCGACGTGGCACGACGCATAGTGCTGCAGACAGTGAAGGGAGCCGTGGCTCTGCTGCAAGCCAACGGCAACCACCCCGAAGCCGAAATAGACAAGGTGACCACCGCCGGCGGCATAACCATAAGAGGACTTAACGAAATGGAACATGCCGGATTTACAAGCGCAGTGATTCGCGGACTGAAAGCCGGAATGAAAAAGGGCTAAGCCACGGCACACAGCAAAGTATAAAGAACTATTCGGGACAAGCCGGATTGCACCCTATATAAAGCCTATCACACTTTATATAAAGCCGGATTGAAACGTATATAAATAAAAAAAGGAGCGCAGAACGCTCCTTTTTTTGTTGTCATCCGTTGGGATGAGCCTATACATAAGCCGCTATTTACAGCTTCTGCTGCACCTCAATCTCTGTGAATGTCTCGATAATGTCACCCTGCTGAATGTCGTTATAATTGACAAGGCTGATACCGCACTCGAAATTGACAGCAACCTCCTTGACATCATCCTTATAACGCTTGAGCGCATTGATTTCTCCGGTGTGGAGCACGATGCCGTCGCGCACAAGACGCGCCTTGTCGGAACGGTGTACCTTGCCCTCGGTGACCATTGCACCTGCAACGGTACCCACCTTCGATATCTTGTAGACCTCGCGCACTTCCACCTGACCGGTGACAACCTCTTTCTTCACCTTCTCGAGCATACCCTCCATAGCCGACTTTATGTCTTCTATGGCGTCGTAGATGATGGAATAGGTGTTTATCTCCACTCCCTCGCTGTCGGCAAGCTTGCGGGCGCCCGATGAGGGACGCACCTGGAAGCCCACGATGATGGCGTCGGAAGCGTCGGCGAGCTGCACGTCGTTCTCCGAAATCTGTCCCACAGCCTTGTGGATTACATTTACCTTTATCTTCTCCGTAGACAGCTTGATGAACGAATCGCTCAATGCCTCCACCGAACCGTCGGTATCTCCCTTCACGATGAGGTTGAGCTCCTTGAACGAACCGAGCGCTATGCGGTGGCTGATGTCGGCGAGAGTAAGACGTGTTTGTGTGCGCAGACCCTGCTCGCGTTGCAGACGCTCGCGCTTGCCAGCTATATCCTTGGCCTCCTGCTCCGTCTCCATGACGTGGAACGAGTCGCCTGCCGTAGGTGCTCCGTTCAGACCGAGAATGATGGCGGGCTCTGCAGGACCTGCCTTCTCCATGCGCTGGTTACGCTCGTTGAACATTGCCTTGATGCGTCCGTAGCTTGTTCCTGCCACCACGTAGTCGCCGACCTTCAGCGTACCGTTGCTTACGAGCACCGTAGACACATATCCCCTACCCTTGTCGAGCGACGACTCTATGATAGAGCCCGTAGCGCGGCGGTTGGGATTGGCCTTGAGGTCGAGCATTTCGGCTTCGAGGAGCACTTTCTCGAGAAGCTCATCAACGCCTACACCCTTCTTTGCCGAAATTTCCTGGCACTGGTATTTGCCGCCCCACTCCTCCACGAGCAGGTTCATCTGCGAGAGGTCTTCGCGTATCTTGTCGGGGTTGGCACCCGGCTTGTCTATCTTGTTTATTGCAAACACCATAGGCACGTTGGCAGCCTGTGCGTGCGATATTGCCTCCTTTGTGGTGGGCATCACGCTGTCGTCGGCAGCGATGATGATGATGGCGATGTCGGTAACCTGCGCACCACGGGCACGCATGGCGGTGAAGGCCTCGTGACCCGGCGTATCGAGGAATGTTATCTTCCTGCCGTCGGAGAGCGTCACGTTGTATGCACCGATGTGCTGTGTGATACCTCCGGCCTCACCAGCTATGACGTTGGTGTTGCGTATATGGTCGAGGAGCGACGTCTTACCGTGGTCCACATGACCCATCACCGTAACAATGGGGGCGCGCGGCAGCAGATCGTTCTCGTCGTCAGCCTCTTCGCTGATAGCTTCGCTCACCTCCGCACTCACATATTCAGTCTTGAATCCGAACTCGTCGGCTACGATGTTCACCGTTTCGGCGTCGAGGCGCTGGTTTATTGACACCATGATACCGAGGCTCATACATGTACCTATCACCTTGTTCACCGGCACGTTCATCATTGTTGCCAGTTCGCTTACGGTTACAAACTCTGTGAGCTTGAGAGTCTTGCTCTCTGCCTGTTCCTCGCGCATCTCCTCGTTGAGACGTTCCTGTACGGCCTCGCGCTTTTCGCGGCGATATTTTGCACCCTTCTTGTTCTGGTTTGTCTTGCTTGTGAGGCGTGCGAGCGTCTCTTTTACCTGACGTGCCACATCCTCGTCGTTCACTTCGAGCGGTTTGGGCTGGTTGCGGTTTTTGCGGTTGCGGTTCTTTCCTGCGGCGGCGCGGTCGGCGACAGCGTTCTTTCCTGCTCCTCCGTTGGCTCCGTTGGCAGCATTTCCGCCGCCCTTGTTCTTGTTTTTCTTACCGTTGCCGGCGCTCTGCTGGTTGGCTGCGGCCTCTATGTCTACGCGTTCCTTTCCTATGCGCACGCGTTTTTTGCGTTCGCCTCCCTGGTGCATCTGTGCAGCCTTCTCCTCGCGCTCCTTGCGGCGTTCCTCCTTCGACTTCTTTTTTGGTCGGGTGCTTTGGTTTAGCGAGTCGAGGTCAATCTTTCCGAGCACGTTCACCTTCGGGGCGAGTTTAGCCTCACTCTTCAGCGTGAATATTTTCGGTTCATCCTCGTCGGTGTCGTCATCCGGTTCGTCATCCGGTTCCGTTTCCTTTATCTGCGGTTCAGCCTTCTTCTGTTCGGGCTGTGCTGCCGGCTGCGGTTCGTTGTGCTGTTCTGCTACCGGCCTTGTTGCCTTCTCGGCAGCCACGGGCTGTTCTTTCACCTCCTCATTGGCAGGCTTTTCTTCAGCCTCGGGAGCCTTTGGCTTTTCCGGTTCGGCGGCAGGAGCGGGCTTTTCAGCCTTTTCTTCGGGCACTTCAGCCTTAGTTTCGGTCTTCGGCTTCACCTCTTTTGCCTCCGGTTTCTCCTCGGCTTTAGGCATTTCCGTTTCGGCAGGCTTCTCCTCCTTTGTCAGCGTAGGCTTCTTGCCGATGCTGTCGAGGTCAATTTTGCCGAGCGGTTTGAACAACGGTCTCTGTTCGAGCAGCTCTTCAGCCTTGGTCACCTTGCGTTCGGTCTTCTTTTCCTTTGCCTTTTTGGCGAACAGTTTTTCCGCTTCGCTCTTCATGTCCTTGTCTCCCTTGAACTTCTGTACGAGCGCGTTGTACTGTTCGTCAGAGATTTTGGTGTTCATGTTGGCATCGTCCTTTATTTCGCCGAGGCCTTTTTCGTTTTTCAGGAACTCCACAGCGGTCTGTAGTCCGATGTTCAGCTCTGTTAATACTTTATTTAATCTTATTGCCATATTCTTTTGTTTAATTCATAATCATAATGCAGTACGCATTACGGTCAGCCAGTTTGTTTGTCCTTATTATACCATTTGTCATTGAACCTATCTTAACGCTCATCCATAATCATTGCATTATGAAATATGAACCATGCATTATTATTCAAATTCGGCTTTAAGCACGTTCAGCACGTTGTCTACCGTTTCCTCTTCGAGGTCGGCCTTTTCGATGAGCATGTCACGGGGTGCGTTGAGTACGGCCTTTGCTGTGTCGAGTCCTATAGCCTTGATGGCGTCAATTATCCACTGGTCTATTTCGTCTGCGAACTCGTCGAGATAGATATCCTCATCCTCCTCTCCTTCGCTCACCACGCGGAATACGTCGATGGTATATTCGGTAAGCATTGAAGCGAGTTTGATGTTCATGCCGCTTCGTCCTATTGCGAGCGAAACCTGGTCGGGCTGCAGATATACTTCAGCCTTGTGATTCTCGGTATCGAGAGTTATGCTCGACACTACAGCCGGACTCAGTGCGCGCTGTATGAAGAGCTGCGGGTTGCCCGAGTAGTTGATGACATCGATGTTTTCGTTGCACAGTTCTCTCACTATGCCGTGTACGCGGCTTCCCTTCACTCCCACGCATGCTCCTACGGGGTCTATGCGTTCGTCGTAGCTTTCCACAGCCACCTTTGCGCGTTCGCCCGGCATGCGTGCCACGCGTCGAATGGTGATGAGTCCGTCGTTAATTTCGGGCACTTCGGCTTCGAGCAGTCTTTCGAGGAACTGCGGGCTGGTGCGGCTAAGTATGATTCGCGGGTTGTTGTTCTCGTTGTCCACACGCAGCACGATGGCCCTCACCGTCTCTCCCTTGTGGTAAGAGTCAGATGGTATCTGTTCTGCTTTGGGCAGATGCAGTTCGTTGCCCTCGTCGTCGATGAGCAGCACTTCGCGTTTCCACATCTGGTATACCTCGCCGCTTACTATGTGTCCCACCTTATCCTTATATTTATTGTATAGCGAGTCGTGCTCGAGTTCGAGAATCTTCGATGCGAGCGTCTGTCGCAGGTTGAGGATGGCGCGGCGTCCGAACTGGCTGAAGTTTACGTCCTCGCTGACCATTTCGCCCACCTCGTAGTCGGGTTCTATCTTCTGTGCGTCGGTGAGTGATATCTGTTTGTTTTCGTCCTGCACCTCTCCGTCAGCCACCACCACACGGTTGCGGTGTATCTCGAAGTCTCCCTTTCCGGGGTTTACAATAACATCGAAGTTCTCGTCGCTGCCGTATATCTTTGCTATCACATTGCGGAAGCTTTCTTCCAGCACGCTCACGAGAGTGGTACGGTCGATGTTTTTGGTTTCCTTGAACTCCTGGAAGGTCTCGATCATGCTCGGACCCTTCTCTTCTTTCTTTGCTGCCATAGCTTTCTTACTTGAAACTTAAAAGATATTTTGTATATTTTATATTATTCATGTCAAACGCCTTGTCGGCCTCTACCATCACGGGGCGTTTCTTTCCTTCCACGCGCTGCTTTTCCTTGACAGTAACCACGAATGTGCTTCCGTCTACCGATTTCAGCACTCCCTGCACCTTCTTTCCGTCGGCGTCGAGCACTTCCACCTCCTTGCCTACGTGGTTTACGTACTGTTGCGCCACCTTGAAGGGCTGTCCGATGCCTGCGGAGCCCACTTCCAGCTCGTAGTCGCCGAGTTCGTCGCCTGCGCGTTCCTGCACAAAGCGGCTCAGTTCGGCGCAGTCGTCTATCCATACGCCGTCGGCATGGTCTATTTCCACCACGATGCGGTTGTCTGCCGTTACGGTTACATCCACGAGAAAGTAGTCGCCTTGCTGCAACCACTCCTCGACAATCGTCTTAATTGCGTTCTTATCTATCATGTTTCTATCCGGTTATTACGGTTTGGCTGTATGATTTCTGTTTTTATGTAAAGCGAGCGGCTCGCCTTGTGTTGTCGGGCGGCTGTGTGATAGCCGCCTTAAAAACGAAAATGAGGAGCTTTTGTCAAGCCCCTCATTCCACTGAACGCTGCAAAGGTAGTACAATTTCAGCTATTTCACAAGCTTTTGCGCTGTTTTTTATTAATTTATGGCTTATATGAGATGTTTTTCAGGCTGAATGGCGATGTTTGTTATTGACAGCAACCAATACGGGCAAAGACAACGACATGTGTTGTCTGCTGTTGTCTTATGTTGTCGTCTGACCCAAATTGCCGAACAATTACCGCAGCGATGCAATGCGTATAACATTTATTTACTTTTATGAAAAATCTTGACTTTAACG
>CAMTJK010000095.1 GCA_947072805.1 uncultured Prevotella sp.
TATCTCAAACTATATGTCGAGCCTATCGATTGATTGGCAATCAATCCTAAAATGGTAAATAAAGCATCATTGACGTCATTTCGTATTCATTTTGTTATTTTTGTATTAAATTATCATAAAAGAACATTCACATTTCCTGTTTCTATGTCATGTAATGTACTTTTGCAAATATTACATTATAAAAGCATACACGTTAAACCCTAAAACCGAAGAAATAGGTCTGAAAATTTAATCGATTAACAACTACAAAACCAAAAATTATCATTATGAGAAAAATCAACATTTTAGGTCTTGTGATGGCAGCGCTGTTTGCCATTACAGCCAATGCGGAAAACCGCAAATGGGACTTCAGGAACTGGAGCGCAGAGACAATCAGCAATCTCCGCACAGGCGAGGACTGGTCGGACATGGAGAAAGCCGACGGCAGCGCTTCAACCGGAGAAATTTCGAAGAACAACTGTTACTGGGAAGTGAACGCCGCAGGTACAGCCGACGGTGTGACACTGACAGCCAACGGACAAACAATCAAAGAACTGGACGGACTGCTCTACACCAACACCACATCCCGTTCACTCGCCATTGCTCTCAACTACGGTGACTGTACCTCTGCCAACGGCGCAGGATTCGGTCCGTATCACGGCTCTTCATATCTGTGGATGGGAAGCAGCAAGAAGAACTACTTCATCATACCTCACGTAAAGGCAGGAGCCATCATAAAGATGGGCGTGGAAAGCCATAAGATTACAGACGCACGTGGCGTGAACCTCTACGTAGGTCACGGCACTTCCGGCACACAGCTTAAGTCGCCCGCCGGAGAAAGCGTTTCGGCACCGAAAGAATATACAGAACAGGAATGGCAGGTGCCTATGGACCTTACCGACACACCCAACGATGACGGCACCTACGACATACAGATATACAACACCAACGGCTGCCACGTATATTATATAGAGGTATCAGAAGACGCTCCGTCGGTAAGCGACGCCAAGATTGCCTTCGTTTACAACTCAAACTATCCCTCTTACGTGCTCGAAGCTGACCCCGTGCGCAGCATTCTGGAGAACAACAGCCGCTTCTCTAACGTAACAATAGACGATATCGACGTGAGCGACGCCGCTGCAGTAACCTACGAAACACTGATAGGCTACGACGTGGTTGTGATAAGCGGCGCCATAGAAGAAGACAACGCTTTTGCCTCTACACTGAAGAGCATCATAGCATACGTTCCCGTATTCAACCTCAACGCCAACATCTACAAGACATGGGGCTACGGCAGCAGCGTGGCTACCGGCACTACCGACATGACCATCGAACAGATGTACCGCGAAGACGCCCTCTTCCTTAACGCCGACGGACTGAACGAATATATCGATGAGAACGGCGTTCTCAAACTCTTTACCGAAGGCGAGATAAAGGGCGTAAGCATTCCCGAAGGTTCTTATTTTGCCAACGACGTAATCATTGCAAAGGCAGGCGAAAGCGTAGCAGCTCACATGCACCAGAAGGGACGCAACAGCTACCTCTACATGCCGCTCGATGCAGAAAACAAGAGCTATCCTACGGACAACAACCTCATCTACGACCTTATTCTCAACGCTGTGACCCAGCTCAACTACACAAAGGCTGACGTTCCGCAGGCAGCTACTCCAAACATCACGGAGGCCTACAAGTATCTGAACACCGACGTTACCATAAGCTGCGGAACCAAGGGCGCAACAATCTACTATACCACTGACGGCACAACCCCGTCGGAGGCATCTACACTCTACACCGGCACATTCAACGTATCAACCGAAGGAACCGTGGTTAAAGCCATAGCATATGCCGACGGCTACAACCCGAGCGAGGTTGCCGAACTCACCATAAGCCTCTACACGACCTCTGCCATTCCCGAAATAAACGTTGAGCAGCAGGACGGCAAGGCTGTTGTAACCATCACCAACAAGGAAGAAGGTGCCACCGTATACTACAACATCACCGGAAGCAACAAGGTTGCAGAGTCGAGCATATACAGCGAACCTCTGGAAATAACCACCTACACCGTTCTTACAGCCTTTGCCGGCGAAGTGGAAGGCAAGATGCCGTCAGAATCAACATCGACTGAAATCATCGTCAGCGGCAAAGAGGTACGCATAGACGAAGTTTCTCACTTCGATGCAAACACTGCCGACTGGTCAAACGGCGCTGACAAGACTTACTACTACACCGAAGGAAACAAGAACGGCTACTACTACTACAACACCCACGAAGAAACCGTTAAGGCTTCTGACGGCGTTACCGATTCGACCATCGTTGTTATAGACGGTCCGGCAAACGTTCTCACAAGCTTCAACCCCGGCAAGGGCTGGGAGCTGAGAAGCTACGGACAGGGTGCCGTATGGGAGAAGCTCTCTATATCCGGCGACATAGATGATACAAACACTACCGCAAGATACAGAGGTGAAAACGCATTTGACGTAGGTGCAAGCAGCAACGACATACAGTTCGGTAACGTGAAGAAGAGCGACGGCGTAAACAACGACCCCTATTCTGCACACATCGTAAGCACCGAAGCATTCCAGGGTCCGTTCGATATCGTTACCTACATTGGCAACGGAAGCAGCAGCAACCATCCCCGCGCTGACGTTTACACCTCTACAGACAACGAAAACTGGACGAAACTCGATTCAGTGAATGTTTCAAAGAAGCAGCGCTTCATCAAGAAGACCATTCTCGGCTACGAGGGAACAGACAAGGTATATGTAAAAGTGCAGGCTGACTTCTCAAGCGTAATGGTATTCGACATCATCATCAAGAACCACGGTGAGAAATCGCAGACGGTTACCGGCATCAAGGAAGTGAACGCAAACGGAACCGCTGACGGCGAAATCGTACGCACAGAGGTTTACAACCTCAACGGCATGCAGCTCGGCAAAGCAACAAAGGGCATCAATATTGTCAAGGAAGTTTATGCCAACGGAGCTGTGAAGACAAGAAAAGTCTACGTAAAATAAAAACTCTCCAACATAAAAGAGGGTGTGCAGGGCACACCCTCTTTTTTTTATTCATATCTTTCCGCAATATCAGAAGTCGAGAGACTTGCCGCGGTAGAAGTCGAGCAAGCTGCGCTGGTAGAGATATTCGTATCGAGCCTGCACGAGGTCGCTTTCCGCCTTCAGCCAGTTAAACTTCGCCTCGTTGAATTCGGTGATGTTTGCCATGCCGTTCTCATATTTTGCCGTTGTCAGACGGAAGGCAGCATCGCTGCTTTCTGCCGCCGCCTTGCAGCCGGCATACTTCGACACAGCCGCATCCACATTGCAGCACACCTGCTGAATCTCCTTATAGAGCGTCTTCTTCACGTTATCCAACTGCATCTGCTGTATGTCTCGGTCTATTTTGGCAGCCCTGATGCTGTTTCGCGTCTGGAAACGATTGAAGATAGGAATGTTGAGATTGATGCCGATATACTGTCCGAAGTTGTTCTTCAACTGGTCAGAAAAGCCTTCGGCAGGCACCCCCGACGTCTTGTAATAGTTTGTGCCCAGTCCTGCCGAGAGCGACAACTGCGGATAGAGTGCCGAGCGCGCTATGCTGATGCTGCGCTCCGTTCCGCTAAGCCTCGACTGTTCCGCCCTCACCTCGGGCTTGACGGCAATGGCTTCGGAAAATACCACATCGGGCGACACGCTGAACGATGCCTCGGGCGATATCGTCTCCACCGACGGTGCTGCGACAGAGAAGCCCACAGCCGTGGGCAGTTCGAGCAACTGCGAAAGCGTGAGCAGCGAAGTCTTCAGGTTGTTTATTGCCTGCGTTTCAGAGAGGCGGCTCTGTCCCAGCGCCGCCCGTTGCTGCGCCACTTCAGCCTCCCCCACCTTGCCGGCAGCCATGAGAGCCTCCATTCTTGCCGTCTGCATGGAGTCGATGGCAACATTGCGATGCGCCATGTCGGCTATTTCCATGTCGAAGAGTATCTGCACATAAGCCTGCGCCACCTGCATTGACACATCGTTGCGAGCCTTTTCCAGGTCGGCGGTGACAGCCTCAAGGTTTAGTTTGTTCAGCTTTATGGTGTTGGGGATGTTCATTCCCGTAAATACCGGCACGCTGGTACCGAGCGAGAACGATGTCGTTCCGGTGCTTGTGTTGGTATAAGTGTTGGAAGAGGTAAGTCCTCGCCCGAATGAGAAGTTCTGCGACACCCCTGCGTCGAGGTTGGGCAGACGTCGGTTGGTGGCATCTTCGAGCGCCAGTAGCTGCCTTTTCACTGTCTTGTCCTTCTGTTGTATACCTATATTATATTCCACGGCACGGTCAATGCACTGCCTCAAAGTCCACGTCTGCGCCCGGAGCGTTGTCGGCGCGAGCGTTGCCGCCGCCGTCATGAGCGTGATGGCAGCCGTCTGTCGCGCCATCCATTTATTTCCCTTCATAATCATGTCCTTCCAGTTACGTTCTTACTACATGTCCTCGCCGGCAGTCTGTGCGCCTCGCACCATTTCATCAGGCTTCAGTCCGCTCTTTATCTCTATGTTCACGCCGTCGCTCAAGCCAGTTGTCACAGAGCGTCGCTCGTAGCCGTACTCGTCTGCGGCGTTCACCACATACACAAAAACCGAGTCGCCCTCGAAGGAAATAACGCTTTCGGGCAGCGTCAGCACCTTCTCCACCCTGTCGAGCACTATTTCGGCGTTGGCGCTGTAGCCGGAACGTATCTTGTCGGTGCCGTTCACGCTTACGGCAGCCTTTATCTCGAACTGGTTGGCACCGTTCACGACGGTAGCTTTGGGCGATATGTATTCGAGAGAAGCGTCAAACTTCAGGTTCTGCAATGCTCCGATGGTTATCTTCATGTCCATTCCCTCCGTGAGGCGTCCCACTTCGGTCTCGTCTATGTTGCCCCTGAAGATGAGGTCGCTCATGTTTGCCACCGTTGCTATGGTTGTTCCGTCGTTGAACGTGTTGCTAAGTATCACCGAGTTGCCCACCTTAACTGGAATGTCGAGTATAACGCCCGATATTGTGGAGCGCACGAGGGTTGAACTGGCGTTGGCGTTGCTCTTCGACACACCGTCGCGCACCACCTGCAGGGCGTCTTCGGCAGCGTCTTTCTCCTCTCGGGCCTGCAACATGGCCTGTTGCAATTTCTCGTACTCCTCGTCGCTCACGAGTTTCTTCTCATGCAGGTCTTTCACGCGTCTGAAATTCGTCATTGCCTGGTTCAGATTGATTTGCGCAAGCCTCACGCGGCTTTCAGCCGAGCTCAAGCTGTTCATGTCAGGAATAACCTTCACCTTGGCAATTACCTCACCCTCCTTTACAAAGGCTCCCGCCTCCTTGTATATATCGGTGATGATGCCGCTTATCTGCGGCTTTATGTTCACCTCGTTGCGCGGCTCTATCTTGCCTGTAACGATGGTGGTGAGCGATATGTCGCCCACTACGGGTTTCACTTCCGCATAAGTCACGGGTTCGGGCTGCGACTTCAGATAGAGGAACACGAACGTTCCTACGAACACCACGGCAAAGAACGCCGCGGCAATCAGTTTAGAGTACTTCTTCATATTATTTGTCTATCGCGTTTTTTATTGTCTATTCTTTATCTGTCTCATTCGTCTCTCATTGCGTCTACGGGCTTTATGTTCATGGCACGCCATGCCGGTGCCAGTCCTGCAAGTCCCCCGAGCATGCACAGCAACATGGCAGCAACTATAGCCGTATTGAAATCTACCTGGAATGTGGGTGCTCCGAGCATGCTTCCGCCCATAGTTATCTCCAGCATCTGCAGCAGTGCCACGGCAACGAGTATGCCCGACATTCCCGCCAGAGCCGTCATTACCATACTTTCGGTTATAATCTGCCACATTATGCTGCCCGGCGTGGCACCTATAGCCCTGCGTATGCCTATCTCCACTGTTCGTTCGCGCACTGTTACCATCATTATGTTCGACACTCCGATGGCTCCGGCGAGCAGCGTGCCTATGCCAACGAGCCATATCATCATGTTAAGAGCGCTGAAAAGGTTGTCCATCATCTGGTAAAGCACCTCTATATTGAACACGCTTATACCCTGCTCGTCGTCGGGATCAATGAGATGTGCGCGTGCTATCACCGCCCTTATGTCGGCTGTCATCGCACTCATCATCAGTCCACTTCGTGCCGTTACCGCTATCTGGTCTACGCTGTTGCCGCTGTTGTACGCCTTCTGCATCACCGTGAGCGGCACGAGTATCTGCATATCCGCAGTTGCAGACACGTGCGAGTTTTCTGCGCCTCTTACATCCACGCCCACCACCTCGTAGCAGATGGAATCAATCTGCAACGACTGTCCGCATGGATCTGTTCCGTTCGGGAAGAGGTCGTTGTATATCTTTGAACCTATCACACATACCTTGCGCCCCATCTCCATATCCATGCGGTTGAGGAATCGTCCGTAACGCAGTTTCATCTCGTTTATTCCCGCATAGTCGGGCGTGGTGCCGTGCATAATGCACGATGTAGTCCTGTCGTCCTTTATCACCGCATCGCTTCCTCCGTAGATGATGGGCACCACGAGGTCAAGTCCGGGCACATTGCGCTTCAGGCGTTCCACATCCTGATACGTCATGCGCCATATTCTTCCCTTGGCAAAGCCCTTGTACACCTTTGTCGTGGGCTGCGCCGAGATGACGGCTGTGTTGGTGGCGAATCCGGCAAAGTTTGACTGCATCATCTTCTTCAGTGCAGAACCGCCGCCTATGAGCAGAATGAGCATGAAGACACCCCAGAATATGCCGAATCCGGTAAGCAGACTGCGGCTTTTGTTGCGCGTCAGCGTGTCAAATATCTCTCTGTATGTATCAATATCGTGCTTCATTTCTCCGTTGCTTGCTGTCATTGTCATATCATTCCGCCCTCAGCGCCTCTATGGGACGTATGCGTGCCGCCTTGCGTGCAGGTATAAGTCCGGCCACGGTGCCTGCCGCAATCATGACGAGCGTGGCTTCCACGCACACATCGAGCCCCACTGTAGGGTCGAGAAACACGAGCATCTTGAAGATGCCGGCGTCTATGACCATGTTTCCGATTGTTGCGTTGAGAATCTCGTTGGCAGCAACGCCGCACACCATGCCTATGTATCCGAAGAAGGTGGTTACGACGACGCTTTCCACTATTATCAGTCTCAATATCTGCCATGGCGTGGCGCCTATAGCCTTGCGTATGCCAAATTCTCGTCGTCGTTCCTTCACGGTGATGAGCATAATGTTGCTCACTCCCACCACGCCGCTCAGCAGTGTGAGCAGTCCCACTATCCACAGAGCCGTGCGCATCATGCTTATGCCGTTGTTCATCTGCATGTTTGAGATGTAGCGGTTGCCTATCCATATTGCGCTGTTGTCCTCGGGAGCGGCGCGGTGCAACTTGTTCAGGCGTGCTTTGTATGCGTCTTCGAAGCATTCGTTGTCAGCCTGCGTGGCAAGACCGTGAAACGAGAATTCTATGTTGCCGGCACTGCTGCCTTTGTCGTACACGGTGCGCAGCGTGGTGAAAGGTACAAAGGCCGAAGTGCTGTGCCACATGGCGTCCGACTTGTATATTCCCACTATGCGGTAAACCAGTCCGCCGCATCTCACGTATTTTCCCGCCAGCGTATGCGGTGCGCGCGGCACCAGTTCTTTGGCATGTTCCTCGCTTATCACCATCACCTTGCGGCGTTCTGCCATGTCTATATCGTTGATGAAGCGTCCCACCAGCATCTCGCGCTTGTTGATAAGTATGTTGCCGGGATATACGCCGTCTATTGTAACGTTCACATACTCCTTTCCGAAGGTCACTGTCTGTCCGCCTTGCGATATGACGGCACCCACCATGTCGATGTTTTCAGTAAATCCGCGTCCGGTCACGTCTATATCCCTGTCTGTCAGGTTCACCCTGCGTCCTGATTCGAGTCCGTCGTATGGCATGGTGGTGAAACCGCCGTACACCACCATCGAGTTGGCAAGATATCCCTTCATGTTATTCACCTGCGCGTTGATGAGCCCGTTGCCGGCTCCGAGCAGGAAGATGAGCATAAAGATGCCCCATGCCACGGCAAAGCCCGTAAGTGCGGTGCGGAGCTTGTTGCGGCTCATCGAAACTACTATCTCGTTGATTATATCCCTCATGGTTTTGCGTGTCCTGACAACCGTCTATGCTGTAGCTACTCTATGTTTCCGTCTTTTATCCTTATTATTCTGCCCGTCTGCTGCGCCACGCCGCTGTCGTGTGTCACCACCACGATGGTCATTCCCTGTTCGCGGTTTAGGTCGGTAAGCAGATTCATCACCTCGACGCCGGTTTTCGAGTCGAGTGCTCCCGTCGGTTCGTCGGCAAGAATGAGGCGCGGCTGCGTGATGAGTGCCCTTGCTATGGCCACCCGCTGCTTCTGTCCGCCCGACATCTCGTTGGGATAATGCTCTGCCCAGGGTTCCAGTCCGAGGCGCGACAGATATTCCATTGCCATGGCGTAGCGTTTCCGTCGGTTCACTCCCTGGTAGAATAGTGGCAGTTCGACGTTTTCCACCGCCGTTTTGAAAGGTATCAGGTTGAACGACTGGAACACGAATCCTATCATCCTGTTGCGGAAGTGTGCCGCCTTGCGCTCGCTGAGGTCTTTTATCAGCTCTCCGGCAAGTCTGTATTCGCCCGTATCATAGTTGTCGAGTATGCCGAGGATGTTGAGCAGTGTGGATTTTCCCGAGCCGGAAGCACCCATTATGGATATAAATTCGCCCTCGTCTATGTCGAGCGATATTCCTTTCAGCACGTGTAGCGGCTGCGCCCCATAGTAGGTTTTGTGTATGTCGCGCAGCGTAAGCAGTGGGGTTGTCATGTGGGTAATTCTTTTGTTATATATATAATAAGGTGTGGTCATTGGTTGTTCCATCGTTCCACCACCTCGTCTATGCCTATTCCGAGCAGCTGCATGTTGCGGAAGAGTTCCGGCAGGTGCTCGTCCATGAAGGCCCGGCGGCGTGTGGACATGATGTTCTCGCGTGCTCCTGCCTTGACAAAGTAGCCAAGTCCGCGCTTGTTGTATATCACGCCGTCGCGTGCCAGCGCATCGTACGCCTTTACCGCCGTGTTGGCGTTCACCTCGAGCATCACGGCATATTCTCTTACGCTCGGTATGCGGTCTTCTTCCGGATATTTTCCCGCCAGAATCTCGTCGCACAGGCGGTCTGCCATCTGCAGATATATGGCCTTGTCGGTATTGAATGTCATCATAGGTTAGTCCATTCTCCGGTTATTACCTGTGTTCTGCAGAACAGTTTCCATGCCAGATAATGCAGCCCCACAATGAGCAGGGGCAAAAGCAGGTCGGCAAGCATCATAAGCATGAGAAGCTCCGACTTCGATAAAGCCTCGGTATTGCTGACGTGGAGCAGCATGGTTGATGCCGTTGTAAGTGCGATAGACACTACTGTCATGCTGAATGTGGTGAGCACCCACTGGTTGCGGCGGAAGAAGCTGCCGCCGAATATGTACATCGAGCCACATGAGAGCACCATGAATACCACAAGAAAAATTGTCTGAATTATATCAACGCGTTCATTCTCATGGCGTATCAGTTCACTCATAACGAGCATGGACATATCGAATAATCCTTCCATCCCATGCAGGCATACAGAGCCCACATCAACAGAATAGAGCATGTACGCCATAATACAGTTCAGCACGTCGGCAACGACAGCCGAGGCGGTGTACATGAGCAGGTAACCGACGGTGGCATAGAGGTATCTTGCCATAAACTTCTCTACATTGGTGGCGGGCAATGTGAGGAAGTTTATGCGGTCTTGCTTGCGGCGCATGTTGTAGAAGATGCGGCTTGCACCCAACGTTGCAAAAAGAACATATATCGAAGTGGTAGACATTGCCAACCCCCACAGCAAGTCATTCATGTTGTAATTGACATTATCGTGGAGTGTTCTGATTGTGGTGCTTACATAAACGAATGTCAGTGCAAGCGTCATGATGAGCATTGTGTTTATTATGTTGCGCTTGTTTGCCGTCAGCTCGTAGCGCATCAGGTTTCTGAATCTGTGTGAATCAAAATTCTTCATTTCTATTTTTGTTTGTCCTTACTGTTGTATTTCGTTTGTCCATTCTCTCTATTCCTGCATCTCCGCACCGGTGTTGTTCTTGCTTCTTGCCACAGCCGACACATCCCAGGGCACGCTTGCCACGGCGTTGAAGAGCAGTTCGAGGTTTACCTGCGTCTCCGGCGCGTCGTTACTGCGTCGTGCCACCACCGCATTGCCCTGCGGTGTGGGTTCGCTGTACACCACATCGTCCATAGGTTCGCCCGGCATGCGTGTCTCAAAGGTGAATCGCGAACATATGTCGGTCACGGACGAGTTGAATATTATGCCGTGCCTGCCTAATATAAGCACGTGGTCGAGCAGCTGCTCCACGTCGTGTACCTGATGGGTAGATATGATCAGCGTGCGATGGCTGTCCATATAGCGCGACACTATGCGGCGGAAGAGGCTCTTCGACGGTATGTCGAGACCGTTGGTAGGCTCGTCCATGAGCAGTATGCGAGTGCCCGAGGCAAGGGCTATGCTCATGAGTACCTTCTTCTTCTGCCCCATCGACAGTTTGCCGAGATGGAGCGAAGCGGGCAGTTCGAAGTCTCTGAGACACGATTCGAGCACGCTGCTGCTGAAGTGGGGATAGAACGGTGCTATCATCTTGATGTATGAGTTGAGCGGAACGGAGGGCATGTCGAACTCTTCGGGTACGAGAAACAGTTCGGAGAGCAGCCGCGGGTCACGCTCTGCCGGATTGCAGTCGTCGATGGTGATGCTTCCTTTCTGTGGGCGGAGCAGTCCGGAGAGCATATAGAGCAGTGTGGACTTGCCCGTACCGTTCTTTCCCAGCAGACCATAGATGGCGTTGCCGCTCAGGGAAAGGCTGAAATCAAGGAATACAGGCTGACCGGTTTTTCCTGCCATCGATTGTATCTTTCGCATCGTGTGGCCTGCAGTGTAATCAAAGTTTATATTTTCTATGCGTATCATAATCTTACACTTTTTGTTTCTTCTTTTTTTCTTCTGGTTTTACTTTCTTTTGTTACTGTTTTGCTTATTATCTTCACGTGAATTAGTGTATTACTTAAATAGTACACTGCAAATATAAAACAAAATAGCTTGTTTCGCCAAACAATTTGTCTGTTTTTTTTGCCGGAAGGCACTTTTTTAACTTTCTTATACGTTTGCAGGAGTTAAAAACCTCGCGTACATTATTATATATATGCTTTGTTCTGCACATCGGTTCAAGCCGACGAGGCTTCGCACTCGCTCTTTTGTCATGAAAATCGGCATTGAAGCCGTCGCCAATCACATGGCGATATAATATCGTTTAACATCTGTTTATGTTTTAGAAAAATCTTTACTTTAACGTGTGTTAATAGGCACCCAAACCTCGATTTGTAACCTACGACGCGAAATTTGGCGTTTTTTATCTAAAATAGGGAGCGCTGATAGTCAGCAAGTTACGCGTTTTGCGATTT
>CAMTJK010000096.1 GCA_947072805.1 uncultured Prevotella sp.
TCGACCAAATATCTTTACAAATTAACTTTCATTAAGTGCAGTTACGAGCACCTGTCGGCAGTTTCCCCTCGTTGTATGAAATGAGTTTGGGAAATAGATGACACTTATACGCAAACCTTACTATATAAAGGTTAAGACAATAGCATCCTGAATCATATGCAATATCATAATTAGCATAACAGTTTGCCTGTCTCATGGCATTTTCTCAGCAAACAAAAACGATCGGTTACGATTGGCACAAACTTTCCTGTCGTTTTTTTTGATATTTCAAAAATAATAATTACTTTTGCATCGTTTTTATGAAAAATAGTTTCCAATCGCGAAACAAGACCATCTTAAACATCAAATCCCAAAAACATCAATATACTGCTTATAGTATGTACACAAAAGAAGAACTTGAATCCATGGATATTCCACAATTGATGGGTATCGCGGATCAATTAGGCATTAAAGTGTCTCCTGATGATGAGCTTGAAAGTGTGGTGTATTCCATTCTTGACAAAGCAGCAGAAGAAAGTGCGGCAAATGCAACCGCTTCTCCCAAAAGAAAGAGAACACGCATTGTAAAAAAAGATACAAACAAGGTTTATACTGTTAATGGTAAGGATGGCGAGAACTTCGACCTGAAAAATCGCGCAAACAAACCAGTTGAACAGAAACAGCCTTCCCTGTTCAGTAATCTGCCCGTGACCGACATTGAAGAAGTTATGTCACAGACGGTTGTCGCAACTTCGGCAACTGTAACAGCTGAGAAGGAAGCTCCTGCAACAAAAAAGGGAAGGAAGACTAAAACAACACTGCAACCGGAAGAAGCAACAACCTCGGAAACAGAAATTGCAGAAAGCCCAGACATCAAAGAGATAGTCCCCGCAGCCGCTCCCACAGAGGAAGTTGTTGGGGAAGAAAATGTTTCTGCTGTCCCCGAAGCTGAATTTTCAACAGCGCTCACGTCTGAAGGTGAACCGGCAGACAAGAAGTTGCTCGAGCAACTGCAAGAGAAGATGTCACAGCACAATCAAGAAGAGAAAGTACAGGAAGGCATCTGGGAAGGAGACCCGGGCGATGGCACTGATTTCATAACCGTAATTGATCTACCTATAGAAGACCAGGGAGCAATGCCTACGCTCGATATATTCGATCGTCCCACTGCCATTCAAACCGATATGGACTTCCAGCACTCGCAACAGCCCATAGCTTCCAGAGCCATCTACGACTTCTCTGACATAATAACCGGCAACGGTGTATTGGAAGTACTCTCTGACGGTTACGGATTCCTCCGTTCCAGCGACTACAACTATTTGTCATCACCAGATGACATATATGTATCGCCACAGCAGATAAAGAAGTACGGACTGAAAACAGGTGATGTGGTAGACTGCACCGTACGTCCTCCACACGAAAACGAAAAATATTTCGCACTCTGTAACATCAACACCATCAACGGACGCAACCCCGCAGAAGTGCGCGACCGCGTGGCCTTCGAACATCTTACTCCGCTATTCCCCGACGAAAAGTTCCAACTCTGCGGTGACCACGACACAACAAACCCAAGTGTAAGAATAGTAGACCTCTTCTCTCCAATAGGTAAAGGTCAGCGCGCACTCATTGTGGCACAACCCAAGACGGGAAAGACAATTCTCATGAAAGACATTGCCAACGCCATAGCCGCCAATCATCCCGAAGCTTATCTCATGATGCTTCTCATCGACGAGCGTCCGGAAGAAGTAACAGACATGAGCAGAACAGTAAATGCCGAGGTTATAGCATCTACCTTCGACGAACCGGCAGACCGCCACGTAAAGATTGCAGGAATAGTACTCGAGAAGGCCAAGAGAATGGTGGAATGTGGTCACGACGTGGTGATATTCCTCGACTCCATAACACGTTTGGCACGTGCATACAATACTGTAAGTCCCGCTAGCGGCAAGGTACTCACCGGTGGTGTAGACGCCAACGCTCTGCAAAAGCCCAAACGCTTCTTCGGAGCAGCACGCAACATAGAAAACGGAGGGTCGCTGACAATCATCGCAACAGCCCTCATCGATACAGGCTCGAAGATGGATGAAGTGATATTTGAAGAGTTCAAAGGTACAGGTAATATGGAACTGCAGCTTGACAGAGCACTAAGCAACAAACGAATATTCCCTGCTGTAAACCTTGTTCAGTCGAGCACACGCCGCGACGATCTCCTGCAAGACCCCACCACACTCAACCGCATGTGGATAATAAGGAAATTCATAAGCGAAATGAACGCAATGGAAGCAATGAACACAGTTCGCGACCGTCTAATACAAACCCGAAACAACGAGGAATTCCTATTGTCTATGAACGGCTGACGACAAAAATCGCAGCTGATCATCTACAAATGCAGACATTGAGCATTGACGGTTGAGCGGGACAGAACACACCCGACAATACAACAGTCAGTGCTCAATGTTTGGTATAATCAATATCACACTTCACATCATTATCCATACCTTAATCATAAATATATTATAAAAGATGAAAGGATATATGGTTATAAAAAAGAAAACACTCGCCAGGTGGAGCATTGCAATATGTGTTGCGTGTGTTGTCTCCCTTGGCGTCATGTTCGCCTATTCCTACTCGTCAAGACAACCCAGAAAAATAATCACACGTTCATACAACATTCTCCGAGCCAACAACAAGGACATATTGTTCTTTAGAAGCATTGGCAAAGACTCTTTGTTTGTGGCTCTCGCCACCGACAACAAAGCGATAAGTTTCGGTACCACGGAGAGTATTACATCGGGAGAAATAAGACGCATTGTGGAACACAACAAAAAACACATTGAAAAACGATTGCTGTCACTTGACTCGATTGCCGATGTAATGCAGTACTATCTTGATGTACACAACGTGCAGGACGAAGGTTACGAAATGGTTGCAAAGCATAATGATGTAGTAAAAAGTAACATAAAGCAGACACAAGCCTTAATGGCATGTCTGAATTCTATCCCGGAATCAGCCAGACTCGAGATACTACACATCGATATTTACGAGAATGAAGACAGCGTGGCAATTCCTGATATATTCATAGAAGAGGGAAATGCCGTATGGAAAAAAGGACTGTTGCTCAAAATAGGCAGAAGTGGTGAAGGCATAGCACGTGACAAGAGCCACAGGTGGATAAGAGGCACATGGATTGCCGACACGCTTGTGTACGGAATCCGCACTGACAGCATCGGAACCTACCGCGGAGCCTTCGACAAAGAAAGAAAGGCTGCCGGACACGGCAACTACAACGACAGTAAAGGCAACTTCTATGAAGGACACTGGACTGACGACAGACCCGACGGATTCGGCTTTAACATTAACACAGAAAACATAAAAGCCGGAGAATGGAAAAGTGGAAAATACAAAGGCGAACGGATGAACTACACCTCCGAACGCATTTATGGTATTGACATTTCACGATACCAGCACGGTAAGGGGAAAAAATACTATCCTATACTTTGGAATAAACTGAATATCACATATCTTGGAAAAGCCAACCATAAGCGGACAAACGGAAATGTAGATTATCCGGTATCATTTGTATATATAAAATCGACAGAAGGAACCTCCATTCGCAATAAGCATTATCATGCTGACTACAAACAGGCAAGAAGACATGGGCTGTATTGTGGAGCATATCACTTCTTCTCTACAAAATCAGATGCAGCCAAACAGGCAAAATTCTTCATAAAACATTCCTACTTCAACAATGGAGATTTTCCTCCTGTACTTGACGTAGAACCAAGCGACGCACAGATAAGTAAAATGGGAGGAGAAAAGGTATTGTTCGACGCAATACGGACATGGATGTCTGTTGTAAAAAAACATACCGGCATACGACCGATATTGTATGTGAACCAATCTTTCGTGAACAAATATCTTAGTCATGCTCCTGACATAAAGAGAGAATATGACGTGTGGATAGCTCGCTATGGAGAATACCGCCCGGACGTGAGACTGTTACTGTGGCAATTATGTCCGGATGGAAAAGTAAACGGCATACACGGAGACGTGGATATAAACGTTTTCAACGGATATCAGGACAGATTCGACCTCTTCCTGAAAACACAACTGATAAAACAATGAAACAAGAAAAAGTCAGCACGGTGATATTATCCATCGGTTCTAACTACCGCGCCGAAAACAACATAAAGTACGCCTTGTCATGTCTGAATTCGGTCCTGAATAACATAAAATGCAGCAGACTGATACGTACAAAGCCTATCGGTATCGTTTCGGGCATGTTTATGAACCAACTGGTGTGCGGAACATGTGATATCAGCAGAAACAAGCTGCACGATATTATAAAAAAAATAGAACATGACTGCGGAAGAAATGATGAGGAAAAACAATCTGGACGCGTAAGAATGGATATCGATGTACTTGAATTTAACGGAGAACGTGAACACGAACAAGATTGGGAAAGAGAATATGTACAACTATTAATTAAGGAATTATGAAAAAGATTTATTTGTTTTTAATTGCAACAATGTCTGTTATAAGCATAAAAGTAAATGCACAATCGTTTGACGAGTATTTCACAGACAATACGCTCAGACTTGACTACATTTTTGCAGGAAACATAGACCACCAATACATATACGTGGACGAACTGAACAAAATGCCGGAATGGTATGGAAGACGCAACAGACTGGCTGAACTGCCATTGGCCGGAAACGGACAGATAACAGTGAAAGACCAGAAAAGCGGGAATGTGATTTATAGACATTCCTTCTCTACCCTATTCCAAGAATGGATTACCACAGACGAAAGCAAAACTACAAGCAAATCCTTTGAAAACGTTTTTCTTGTACCATTTCCAAAACAGCCGGTGGAAATAACAGTGACCCTACAGGACTATCACTGTAAAACAACAGCCTCCTTAACACACCACGTAGACCCTAACGACATACTGATAAGGCATATCGGAGAGCGGAATGTCAACAGTTTTGTTACTCTGCAAAAAGCAGCAGACACAACAAAATGTATCCATATTGCATATCTTGCCGAAGGATATACTAAAGATGACATGGAAGATTTCAAGAACGATGCCATGATTGCAACCGAAGCATTGTTTGCCCACGAACCGTTCAAAAGCATGAGAGAGCGTTTCAACATTATCGCAGTCATGTCACCTTCAGAAGAACGCGGTACAAGCGAACCAGGAAAGGGCATATGGAAAAACACTATTCTACACTCTCACTTCGATACTTTTTATTCATCAAGATATCTGACAACACTGCAATTAAAGCAACTGCACAACCAACTGGCAGGCACACCCTATGAACACATTATCGTTCTTGTGAATACTGCCGTATATGGCGGTGGCGGCGTTTACAATTCCTACAATCTTTCTTATACAAAAGGACCGTACTTCAAGCCTGTTGTCGTGCATGAGTTCGGGCATAGTTTCGGAGGATTGGGAGATGAATATACATACGGCGACGGTGATCCTATGT
Organism: uncultured Prevotella sp.; assembly: GCA_947072805.1. Lineage (GTDB taxonomy): Bacteria > Bacteroidota > Bacteroidia > Bacteroidales > Bacteroidaceae > Prevotella. The sequence continues at coordinate 5,478 of CAMTJK010000096.1, forward strand.
ATTTTCCCGACGTTGAACCCTGGGAACCAAACTTAACCACAAAGCATGATTTCTCAAACAAATGGGAGAATCTTATTCTTGAAGGTAAAGCCGGAATGTATGAGGGTGGAGGCTATCAAGAGAAAGGTGTCTTCAGAGGATGTGAAAATTGCCGAATGAGAGTAAACGACGTACCGGATTTCTGCCCAGTTTGCCGTCAGGCTCTCACAAAGCTAATAAACTTTTACACAGAATAATTTAAAAGAATATTACATTTCGATTGCACTGCTAATATGCCTTTTCTCTATTCCATGTCCCTATATAACGCATCTCACGCAGAATCCTTCTCTGACGCTTCTTCATATAGGGACCTGGCTTCGATGAATTATATTTTATCGGATTTGGCAAAGATGCGGCAATGAGGGCACACTGCTCTCTTGTCAGCTCGTTCGGCATGCAATCGAAATGTAATTCGGCGACAGATGCAGCACCATATATTCCATCACCCATCTCTATGGAATTCAAATAGACCTCCATTATTCTCTCCTTGCTCCACATTAATTCTATAAGACAAGTGAAATAAGCTTCCAAACCTTTGCGAAGCCAAGTCCTACCCGGCCATAAAAAAACATTCTTCGCAGTCTGCTGGGATATAGTACTGGCCCCTAACCTACGTTTGCTGTTTGGTTTTGCATTTTGCTTTGCAGCAGTTTCAATCGCCTTGAAATCAAAACCATGATGTGATAGGAATCGCTGATCCTCACTCGATATTACGGCAAGCGGCAAATCAGTCGATATCTTATTCAAAGACACCCACTTATGATACAAACGCACATCTCTGTTATCCGACAATTGTTGGACAACACGGATGAACATAAGTGGAGTAAAATATACTGGAATGAAACGAAGTGCTATAACAGAAAGGATGGTGGTGCCAAAGAAAGCGACCACCATCCATCTTATAATCTTTTTTATTCTTTTCAGAATAATCATTGTCTTATTTCAAAGTACCATTGTTTGCTGCTTCAATCATTGCCTGACTTGCATAGAGATAAACTTCAACACGACGGTTCTGTGCACGTCCTTCGATTGTTGAATTATCAGCTACAGGATTAGCCTCGCCCAAACCCTGTACAGACTTTATCTGGGCACCAGAAACACCCTGACCAATCAGATAAGACGACACCGACTGAGCACGCTGCTGTGACAAAGCAACATTCTTTTGAGCGCTCTGCTCTGCCGTTGAATTCTTCCATCCCTGATTATCTGTATAACCTTGAATAGCAACATCTGCATCAACATTCTGCTTCAGCACATTGGCAAACTGAGTAAGTGAAGTCTGTGCTGTAGGCTGTAACGAAGAGCTACTTGTTGCGAACAGAATACCGGAATCGAATGTAACCTTAACAGCCTGAAGACCATTTGCGTCAGTAACCTGCTGAACCTGTGCATTCTGAACGGCTTCAGCTTGCTTCTTCACCTTGTCCATACGATTACCGATTATAGCTCCGGTACCAGCGCCAACAGCACCACCAATAGCCGCTCCAACTGCTGTATTACCTGCAAGTTTACCAACAATTGCACCTAATACAGCTCCGCCTGCTGTTCCTATCACTGCTCCTTTTTGAGTATTGTTACATGCTGCCATGATAATTCCAAGGCAGAGTGTCAGGGTAAATAACTTAAATTTTTTCATTGTTTTGACATTTTATTGTGTTAAACCTTTTCATTTACTGTGCAAAGGTAATCTAATTATTTAAATTACTCCCACATTCCAACTTTTTTTTGTACTTTTGCAACCATATTTTGAAAAAATAAAGTCATGGCTAAAGAATTAAAAGATTTAACAAGACGAGCCGACAATTACAGTCAATGGTACAATGATTTGGTTGTCAAGGCTGATTTGGCAGAACAATCAGCAGTAAGAGGTTGTATGGTCATCAAGCCTTATGGATATGCAATCTGGGAAAAGATGCAACACCAACTTGATGAAATGTTCAAAAAAACGGGTGTCCAAAATGCATATTTCCCATTGCTAATACCCAAATCTTTCCTTTCAAGAGAAGCGGAACATGTAGAAGGTTTTGCAAAGGAATGTGCTGTTGTCACACATTACCGTCTTCGCGCCAAAGATGATAAAAGCGGAGTAGAAGTAGATCCGTCTGCAAGACTGGAAGAAGAGCTTATCGTTCGTCCTACATCCGAAACTATAATATGGAATACTTACAAGAATTGGATACATTCATGGCGTGATCTGCCACTTATGTGCAACCAATGGTGCAACGTAATGAGATGGGAAATGCGCACGCGGCCATTCCTGCGTACAAGCGAATTCCTATGGCAAGAAGGACATACGGCACATGCCACACGCGAAGAAGCAGAAGAAGAAGCAAAACGCATGCTCCATGTCTATGCTGATTTCGCCGAAAAATGGATGGCAGTACCTGTTCTGCAGGGTGTAAAAAGCGAGACAGAACGCTTTGCCGGAGCACTGGACACCTACACAATCGAAGCAATGATGCAAGACGGCAAAGCATTACAAAGTGGTACAAGCCATTTCCTTGGACAGAACTTTGCAAAAGCATTTGAAGTAACATATTTAAATAAAGAGAATCGACCGGAATATGTTTGGGCTACTTCATGGGGCGTATCCACCCGCCTTATCGGTGCCTTGATTATGACACATTCCGATGATAACGGACTCGTATTACCTCCAAAGCTTGCTCCAATACAAGTAGTTATAATTCCTATAACCAAGGGTGCCGAACAGCTACAAGCCATTACAGAGCGTCTTATGCCTATCATCAACAATCTGAAAGCTGCTGGCATAAGCGTAAAATACGATGATGCTGACAACAAGCGCCCGGGATTCAAATTTGCCGATTACGAATTAAAAGGTGTTCCTGTTAGATTGGTTATGGGAGGAAGAGATCTTGAAAACAACACAGTGGAAATTATGAGAAGAGATACACTCGAGAAAGAAACTGTGTCTTTAGAGGGAATAACAGAATATGTTAAAGAATTATTAGAAAAAATCCAAACAAACATCTTTGAAAAGGCTCGGAAATACCGTGACGAGCACGTTTATGAATGTGACGACTACGAAGAATTCAAAGAGAGAATCAAGGATGGAGGCTTCTTCCTATGCCATTGGGATGGTACAGCCGAGACTGAAGCCAAGATTAAGGAAGAAACACAAGCCACAATTCGTTGCGTTCCATTTGCTTACGAACAAACACCTGGAATAGACATGGTTAGTGGGAAGCCTGCTAAATGCAGAGTAATCATAGCAAGAAGCTACTAATAAAAAGCGAATATATGGGAGCTGTGTCGTAAAGGAGGTTTACGGCACAGCTCTTTTTTATATTCTGAAATTCCGGTCTTTCTCAGACGGCATCATCGAGCCCGTATTCCATAATAACCCCCAAAAGTCATTATATAGCGACAAGGTTTCTTCCGAGAAACTGATATGAAATGTAATGACCTTTTGGGGATAATGCTTTAGGCAGAACAGTCTCTTGAATGTTAAGCGTAAAGACAAATCCCAGCTATTTCATTATCATACAGGTCGCACAAAAGGGGTCAAAAAAGGAGTAAATCCCTTATTTTCCGATTAATTTCTTGTTCAATACAACTCTTTTCCTTACCTTTGTTGAACTATTAACAACATTACTATCACACAATGGAAAAGACATGGAGATGGTTCGGAAAGAACGACAAAATTACGCTCGGCATGCTTAAGCAAATCGGCGTAGAGGGAATTGTTACCGCTTTGCATGATGTACCGCTTGGCGAAATATGGACAAGAGAAAAAATCAGGGAGTTACGTGAATATATTGAAAGCTTCGGCATGAGATGGTCTGTAGTTGAGAGTCTTCCTGTAGTTGAGAGCATCAAATATGGAGGCATAGATCGCGACGAACAAATAGAACGATACAAAGAAAGTTTGCGCAATTTGGCAGCAGAAGGAATTCACACAATATGCTACAACTTCATGCCTGTGTTAGATTGGGCAAGAACAGATTTGGAACATCCTAACTCTAACGGCACAAGCAATTTATATTTCTCGTTTTCGGAATTTGCCTATTTTGACATCCATATACTTAAACGTGAGGGTGCCACAGAGGATTGGGCAAACTTTCACATTGAAGGTGTGGAGCGAGATATCCTCAAAGAGGTTGAAGAGCTGAAGAAGCACATGACTCCTGAAGACGACCGCAAACTTGTTGAAAACATTGTTATAAAGACACAAGGATTTGTAAGCGGTAACTTCAAGGAAGGCGAAGAACATCCTATTGAGCTTTTCAGAAAGCTTCTTGATCTATATAAAGGTATAGATAAAGAACAATTACGCGAAAACATGCGCTATTTCCTGTCCGCCATTATGCCTACTTGTGAAGAATGCGGAATGTTTATGTGTGTTCACCCTGATGACCCACCCTATCCTATTTTAGGTCTTCCCAGGATTGTTACAAATGACGAGGATATCAATTGGTTCCTCAATGCAGTAGACAATCCGCATAATGGTCTTACTTTCTGTGCCGGAAGCCTGTCAGCCGGAGCACACAACAACGTTGTGGAACTGGCGCACAAATATGCAAAACGAACATGGTTCGTACACCTTCGCTCCTGTCATATATTTGACAATGGCGATTTCACTGAAGCATCACATCTTGGCGGCAGGGCCGACGTTATAGAATTAGCCCGCATTTTCGAGAAAACAAATCCCCAATTACCCATGCGCGTTGATCACGGCATGACAATGCTCGGCGACGAGGAACGTGGGTACAACGCCGGATATTCTTTCCTCGGGCGTATGTTTGCCATGGGACAGGTGCAAGGCATCATCGCTACAGTAGACAGGGAATTGGGAATTCAGAAATAGAAACATAATCCTTTCTCATTCAAAACAATTTATAATTACAGAAACGATTCATTAAACATAAAGGCATATATGAACGAACTTTTCAATATTAAAGACTATGTCGTGGTAATTACCGGCGGTACCGGTGTATTAGGTCGTGCAATAGCAAAATACCTGGCAGCCAATGGCGCTAAAGTAATAATACTTGGTCGTAAAGAGGATATAGGCAATGCCATTGCCGAAGAAATCAACAAGGACAGTGGTTCCTGTGAATTCATGAAGACCGACGTACTTAATCAGGATATTGTACAAAAGAACTGTGACGATATTTTGGCTAAATATGGTCGTATAGACACGCTTCTTAATGCGGCAGGAGGAAACATGCCCGGTGCGACGATCGCGCCAGACAATAACTTCTTCGACCTCGATGCCGAACAATTCCAGCGCGTACTGTCACTTAACCTTACAGGCACCGTTATCCCGACACAGGTTTTTCTGCGCCCGATGGTTGCACAAGGCAAAGGAAGTATAATAAATTTCTCTTCTATGGCTGCTTTCCGTCCCATGACAAGAGTGTGCGGATATGCCGCAGCCAAAGCAGGAATAAGCAACTTCACGGCTTTCATGGCTACAGAATGTGCAAAGAAATTCGGCGAAGGCATCAGAGTTAATGCCATTGCACCCGGTTTCTTCATCACAGAACAAAACAGAGCGTTGCTTACCAATCCTGACGGGACATTCACCCAAAGGGGACAGGATGTTATTCGTCAGACTCCTTTCGGACGCATGGGCTCTCCTGACGAGCTGTGCGGTACGATACACTATCTCATGAGCGATGCTGCAAAATTTGTTACCGGTACTGTGGCTGTAGTTGATGGAGGGTTTAACACATTTGCTATGTAAAAGCATCTCACGCCCATTACAGCCTAAATAATACGTTATAACATCAAGTCACATCAAACCGATGTGACTTGATGTTTTTTTCACATTATACAAACATCCTATCCCCCTTTTATATATCATTTTCCGTTTCATGTGGCGTTTTGAGACCGGCGATGGTTACTGTCGGCATGAGGCTCGTAACTGCGCTTAATGAAAGTTAATTTGTAAAGATATTTGGTCGAATTT
>CAMTJK010000097.1 GCA_947072805.1 uncultured Prevotella sp.
ATCGATGAAATCGCAATGAGCTCACGTACGTAACCGTTTTTCGACCCATCGGGAGGGTAAATTGCCCCACTTTGATTAACAAAAATTTACACCTAGAATGCCGGATTTAAAAATGTTAAATTCGACCAAATATCTTTACAAATTAACTTTCATTAAGTGCAGTTACAACGATGCCCCGAAGCTATTCGGCTAATCATTGCTTTAGTTGCTACAACAGGAACAACAGAAACTCTGTAGACCGAGAAGTGCAGGGAAAATCAGAAATCGAACGACAGCTGTCCGTCGCCGAGCAGATTGTACGAGCGACGGTGGTAGGGGGTAATGCCATAGCGGCGTATGGCATCGCGGTGACGGGCTGTGGGATAGCCCTTGTTGCCCTGCCAGTCGTATTGGGGGTACTCCCTGGCAAGCTCTGCCATGTAGTCGTCGCGACAGGTCTTGGCAAGAATGCTTGCCGCTGCGATGGAAAGATATTTGGCATCGCCCTTCACGATGGTGGTGTACGGCAGACCGCAATAGGGCTTGAAACGGTTGCCGTCTACAATGACAGCCTGCGGGCGCAGCGAAAGGGCGTCGAGGGCTCGGTGCATGGCAAGGATGCTCGCATTGAGAATGTTTATCCTGTCTATCTCCTCGGGCGTGACAATACCCACACCCCACGCCAGGGCATCGCGCTTGATGACTTCGCGCAGGGCATTGCGACGCTTCTCCGACAGCTGTTTCGAGTCGTTGAGCTCGTCGTTGGTATAGTCGGGCGGAAAAATCACGGCGCCGGCATATACGCTTCCGGCAAGACAGCCGCGTCCGGCTTCGTCGCATCCCGCCTCTATAAGGTCTTCGTAAAAATGACTTGCAAGCATATCCTTTATATATTATATAGGTATAGTTTCGCTCTTCCTTACAAAGGGCAACGCCCTTGTTGCGGCTTTTCGTACGACAAAGTTACACATTTAATCTAAATCTGTCATTAGATTTTAATATGTTTTGTCTTTGTCTTTACTGCATTGCAACAGCCTCGGAAATGGCTTAGCGCACTATGTAGAGACGGAGCGGGAAGCAAAATGGTAGAAAAAAAGCCGTTTCTTCACTTCTTTTGAACTAAAAAGTTATGAAATTGAACGTCCTGTGCACGCGGTTAAGGTATTTTTGCATCAGAAAGTTGAACAAAAACAATGTAAATTATGGAAAAGCAGATGACAATACCTACAGGTATGGCAACAGCAAAGAGCGTAGCCGAAATGACAAGACGCATGGGCGCAGTGATGACTTCGTGCATGGAACCGTTAAGAAAATACTATTCCGACGTGTTGGGAAAGGAGATTTCATGGACGCAGATGCGCGCACTGTTTGAAGCGCAGACCGCAATGCTGGCATGTATACTGCCTGCCGACTACTCGCTCGCACTGCGCTCGCTGTTCGGAGTGTGGCTCGTCATGGCTCTGAAAAAGTGCCGCCGTTTGCTCTGACAATATCAAATAAATATAGATTCTATCTTACTGATTTATCCAAAAAATCCTTGCGGTTTTATCCAGAAAGCCGTACATTATCACCTAAAAAGCATGGTATTATCGTCTTTTGCGTACGATAATACCATTTTTTGTATAATTTTACCAACTGCCACAACGCCTTTAAGTCTAATTTTGCGACAGATAAAGGTCTGAAAACCACAGAACATAATATTCCTCACTGCTGACATTAATGACAATAAAATCAATACTGATATGAAAAAAACTATCATCCTACTCGCATCGTTCATTATTTCGGTGGCAGCATCTGCCGAAATAGGCGACGCATTCAAGGGCATACTGCCCGTGACAGACAAGAAAATGACGCGTAACATAGGCGGCAAATGGCGTCTGAAAGTGACTGAAGGCATTGGCGACACCAAGACAGTGCCGGCAGAAGACGCCACCTGGGGCACCATAGACGTGCCGGGATGTTGGGACACCAACGGCTTCTGTGAAGCCCGCTACTCGTTTCCCGACTCGCTGACCGGCTACTACCGCACCACCTTCGAAGTGCCCGAGGAATGGAAGGGCATGCTGGTGGCTGTACAGTTCGACGGCGTGCTGCGCGGCTATGACCTTTGGCTTAACGACCGCTACGTCGGCTCGTGGGAACAGGGCTACACCTCCTGCGTATTCGACCTTACGCCGTTCCTAAACAAAAAGGGCAAGCAGCAACTTGCAATGCGCGTATATTCAAGGTTCAAGGGATTCGAATTCGACTGCTTCGACGACTGGGCACCCATGGGAATAATCCGTGACGTGACACTCTTCGCCGTGCCGAAGACGCACCTTTCCGACCTCACCGTGACAACAAAGACAAACGGAGAAGTGACGGTGAAGACCGAAATAGCTAACGCCGACAAGCATACCAAGGTGGAATATGAGATATATGACGCCACAGGAAAGGTGGTCTCGACGGGCGGCAAGATAGAGAACGTGCAACTGTGGACGGCAGAAACTCCGTACCTCTACACGCTGAAACTGTGGCTGAAGCGCAAGGACACTGTGCTGCAGACCTTCGAACAGAAGATTGGCATAAGGGAGACATCCATAGAAAACGGCAAGGTGCTCAAACTGAACGGACGCGCCATAAAGCTGAGAGGCGTGACATGTCATGCCACCGACCCGCAGACGGGAAAGGTGATAAGCGACGAACTGACGCTGAAAGACATGAAAATGATGAAGGAGGCTGGCATCAACTACATACGCACAAGCCACTATCCGCGCGAAAGACGATTCTATGAGCTGTGCGACTCGCTCGGATTCTATGTGGTGAACGAAGTGCCTTTCGGAAGCCGCGGCGAGAAACACCTGAAGAAGCCCGACTACCTCGACATACTGAAGACACGCGCCGCCGCAACCATCGCACGTGACAAAAACCATCCGTCGGTGCTCATCTGGAGCCTCGGAAACGAGAACCCGCTGCCGGAAAGCTGCGTGGAGGTGGGACGCTTCGCCAAACAATGCGACAGCACACGACCAATATGCTATCCGCAAAAGGGCAGCTACTTCCGCAGATTTAAATTCAAGAACTTCCCCGAAGTGGCGGACATCTATGCTCCTCACTACCCCACAACATCGCAACTGAAAGACTTCTACACCAAGGCTGACCGCGTAACGATATTCACCGAATACTGCCACACGCTGGGAATATCGTTTGAAGACCACGACAGACAATGGGAAATAATAGAGAAGACACCTGCCCTCGCCGGCGGTTCCGTATGGGAATGGTGTGACCAGGGCATGCCCTTCACTCTCAAAAAGGACAGGGAGAACATCATCGACGGACGCATGTACGGATACGAAGAGAGGGTGTTCACATCGCCTCGCAGCGGCTTCCAAATGTCGGGCAACCTCGGAACAGACGGCATTGTGTACGCCGACCGCACACCCCTACCCAACTACTACGAGCTGCAGCACAACTATTCGCAGGCATGCGTTACCGATACACTGTTCGACGGCGTACTGCACATACGAAACAGATATGACTTCATAGACCTTAAAGACAATGTATCGTTTGCATGGTCGCTCACTTCCGGACGTGACACCGTGGCTAACGGCTGCTTCTCGCCGGCATGCGCTCCTCACAGCACCACCGCATACAAGCTCGATCTGCCTGTAACCTCTCCCGACAAACGCGCTCTGCTGCACATCACCGTGACCGACCGCGCCAACCGCACACTGCTGCGACAGACGGTAAAGGTACACGACGGCAAGCACAACGCAATAGCATCGCAGGGCAATGCCGACGCCCTGATACAGCAGGGACCGCTGGTAAGAGTGGGCAGAAAGCCTACAATGGCTGAAAACATTAAGGTAAACAATGAACGCATAGAGCGGTATCTGCAACCCATAGACAACCCCTACGTGAAAGCAACAGTGACAACCGACGGGGCAAACGTAAGCTACTGCCTAACACCCGACACGGCAAAGCACTTCCTTTCGGAATTGGGCGTGGCTTATCTGCTCGACGCATCGCTCGACAGGGTGCAGTGGACTGGCTACGGTCCCTTCGCATCATACCCGGGAAGACAGCGTGCCAACCGACTCGGATACTGGGCTCTGCATAAGGACGACATATACTTCGAAGGCAACCGCATGGGCGTTGAGACCGTTTGGGTAAGCGACGCCAAAGGCAACGGACTTGTATTCGACTGCAAGGGAGGCAACGTAAACTTCGAACAGACCGACCGCGGACTCGTCATCACCGTAAACGCAGCCGTATCGGGCGAAGGTCCGAAGTTCGGCAAGACGTCGTTCGGCGTATGGAGCGACAAGACCGGCACTCACAACGGTTCGTTCGCCATCTACCGCACCGACGGCAGCAACGTTCCCGACAGTTTCGTACATCCGTCAGAAGTGGCAGCACCGTTCCGCCCGTTCCTCACGCAATACGACACCTATCTGATGCGCCTGCAGGACATCACACCCGAAACAGGAAAATAATAATACAATCATGACCGGCGGACGGCAACAGAGCCCAAGCCGGTCATAATATATTATCTAAATATAATGAACGTTTCGGATTTATACAATGAACGATTCGGATTTATACAATGAACGTTCCGTGTTAAACCCATGAACGATTCGGATTAGAGAAAAGAACTTGTTTTGATATTTGTTTGGTTATCCGGACACATCTCCTCTTGCTGACAATTATCCGATGACAAATTCAGGATAATAAAAAAGGCATCGGAATGTGTCCGGTTTGTTTTCAGAACATCTTGCTCACACGACTTATTCCCGCCACAAGCGCATCAACCTCCTCTTTCGTGTTATACAAGGCGAAAGAAGCACGCACCGTTCCCTGTATGCCGAGGCGGTGCATGAGCGGTTCGGCGCAATGGTGACCCGTACGCACAGCTATGCCGAGACGGTCGAGCAGCGTGCCCATGTCGAGGTGGTGTATGTCGCCCACGAGAAACGACACCACGGCATCTTTTCCCGCAGTGACGCCGAAGAGCCTCATGCCCTCTATGCCCTTCATCTGCTCCATACAGTAGTCCGTGAGCTGCTTTTCGTAGCGGGCTATGTTGTCAAGTCCGAGGCTCTCCATGTAGCCGATGGCTGTCGCAAGCCCGTGCGTAGCCACATAGTCGGGCGTTCCTGCCTCAAACTTGAACGGCAGCTGTGCGAAAACAGTCTTCTCGAACGTCACGCTCTCTATCATCTCACCGCCTCCCTGATAGGGCGGCAGCCTGTCGAGCCAGTCTTCCTTGCCGTAGAGCACGCCCACGCCGGTAGGTCCGTACATCTTGTGACCGCTGAAAACGAAGAAGTCGCAGTCCATACGCTGCACGTCAATCTTGAAATGCGGTGTGCTCTGTGCTCCGTCCACCATTACCGGCACGCCATGAGCGTGCGCTATGCGTATAATCTCGTCCACAGGATTTACCGTTCCGAGCACGTTGCTCACATGAGCCACGCTCACTATGCGCGTTTTCGGCGAGAACAGCTTCTCGTATTCCTCCATATCGAGTGCGCCCTCGTCGGTCATGGGTATGACCTTTATGGCAATGCCCCTCTTTGTGGCCTGCAGCTGCCACGGAACGATGTTGGAGTGATGCTCCATAACCGATACTATCACCTCGTCGCCCTCTTTCATCATCTCCTCAGAGAACGAAGCCACGACGAGATTGATGCTTTCGGTGGTTCCACGCGTAAAAACGATTTCGTTTGTGCTGCGTGCGTTGATGAACGAGCGTACTCTCTCACGCGCAGCCTCATGCAGGTCGGTAGCCTTTTGCGACAGATAATGCACGCCTCTGTGTACGTTGGCGTTCACGTTAAGATACTCTTCCCGCATGGCATCGAGCACACACAGCGGCTTTTGCGTTGTCGCGCCGTTGTCGAGATACACAAGCGGCTTGTCGTAAACCTTGCGTGCGAGTATCGGGAAGTCGTTTCTTATGTCGTCTATCGTCCTGCCGTTAATCATTCTATCCATTTCCGCAATCGTTTCTGCTGTCATCGTTTGTACTGTATTACTTGCATAGTTTGCATCCCTCGCATTTGCTCAACTCTCCGCGGAACCGTTTCTCCACGAGATGGTGCAGACGGTCGCGCAACGGAGCCAGCTGCATGTTGTCGATAACCTCGTTGATGAATGCAAATTCGAGCAGCAACTTGGTCTCTTTCAGCGATATTCCCCTTTGGCGCATATAGAAAAGTGCCGCATCGTTGAGCTGTCCTACGGTTGAACCGTGCGAGCACTTCACATCGTCGGCATATATCTCGAGCATCGGTTGGGTGAACATACGCGCCTCTTTAGTGGCACAGATATTCTGGTTGCGCATCTGCGACGTTGTCTTTTGGGCTCCGTGAGCCACATACACGCGTCCTGCGAAGGCACCGGTAGCCTCTCCGTCGAGCACATACTTGTACAGTTCGTTGCTGGTGCAGTGCGGCACGCGGTGCTCTATGAGCGTGTTGTTGTCCACATGCTGCTGTTTGTCGGCAATGACACAGCCGCAGAGGTTACATTCTGCGCCCTCTCCTGCCATCGTTACGTCGGTGCGGTTGCGCGTAGTGCCGTTGTGAAGCGTTATAATGTTGTGGTTTACGCGGCTTCCTGCCTGCTGTTCGATGTACAGGTTGCTCACCCTTGTGCTTCTGGCATGCGTTTCCTCCAGGCAATACAGGTCGAGCGAAGCGTTTTCGCCCACGAATGCCTCTATCACCTGCGTGGTCAGAAACTTCCTGTCGTCGGCGGCGTGGTCGCAGAAGAGCAGCTTTATCTCCGCTCCCTCCTCCATCACTATGAGCACACGGCGGTTTGCCATCAGATCCACGTCGGAACGCAATATATTTATAATCTGCACGGCCCTGTCCACCTTTACGTCTTTAGGTACGTAAACGAGCAGTCCGTCTTGTGCGAGCATGGTGTTGAGTGCGGTTACGGCATCCTCGTCGGTGCGTGCCAGCTTAGCGTAGTGCCTTGCCACGAGTTCGGGATGTTCTGCCGCCGCCTCCTTCAGCGAGCCCACCAGCACGCCCTCGGGCAGATGGCTTTTGGGCAATGCCTTGGTGTAGAAGATGTCGTTCACCACGAAGTAGAGCGACGTGCTCAAGTTGGGCACATCACATCTGAAAGCGTCGTATGGGTTTACGGGAATGTCGAGGCGGTTGATGTTTACGCCATAATCGGGTGCAAACAGAGCCGCCATGTCGGTATATTTGTAGCGTTCAACCTTACGTATCGGGAAGCCTTTGCTTTTGAAATCGTCAAAAGCGCGGTCGCGCACATCGTTCATGACGTCGGCGCTGTGGCGTCTTATCATCTCCCTGCAATTTTCGTACAGGTCGATATACTGCTTTTCGGCTGTCGGATGCTCCGGCGCGGAGACTGATATATTGTCTTTTTCTTGCATTATGATGCGCTTATTGTGTTATACAAAGGGCTGTTGCCACGAGCCGTGCTGTTGTCTTTAGAGCTGCTCGTCCACTGCATTCTTTATCCAGTCGTAGCCCCTTTCCTGAATTTCGCGTGCCAGCTCCGGTCCGGCGGTCTTCACTATCCTGCCTTTGTAGAGCACATGCACCACATCGGGGCGTATCATGTCGAGCAGACGGTCGTAATGGGTTATTACAATGCAGCTCGATTCGGGCGTGCGCAGCTTGTTTACTCCCTCTGCCACTATGCGCATGGCATCCACATCCAGTCCCGAGTCGGTCTCGTCGAGTATCGAGAGTTTAGGCTCAAGCATTGCCATCTGGAATATTTCGTTCCTTTTCTTCTCGCCTCCGCTGAAGCCCTCGTTTACGGAACGGTTAGCTAGCTTCTGGTCGAGCTCTACAATCTTTCTCTTCTCGCGCATCAGTTTTATGAAGTCGCCTGCCGGTATGGGTTCCTTGCCCTCATATTTGCGCTTCTCGTTGATGGCGGCTCTCATGAAGTTGGTCATCGACACGCCCGGAATCTCCACGGGATACTGGAACGAGAGGAAGAGTCCCTCGTGTGCGCGGTCTTCCGGCTTCATGGCAAGCAGGTCCTTGCCGTTGAACACAGCCTCTCCTGCCGTCACCTCATACAGCGGATTGCCCACGAGAACGGCGCTGAGCGTCGATTTTCCCGAGCCGTTAGGTCCCATTATGGCGTGTGTCTCACCGTCGTTGATAGTGAGGTTGATGCCTCTAAGTATCTCCTTGTCGCCTATCTTGGCGTGTAAATCTTTTACTACTAACATATCTGATTGTCCTGTTCCGTTTTAAATACATCTTAAAAATTATCCCTTTGTGTTGTCTGTGGCGCTATCCTACCGTGCCTTCCAGCGAAACGTTGAGCAGGTTTTTCGCCTCCACGGCAAATTCCATGGGCAGCTTGTTGAGCACCTCCTTTGCGTATCCGTTTACTATAAGCCCCACAGCCTGCTCGGTGGGTATGCCACGCTGGTTGCAGTAGAACAGCTGGTCTTCGCTTATCTTGCTTGTCGTGGCTTCGTGTTCCACTATGGCAGAATCGTTGTGGATGTCCATGTACGGGAAGGTGTGTGCGCCGCAGTCGCTGCCGAGCAGAAGACTGTCGCACGACGAGTAGTTGCGTGCGTTGTCGGCTTTTGTTCCCACCTTCACCAGACCGCGATACGAGTTCTGGCTCTTTCCTGCGGATATGCCTTTCGATATGATTGTGCTTTTCGTGTTTCTGCCGATGTGAATCATTTTCGTTCCGGTGTCGGCTTCCTGATAGTGGTTTGTCACGGCCACCGAATAGAATTCGGCAACGGAATTGTCGCCGCGGAGCACGCACGAGGGGTATTTCCATGTGATGGCGCTTCCCGTTTCTACCTGCGTCCACGAGAGTTTGCTGTCGGCGCCTCTCAGTTCGCCGCGCTTGGTAACAAGATTGTACACGCCGCCCCTGCCGTTCTCGTCGCCCGGATACCAGTTCTGTACGGTAGAATATTTCACTTCAGCCCGTTCCTTCACTATAATCTCCACTATTGCGGCGTGCAGCTGGTTTTCATCGCGCATGGGAGCGGTGCAGCCCTCAAGGTAAGAGACGTACGAATCGTCGTCCGCCACTATGAGCGTACGTTCAAACTGTCCTGTGTTGCGAGCGTTTATGCGGAAGTAGGAGCTTAGTTCCATCGGGCAGCGCACGCCCTTAGGAATATATACAAACGAGCCGTCACTGAACACCGCACTGTTCAGTGCTGCAAAAAAGTTGTCGCGGTAAGGCACCACGCTGCCAAGATATTCTCTTACAAGGTCGGGGTGTGACTGTATGGCATCGCCTATCGAACAGAAGATGATGCCCTTTTCGGCGAGTTTCTCCTTGAAGGTAGTCTTTACCGATACCGAATCCATAATGGCGTCTACCGCCACGCCGCTCAGCGCGAGGCGCTCCTCGAGCGGAATGCCGAGTTTGTCGAACGTTTTCATCAGTTCCGGGTCTATCTCCTTCTTCTGCGCCTCATCTTTCTTGGCGAGAGGATCGGCGTAATAAGAGATGGCTTGATAGTCTATAGGCGGCAGGTTTACATGTCCCCATTCGGGTTGTTTCAGGGTCTTCCAGTATGCAAACGCCTTCAGCCTGAAGTCAAGCATCCATTCGGGTTCGCCTTTCTTTCGGGAGATGAGTCTCACCACGTCTTCGTTCAGACCCCGGTCTATTATTTCGGTATGTACGTCGGTGGTGAAACCGAACTTGTACTTCTGTTCAGCCACTTTCCTTACATACTCATTCTTTTCCTTGTTATCTTCCATTGTCATAGCTTATTGCTGCCCTCCCTTCGAAGCTGCAAAGTTACGAAATAATGGTGCTGCAAACAAAGAAATAGTCTAAAAATAGCCTAATGCAGGCTACGATTTAGCCCAAAACGGCTGTCAATGTATCAAGGAAAAGGCAAACAGGTCGCTGAAACGTAGCGCAATACGGTAGTGAACGGTAATAAATCTTTAGATGTCGAAGGTCTGCTACTTGCAGACAAAGTGTGTGTGTGTCGTAGAGTTCGAGTAAGAAACAACGACCGCGATGAAAGCAATCAGGAAAAGATATGTAATATTTCTCATTTTACATTTAGCCGTACGTTTCACGATCTAGCTAATCTGTAATCAATTTCAAGTCAAAAAACATGACACGGCTCTTTAAGGGTTCTTCAGCGGAAATGCCAAAAGCGGATTTTTCGCTTTGTTCGGTCTTATACAATGGCTTAAAGCCATTCTTAACGTAGTAATGGATTGTAGATTCGGTGTTATAGGCATCTACAAGAATATAACGACAAGCAGCCTTGTTGTTTTCGTCAACGAACCAATATTTAAGGGCATTCATCAGTTGTGTGCCCACATTAAAACCGTGACGTTGAAAAGAATTGTTCACGCCAAGACGCCCGATTAGCACTGCCGGATAGCTGCGATGGCGTTTTTGTTGAGGGATCTTTCTTTGAAAGGCGTTTCTCGAAGGATTGTCAAGATTATTGGTTTTTATTCCATCATAAGATAAAGTCGCGATAGCCACAATCTCATTGTCATTATTCCTGTTTATCCAGCAATACGTCTTGCCGAGCAATTCTTCTTCATAGAGAAATACATCGTGGCTAAAGAATTCATCCAAATCTTCATCTCCACAAGAAAAAGGGTCACAGTAATCTGCAACCTCTTTGGTATAAGGCACCATAAAGGTGCTCTCTACAAAATTGAAATCTGCCATTTTCAGCCTTTACGTGGAGGAAATATAATATTCTTGGCACTCTCCAACATTGTTGAAAGCACCTTACGCTGTGATTCCGAGAGTTTAGGCGTTGGCAATTTGCCATTGCGCTCTGCTTCCTCGGTGAAGATTCGAGCATCTTCTCCCCATAATTCGGGGGATGTCTTAATTGTCATTGCCATATTATATTCTGTTTTAGAGTACAAAGTTACAACATTATAACGGATTAAACAAGGGTATGGCTGTTAAAGGATTGAAAGGATTTCACAACACGCCCGACATTGAAAAAGAAAAAGTATCGCGGAACGGGAATTTCTCACAGCATATGTAGAGGATGTCGAAAGCATCGGAGCCGCCGATGCGGTGTTAGGGCAGGTCTTCTTCGAACTCCGCTATTTCTTCGCCGGAACTGTCCTTACGGAAGCCGTCCGATCCCCAACTTACACCTGCGGACCGGACAGCGAGGATAAGATCTTCACTGTTGGAGCTGTTGGAAAACGGCATAAGGCGTTGCATCTGGGGTAACGTCATTGCAATACGGTAGTGAAAACACATCGTTAAAGTTTCATTAACAGTTTAGAAAAATCTTTACTTTAACGTGTGTTAATAGGCACCCAAACCTCGATTTGTAACCTACGACGCGAAATTTGGCGATTTTACTCTCAAATAGGGAGCACTGATAGTCAGCGAGTTACGCGTTTTGCGATATAATACCATTTCATCGGTTTGCCGTTACGTACGTG
>CAMTJK010000098.1 GCA_947072805.1 uncultured Prevotella sp.
GGTTACAAATCGAGGTTTGGGTGCCTATTAACACACGTTAAAGTAAAGATTTTTCTAAAATGTTAATGAAACTATAACGATAGTATTTCACAATACTTCGTGAGGGTGTCGTGCTCAATAAGGGTTGTTGTCGTCATAACGCTTATTTGCTGTTGCTGTTAAATCTTCCACAAAGCCGTTGCGCCGTCAGTGCTACGATGTCGAAGATGAAGATGCGTACCTTGTCGATGAGCAGGCAGAACAGGCAGCAGGCAATCACGAGGGCAAAGCCATAACCTTTGAGCAGGGTGGGGTACAGATACTGCATAAGCGGTTGGCAGACAAGGCTGTTGCTGGTGATGAGATAGATAGAAAGTATAGACGACGAGAAATAATTGACAACGGGAATGTGCGTGCTGTGACGTTCAGCCTCTATAATGCATCCTGCCGACAAGGCGAGCAGGGCGATGTTGTTGTTTGTGGCTACAAGGCCCATGATCGGACTGCAACTTGTGCCGCACATGCTGAATATTACGGGTACTGCCGCCGTGAAGAACAAGCCGGCAGCTATGACAGCCTTCGTGTGGCGGATGAGGAAAGTGGGAGGATAGAGGCTTGTGTAACGTGCTATGAGGTAGACGGAGAGTAGCAGTAAGAAGTTGTGATCGTTGTAGAAGCCTAAGAGATGGGCACCGTAGACGTAAATGATGATGCCTATGACGACATTGCGGAAGGCATGCCTGCCAATGCTCTTCACGCCGGCTTCTATGACGGGCGATACAAGGCAGAGCATGATGTAGCACGACATGAACCACAGCAGGTCGAAGGCATGAAGCAGCGACAGTCCCGTCTTCAGTGTCATGTGGGTGTTGAGTGTCAGTTCTATGATGACGGCGTAGAAGATGGTTGTGAGAACGAGCAGCATAATCTTGCGCCGGTTGATGCGTATGCCATAATAGCCGGAAATGAAGACGAAGCCAGTCACCCCCACTTGTCCGAGGCAGTTGAGGGCGAGGTGGATGCATGTTTCCGGACTCCTTCCCAACTCAAAGATGTGGTACGGGTAAGGGCTTATGCCGAATCCGTAGATGTGTATGAGCAGTATGCCCGCCATGAAGAAGAAGCGTAACAGCTCTACCGACGAGTTGCGTTTTCTCTTGCCTTGTCCGTTAGCGTTGTCCGTGCGTAGGTTTCCTCTCTTGGCTTCCGTCGTTGATGCCGTGCGTACATGCTGTTTTGTGTGTTCTTGTGCCATGGTATGTCTTTCAGTATCTTTCATTCCTTTTGCTTCTCGCCGCATATCTGCCTGTATACACATTGTGCGCATACGCTTTCGTCGCCGGAGGGGAGGAATGGTTTTGTAGTGTCGAATATCTCGCCGACCACGCTTTTAAGCTGTGCCATGAATTCCCCGGAGTGCTCTTTGATGTCCCTTACAGGTATTTTGCTTAGACATAATGTAGGGTCGTAGTCTTGTCCGGCGGCGTGCTGTATGAAGAGCAGTGCCGGGCTTACGGGCAGTCTGCGCGGATTGTCTTTTGCCGACTCGCTCACTATCTTGCTGTACAGGAACGTCTGCAGGTAGTAGTCGCTGTGCTTGCGTATGTTTTCTTTGCTGAAAATGTCGCCGATGTCGGCAAGTTGGGTGCCATTTTTGCTGCCCGTCTTGTAGTCTATGACCCTTATGCGCTCGCCCGAGCCGTCGTTTACGCTGTCGAGCCGGTCTATTCTTCCCCCCACGGTGGTGGTGAACGACAGTTTTCCTGCCGTGATGTCCATCATTTCCACGACATCGGTTTCCAGTCCCACTATGTCGAATGGCGCGAGCTGCATGTCTATTTTGAGCAGACGCTTCAGATATGTTATTATTACCTCGCGGTTTATCAGCTGCAGACCGTTGTATTCGGGTCCGGTACCGTTTTCCGGCGTGGTGTGGAACAGCTCTTCGCAGAACACCCTGTCCACTATCCTTTCTATTTCGGCGTCGTGTGTCAGCAGCCACTCCAGTTCCTTCTTGTGTATGTGCGGTCCTCTCTGTGTAAGTCGTTCGTATATGAGTTGCGCCGAGTCGTGGAATATGTTTCCGAACAGTCTGTTGTCTATCTCATCGTTGTCGTTGTCGTCGGGTTCCCATATTCCGCACACGTAGTTGTAGTAGAACAGCTTGCCACATCTTATGTATCTGTTTATGGCAGTCGGCGTGAGCAGCGGTTTCGGTTTGTCGTTGCCGCCCTTCCATTCGAAGCGTTCCATCATCTTTGCCACCATTTCCGCCGTCTTTTCCACTGCTTCCGGCACGAACACTTTGGGCTGTTGTCCCGGCGCCAGGGTGTTTCGCGATATGTTGTGTCCGCTTTCCACGAGCATCTGCAGCATGAAGCGGCTCATCTCTCCAGTCGAGCCGTTTTCGGTAGAGGTGTTGTAGATGATGGTCACGTCCGATGCCCTTTGCAGCAGCCTGTAGAAGTAGTAGGCGAAGATGGCCACCTTGTTGTCTATGGTTGTAAGTTCGTGTGCCTTGCGTATGCTGTACGGTATCAGCGATGTGTCGTTCACCCCTTTGGGCATGTTTCCTTCATTTGCAGAGAGCAGCAGTACGTGGTCGAAGTCGATGTTGCGCGTCTCGAGAACCCCCATCACCTGTATTCCCTCTGCCGGTTCGCCGTGGAAGGGTATTGCCGTTGAGCTCATCAGTTGTCCGATCAGGCGTTGCAGTGTCAGCACATCCACTATCAGGTCGCCCGAGTCGATGAGTGCCTCGAGGCGGTTGAGCAGTGTGAAGCATCTGAATATGGCTTCCTTGAACAGCTGGTCGTCGCTCTCGCCTGCGTTTGAGGCGACAAGCTTCACCATTGCTATGAGCCATTTCACTATTTTACCTGTAAGTGTGTCGGAATCGTATGAGTAGATGTCGGTGAAGAGCAAGGCTGTGCCCTTGTCGGTGGCGAGCACCTCGCGGCTTGGATAGTATATGCGCGAATTGACGTTCAGTTCGATATAGAGTTGGTTGTAGTCCGGCGATATGAACTTCATGTAAGGATGCCGCAGTATTGCGTTCACGTTCTGCAGCCTGTATTTTTCCGCGTGCGCAATGTATCCGTTGGTCTGCATGTCGGTGAGCAGTGTGAGCAACGATGCCATTGGCGACAGCGACAGTTGCCATCCCGTTGTTATGTTCACCTTTTGCACCTCTTCCGGCAGACAGTGTATTACGGAGGTCAGCAGGTTTTCGTCGCACATCACCACGGCGGTGCGTCTTCCGCAGTCCGCCCTTCCATTCTCTTTCAGCCATTGGCTCACATATCTTGCCTGTATGTTCTCCGTCGAAGCCGAGATGAACGTTATGTCCTTGTGTTTTCTGAAGTTGCCGTATATGGCATCGTCGCTGCAGTCCAGCTCGTTCGGGTAGTCCTCCAGGTAGGCGGCTATATAGTGTCCCGCTTCGTGGTGTGTTCCGCCCCTTGTGCCCTGCCGGTGCAGTCTGTCGGTCATGTAGTAATTGTCGAAGTCCCAGTAGAAGCGTGCCTTTCCTTCCTTTTTCAGTCGTGTGAAAAGTCTCTGTTCCACCTTTTGCAGCATGTTGAATCCCACGAAGATATACGTGTCGTAATCGAACGTTACGCTTTCATCCTCAGCCACGCTTCTGTACAGAGCCCCCTCGTAGGCAAGTCCCTGCCTGTCGAGCATGTCATTGAAGCTGCTGTATATGTCGTACAGTCGGCTCCACATGTTGAGGAATCTGCGTTTCAGTTCCGAGTTGTGTTCGTCGCTGAAGTTGCTGAAGAAGGTCTTTATCATTTCCTTCTGTTCGGGTGTCAGGTACGACACGTCGTCCATTTCGTGCAGGTCTCTCACGTTGGCAAGCACCTTGTCTGCCCTTGCCATGTTCTTGTCAATGTCGTCGAAGTCGGCAATCATCAGCTCCCCCCAGCTGTAGAATCTGTCAAGCGATTCGGTGCTTCCGGTGCATTGTGTGTAGCATTTGTGCAGGTCGCACACCAGTTTGATGCTGTCGGCTACTGTCTTTTGCGAGTGTCGCCTGAACAGTTCGCTGATGGTGATGTATGCCGGGCTCCATATCGGTTTTCCTGCCAATTTTACGAGATGCTCGTTGAGAAACAGTGCTGCCCTCTTGTTGGGGAAAACCACTGCCACGTGCGACAGGTCGCTGCCGTATTTCTTCAGTATGTCTTGTGCCACATATTCCAGAAACGTCTTCATACCTTTTCTGTTTTATTGCTGTAGACGTACCATATATAACCGTCTACGTTGTCGTTGCCCATTTCTTTGAGCAGTCTGATATACTCTTTTAGCTGTTCTCTGTAGCTCTCCTTGGGATTTCCGAACTTGAAGTCCACCACCGTCATGTGTTTTCCGTCGCTCATCACCCTATCGGGACGTCGTTTCACCACGTTGCCTTCGTCATCGGCGTATAGTATGTCACATTCGTTGTATAGTTTCCATTTGCCCGAGAACCATTCTGCCGGCAGTCCCGATGTCAGCCTTTTGCCTATCAGCGAAGCCATTTCCTTCAGGGTGGCGGTGTCGGCGAGTCCCTCGTTAGCCATGTTGCGCAGGGCTTTGTTCAGGTCGTCGGCCTTCTCTACTTGCGACAGCAGGTAGTGCAGCAGCTGTCCTTTCCTTATATATTCGTCGCTTCTGTTGCTGCCGTTGTCGTCCGTGCTGCTTTCGTCTTCTATAAACCTGCAGCTGCTGTTGCTCTGTACGAAGAGGGTGTGCTTGTTTACGTGCGCTTTGATGTCTGCAATTATCGGTTTCTGCGGTCTTGTGAAGATGTTTGCCGACGCCTTTGTGTGGTTGTCGGCCTCATTGCCGTGGCTGTTAGTGCCGGGTGTTGCCAATTCTCCCCATTCCATGACCATTGTTTCCTCCTCGTCATCTTCACCTTGCAGCGTACATCCGTTCAGAATTTTTGCTACACGGGGCAGACATTGCTCTATTGCCATCGAGCGTGAGTTTGAGGCGTTGCGTTTTCCCATCACGAAGAGCCGTTTTGCGGCGCGTGTGAAGGCCACATATAACAGGTTAAGGTTGTCCACGCAGTTTTGCAGCACCTCCTCTTTGTAGTCGTTTTCGAAGATGGTGCCCATCAGTCCGCTCCGGCTGTAGTCCACCGGTATGAGCGGCATTGCGTCAAACGGTCTCTCCTTTGGTTGGCACCATAGCACATTGCCGTGCCTCTGTTCCAGTTCCCAGTCGCAGAAGGGTATTATCACGTTGTCAAATTCCAGTCCCTTGCTTTTGTGTATTGATATTAGTCGTATGCCTTCGGTCTCGTTGCTCTGTATAGTCTTTGAGCAGATGCTGTTTTCCCACTCCTCCACAAACGAGTTTATGTCGGCAATGTTGTCTTGTGTGAATTTGTTCAGGTGGTCATAAAAAGCGCACAGGTACGCGCTTTGGCTGTTGAGCTTTTCAAGTTGGAATATTCTGAAAATCTCTTCGGCAAGATCGTAGAGAGGCATTGCTGCAAGCTCTTCTTTCCGCCTTTCATATTCCTCCGGCAGACAGTCAAATTCCTTTTCGTCACCGCTGTCGTTATGATCATCGCCGGCGGTCATGCGGTACGATTTTGACAGGTTTGCCCTTGCTATCATGTCGTCCGGATGTGTGATCAGCCTCATTGCCTGTATTATTGTATTCACAGCCGTCGAGGCGTCAAGGCGGAAAGCTTCGTCAGACACGATGGTTATGCCGGGCATTTGCAATGTGAAATACTCGGCTATTACCGGTATGTGCCTGTTCAGTCTTACGAGTATGGCTATGTTGTTCTGCTTTTCGCCGCTGTCAATCAGTCGTTTCACGGTCTCCGTCAGCTCGTTCATCATCTCCTCCGTGTAGTTTTCCCCTTTTGGCAGTAGCTTTACGCATATATAACCCTTATCGGCGCAGCCTTTCTTGTGCTCCGGCAATTGCTGTTCCACGTCGGCATAGGCATTATGCAGCTGTTCCAGACTATGTTCGTCGCACACGTCGAGTGTTCCGCATTCGTGTTTTACCGCCTCCTTGAAGAAAGAGTTGTTGAACGTTATCACCCTTTGCGACGAGCGGTAGTTGGTTTGCAGCGATTTCACCTCGATGGTCTTGTCGGCGTTGTAAAACTGCTTCTTTATGTCGTTAAGCAGTCGCCAGTCGCCCGAGCGCCATCGGTATATGCTCTGTTTCACGTCGCCCACCAGCAGGTTTGATGCATCTTCGCGGCTCATACATTCCGACAGTAGCACCTTGAAGTTGCGCCATTGCACCGAACTCGTGTCCTGAAACTCGTCTATCATCACATGTTCCAGTCGTGTGCCTATCTTTTCGAATATGAATGGCGTGTCGCTTCCGTCTATCAGTGAGTGCAGCAGTTGTTGCGTGTCGCTGAGCAGGAAGCGGTTGGCATCCTCGTTCAGTTCTCTCACCTTGTTTTCTATGTTTCCCAGCAGTCTCACCTTGTACAGATGTCTCAGTGTGAGCGTTGCCGAGGTGTAGCGTTTCCATTGTTCCGTGCGTTCGCAGACGGCACGCATGAGCAGTGGGATAAGGTTTTCGGTGGCGAGGCTTACTATGGCGTTGCGGCAGGGCGACGATTTCGAAGCCCATTTTTCGGCGTCCTCCATGCAGTCCAGCACGCGGTTGCCCACTATGCTTTCGTCGAATATGCCTTTTTTCAGTTTTATGAAGAATCCTGCCACGCCGCTGTTTCTGTAAGCCAGGTCGTCGGTGGTCAGACCGTTGTCGGAGAGCGTTTTGATAAATTCGTCGGCCATGTCTGTCATCGTTTTCAGGGCGTCGTCGCGTTCCTGCCTCACGGTCTGTGCGAATTTGTTTATGTATCCCGGCTCGGTCATACATCTCCTCATCTCCTTGCCGTTCTCTTTGTATATGTCTTTAAAGATGTTTTTGCCGAACTTCTTTATCTGTGTTATCACGTTCCAGCTCTTGTCGTCGTCGATGTTCTTGTTGATATACTCCATTATGAGTTTCAGCAAGTCGTTGTTTCTGTCGAGCTCTTCGATAAGTCGGTCTACGGCAAACTCTTCCACCTGCGAGTCGTTAAGTTCTATGCGCAGGTTGGGCGTGAGGTCGAGTTCGCGTGCGAGGTTTCGCAGCACGGTCTGAAAAAAAGCGTCTATGGTTTCTATCCGGAAGTATCCGTAGTTGTGTATAAGCAGCGAAAGAGCCGTTTTTGCCCTTTGGCTTACGGCCTCTGTTGTCATGTCGAGGTCGTTGCAGATGCGTTCGGTGTAGCTTTTCGAGTCATCGAGCTGTTTCCATATTCCGTACAACTGGCTCAATATTCTCATTTTCATTTCCTCCGTAGCTTTGTTGGTGAAAGTTACGGCGAGAATGTTGCGATAGTTCTGTGGATTCTTTATCAGCAGTTTTATGTATTCTGCAGCAAGGGTGAATGTCTTTCCGCTGCCGGCGCTTGCCTTGTAAACGGTGAGAGCTTTGTTCATGTGGGGTTTTCCATATACAGATAATCGTAGTGTACGAGCGGTTTCACGTCGTGTTTGCCTATCAGTTTTGCCGCCTCTTCTGCCGCATAGGCACATCTTCCTATTGCCACGGCGTTGTCATGTTCATCTACTATCGACACAATGTCTCCTTCCTCGAAGTCGCCCTCCACAGCCGTCACTCCCACCATGAGCAGGCTTACCGCCTTTTCGCCTCTTAGTGCCTCTGCCGCCTTGTCGTTTATGCGTATCAGTCCTTTGGCGAAGCTGCCGCTGTGTGCTATCCATTTCTTCATGTTCGACACGTCAGAGCCGGCAGCCACAAATTCCGTGTGCAGTGTTGTCTCTGGGTGTTCCATGAGATTGCGCAGTATGTCGTCGCGTTTGCCGTTGGCTATCACCACGCGTATTCCTTCTTCCGCCACGCGCCTTGCTATAGAGCACTTTGTGGTCATGCCGCCGCGTCCGAATCCGCTCTTTTCCTGCTGTATGTATTCGCTTAGGTTGCGTCCCGGTTCAACGCGGGCTATAACCTTCGAGTCGGGGTCGGCAGGCGAGCCGTTGTATATACCGTCGATGTTGCTGAGTATTATGAGTGCGTCGGCATCCATCATCGAGGCTATCAGTCCCGACAGTTCGTCGTTGTCGGTAAACATCAGCTCGGTAACGCTCACCGTGTCGTTCTCGTTTACTATGGGTATCACGCCATTGTCGAGCATTACAGTCATGCACGCCCTTTGGTTCAGGTATTCGCGTCTTGTTCCGAAGCTTTCCTTCATTGTCAGCACCTGTCCCACGTGTATGTGATATTCTCGGAACAGGTTGTAGTACAGGTTTATGAGCTTTGCCTGTCCGAGTGCCGAGAAGAGCTGTCGCTGTTCCACGCTGTCGAGTCGCTTGGTAACGTTTTTCAGTTCGCCTCTGCCGCTTGCCACGGCACCGCTCGATACAAGCACCACCTCGTGTCCCTCTTTTCGCAGCCATGCCACCTGGTCTACTATTGCCGACATTCTTGTCACATCGAGTTTGCCGTCGTTGCGTGTCAGCACGTTGCTGCCTATTTTTATAACAAGTCTCATATCGGTGTGCCCGCTCTTGCCTTTATTTCTTTGTAGTGTTGTTGTCTTTCTCTCTTATCTCCACGCGGCGTATCTTTCCGCTGATAGTTTTAGGCAGTTCGTCCACGAACTCTATTATTCTTGGATATTTGTAGGGTGCTGTTTCGTGCTTCACGTGGTCCTGCAGTTCCTTTACGAGTTCGTCGCCGGCTTTGTCTTTCCAGTCGGCATGCAGCACCACCGTAGCCTTTACCACCATTCCTCTTATGTCGTCGGGTACGCCGGTAATGGCACACTCCACTACGGCGGGATGCGTCATGAGTGCGCTTTCCACCTCGAACGGTCCTATGCGGTAGCCGCTGCTCTTTATCACGTCGTCTATGCGTCCCACAAACCAGTAGTAGCCGTCTTCGTCACGCCATGCCACGTCGCCGGTGTGGTACATTCCGTCGTGCCATGCCTGCCTTGTAAGCTCTTCGTCGCGATAGTATTCCTTGAAGAGTCCCAGCGGACAGTGTGTCTTTCCCACTGCGCCCCTTGCCCCTTTGCCGGTGTGTATCACTATCTCGCCTTTCTCTCCGTCTTCGCAAGGCGTTCCGTCGCTCTTTATCAGGTCTATGTCGTACTGCGGATTGGGCAGACCCATCGAGCCGGGCTTCGGCGTTGTCCAGGGCATTGTGCCGAGGGTCATTGTCGTCTCGGTCTGTCCGAAGCCCTCCATCAGCCTTATCCCCGTCAGTTCGTGGAAGCGGTCGTACACGGCAGGGTTGAGAGCCTCGCCTGCCGTTGTGCAGTATTGCAGCGACGAGAGGTCATATTTCGAGAAGTCCTCGTGTATCATGAAGCGGTACACCGTGGGTGGTGCGCAGAACGATGTTATGCGGTATTTCTCTATCTGCCTCAGCATCTTGTCGGCTGTAAACTTCTCGTGGTCGAACACGAACACCGTGGCACCGGCAAACCACTGTCCGTAGAGTTTTCCCCATACAGCCTTTCCCCATCCCGTGTCGGCGACGGTAAGGTGTATGCTGCCCGGTTTCAGGTTGTGCCAGAACACTCCGGTAGTGAGGTGTCCGAGGGCATAGAGGAAGTTGTGTGCCACCATCTTCGGTTCGCCGCTCGTTCCGCTGGTAAAGTACATGAGCATGGTGTCGTCGTTGTCGTTTACGTGAGCCGGGCGGCAGAATGCGGGAGCCGTCTCCCATTCCTCGTGCCAGTCGTGGAAACCCTCCGCCTTTTTCGGTCCTACGCTTATCAGCGTCTTTACCGTGGGACTGTCGGGCAGTGCCTCCTTTATCTGTGTCATTACGTAGTCTTCTCCCACGCACACTATGGCTTTCACTCCCGCCCTTGTGTTGCGGTACACTATGTCGTGCCGTGTCAGCATGTGTGTGGCGGGTATTGCTACGGCACCTATCTTGTGGAGTGCGAGCATGGAGAGCCAGAACTCGTAGCGTCGTTTCAGTATGAGCATCACCATGTCGCCGTGCCCGATGCCCAGTTGCATGAACCAGGCGGCGGTGCGGTCGGTAAGAGTTTTCAGCTCGCCGAAGGTGAATTTGCGGCATTCCCCTTCGTCCGTGCTCCATATAAGGGCTGTCTTGTCGGGTTCTTCGGCTGCCATCACGTCCATCACGTCGTATGCAAAGTTGAAGTTCTCCGGTATCTTGAAGTGCAGGTTTTCTATAAAATCATCCTGCGATTTGAATTCTGTCTGGGTAAGAAATCTTTCTATCATAGCGGTAGTGTATATATATAATAAGGTGTAGGCGGTGTGCTTTCACCGTTGTTGGAATAAGTGCTGTTCTCCGGTGTCTGTCAGTCCACCACCACGAGAAACTTCACCGGCTTTCCGTCGAGTGCTCTCATGCAGTGCGGTTGCGATGCGTCGAAGAATATGCTGTCTCCGGGTCCCAGTTCCATGACCTTGTCGCCTATTGTTATTTCCATTCTTCCCTCCACGATGTAGTCAAATTCCTGTCCGTCGTGAGCGTTCTTTCCGAAGTGCGCGTCGTCGGGCAGCGGGTCTACCTGTGTAAGGAAAGGGTCGAAGCGTCGTCCTCTGAAGCCCCCTGCAAGGCTTTGGTATTTGTAGCTTTTGCGCCTTTCCACCGCCATGCCCTTGCCGTTGCGTGTCAGGAAGTAGCTGTTCATGCGCGGTTCTTCGCCGAACATGAGCACGTCGAGAGCTATTCCGTAGCGGCGTGCTATCTTTGACAGGCGGTAGACCGACGGGTCAGCCTCGCCGGCTTCTATTTTAAGGTAATGTTCGGGAGTGATGCCGCAGAGTTCGGCAATCTCGTCCACCGGTATGTCGAGCACTTCACGCAGTCCGCGCAGACGCTCTCCGATTTGTTTGATAGCTTCATCCATAATTACAGTGTCTTGATTATTGTTTTTGCAAAAATACAAATAAACGTGGAATTATCCTTTCAAAATGTCAAAAATAAGTGTTCCAACGTTGTACGAACGAAAGTTTACCTGTCGTTTTGTGTCTCATGCCGCCTGCGGCGCCGCTTGTTTCGGTGGTCAGTACGTGCGGTAAAGGGTAGTTGTGGGTTCCATTGTAACCGATAAACGGAAAGATAATGAGCAAAAAGAGAGTTTGTATGTGCATAACAGTCTGATGACCGATTAGGGAATATGTGAGATTGCTGCCGTCACGGGCTCGTAACTGCACTTAATGAAAGTTAATTTGTAAAGATATTTGGTCGGATTTAACATTTTTAAATCCGGCATTCTAGGTGTAAATTTTTGTTAATGAAAGTGGGGTGATTTATGCTCCCGACGGGTCGAAAAACCGTTACGTACGTGAGCTCATTGCGAT
>CAMTJK010000099.1 GCA_947072805.1 uncultured Prevotella sp.
ACTTGAGTATCGATTAAGCGGGCTTGCTGATTGCCTCAGAGGGACATACATCTGCGCAAGTGCCGCACTCTGTGCAAGCATCAGGGTTAATTGAATACTTGTCGCCCTCAGAGATTGCTCCGGCGGGACATTCATCGATACAAGTACCGCAAGCGATACAATCGTCACCAATTACGTAAGCCATAATCTAATCTGTTTTATAAATTAATACCAATAAATCGTTATGCAAAAGTAGCAATTTATTTTGATTTGTACCTGCATTTAGGTATCATTTTTATCTATTTATACGATGTCGAAATAGAATTGAATATAATAAGTGGATGAAAACATCGTTATTTATATAAAATGAAACGTTTACTTTCCATCATCATACTTACGGTGCTTGCGCTCACTGCCGTGGCGCAGGAACGCACCGTGCAGAACAAGCCCTACATAGACTTGCGGCCACTACACTTTGGCATTCTCGTTGGAATGCACCTGCAGGACATAGAATTTCAGAATATCGGTCCGCAAACGATAACAATGGCTGACGGCACGCAGTCGTTACAGACCGTTATGTGCGATGCTGACAACTGGAATCCGGGGTTCAGCGTTGGTGTAAGTGCAGAGCTGAGACTAAACGCCAACTTCTCGCTCCGCTTCACTCCGTCGATGCATTTCGGTGCAAAGCATCTCGTATTTCACGAACTTACCGCCATCGACGAGAACAGCAAGCCGAAAGAGACTACACAAGACCTGAAAAACACATATATATCACTGCCTGTGGACATAAAGTTCAGTGCGCCGCGCTTCAACAACTACCGTCCCTACATCATGGCCGGCATAAATCCTATGATAAATCTGACGAGCAAGGCTAACGACATTGTGCGGTTGAAGCGCTATGACACGTTTGTAGAAGTGGGCATGGGTTGCGACTTCTATCTGCCCTTCTTCAAACTCATTCCCGAGCTGAAGTTCTGTTACAGTCTGACCGACGCGCTCGACAAGAATCACGTGAACACCATTGAGGACGTAAACCGGCGGGCTCTCGCCAACTCCGTTGTCACCGGTCATAATAAGATGATTGTACTTACGTTCTACTTCGAGTGACAAAGGGACCTTTGCCCTTTCTCGCGCCGTCATTTTTTCTCTACCGTCATCACCATCCGTCCCACAAAAATGCCATGCTTGCCGTTCTGATCTACGGCGACGGGCTTGCCCGAAGCGTCATTTACATATTCGAGCTTTTCCATATAGGAATGTGTATGACCGCCCAAAACGAGGTCGATGCCAGTTGTAGAAGCTATCAGCGTCTCGTCGTCGAGTTCAGGCTTATGGTTCCAACCGAGGTGCGACAGACATATCACCACGTCGCAATGCTCCTTATTTCTCAAAATGCTTACCGTTTTGCGCGCAGCTTCTATAGGGTCTGTGTATCGGGTATTGCCGTAACAACCCTTAAGCACAAGACCGTCGAGCTTAGGCGACACGCCGAAGACACCTATTTTCAGTCCGTTGCGCTTCAGCACCACATAAGGCTTTACAATTCCTTCTACGGGCGTACCCATAAAATCGTAGTTAGCACACACTATGGGGAATTCTGCCATGCGGAAGATACGCGCCATATTCTCAAGTCCGAAGTCAAACTCGTGATTGCCTATGGTAGCGGCGTCATATTTCATCATGTTCATCAACTTCACCTCCACCTCACCTTTATATAATGAGTAGTATGGAGAGCCCTGCGAGAAGTCGCCGCTGTCAAAGAGCAATACGTTGGGCGATACCTTTCGCTCCTCGTTTACCATTGCCACTCGTCTCAGGAAGCCGGCCCTTCCGGCTTTCATGGTGTCGTTCAGATTTACGTTAAGCGGCATCACCGTACTGTGCGTGTCGTTGGTGTGCATTATCACGAGTTGCTTTTGCTGTGCGGCAGCCATTGTTGCCACCATTACCGCCGTCAGCATAACAAAAAGTCTTTTTGTCATAATCATTTCTTCCTTATTCGTCCTTCAACATTGCTGTCCACTGTTTTCCCTTGCGCCATCATGGCTTTGAAGTAAGCAGATATGATATATCTCGTATCGTTGCTTTCCTCTTTGGGCGAGTTGAGGTTGTATCCCTCTGTAAACGCCGTCATCTTATCGTTTCCCTGCGCCAGATAGTCTATTGTTGCTATGCGATATTCGGCATCGCTTTTTATTTCCTCTCCGTTCAGCCTTGCACTAAGCAGTCGTTTGTCTGAAGTTATCAGCAGTTCCACGCCGTAGCTCACTCCCTCACCTCCTGTCCCTGCCATCTGTTCGAAGAGTCTGATGAGCGATTCGCCCTTCAGCGTAATGAAGCATATCTTGTTTTCGAACGGTGCCACCTCGAGCACGTCACCGTATGTAACCTTGCCCTTGGGCAGCGAGGCTCTTATGCCTCCCATGTTGTATACGCCCATCACCGGTTTCTCGTTATAATCCTTTCCTGCCCAAACAAGAATGTCGGCAAGCAGATTGGAAAGCTCGCTCTCCGGTCTTTCAGCCGACATATATTTTGCCGAAAATCCCATGACGGGACACATTATGCTGTCCACCACCTGTCTGTAAGGTTCAATCATTGCTGCCGCTCCGGCGTCGGGCATCTTGTCGTAACGTTCGTCCACAAGTATGCGCGAACGTGTGATTTCTGTCACGGTATAGCCTCCCGAAGCACACGACACCGCCGTCGCGGCAAGCAGCAAGGCTAAAGCGGCTTTAACGAGCCTGGCGACAGATGACGTTCCTACTGTTTTTTCTTTCCGCTTTCTCATAATTATCTGTGTATAAAAATACTGTTCTTCACTATCCGTTGCGGCGCTTACTGCGGCTTTACGGCACGGATTGATGCGGCAAAAATAGCTAAAAAAGGCATAATCAGCAAAAAAAGGCGTTTTAAAATTGCGTTATAAGTCAAATTGTATTATCTTTGCACCCGCTTTCGGCGTAATCGCTGGCGGGAAGTTACGTGTTGCCCGTTATGTTGCGCAGGAATAATAACAACAACATTATAATTTTTTCTAAAAATGGATTTAATCAAAGTTGCTGAGGAAGCATTTGCAACAGGCAAGAAGTTCCCGGAGTTCAAGTCTGGCGACACCATTACCGTTGCTTACAGAATCATCGAGGGTACAAAGGAGCGTATCCAGCTTTACCGTGGTGTAGTAATCAAGATTTCTGGTCACGGTGACAAGAAGCGTTTCACCGTTCGCAAGATGTCTGGCACCGTTGGTGTGGAGCGTATTTTCCCCATCGAATCACCCAACATCGACAGCATTGAAGTGAACAAGATCGGTAAGGTTCGTCGTGCCAAGCTCTACTATCTGCGCAAGCTCACCGGTAAGAAAGCACGCATCAAGGAGAAGAGAACCGCCATTGCCAAGGACTAAACAAGGTTCTTGCCGCATACAAGGCGTGATTATCGAAAATCAACTGTCGATTGTCACTATAAGCAGAAAGCGCAATAGCCGTATTATGGCTGTTGCGCTTTCTCTTTTTTTTCAGAAAATCGCCGCAAAATAAGCCTGCACGAAGCATTTTTCCTCTCGTCTTGTTCATTTTCAGAGATTATTATCTATATTTGCAATACACAAGCCGATGGCAAATCCTTCGGCGCGAGTCACAGCCTGAAATCCAAAGGTCGGCGCATATACCGGAAAGGCGGTGCCGAGGCTCGCTAATGAAAAAGACTTACTATGAATACTACTGACTTCATTATCATCGTGGCAGGAGGACGCGGAGTAAGAATGGGTTCAAGCATTCCCAAACAGTTTCTGCCTATCGGAGGCAAGCCGGTGCTGATGCGCACCATCGAACGCTTCCACAACTTCTCATCACAACTGGGCATCATCCTCGTCCTGCCCGACTCACAACGCGAATACTGGCAACAGCTGTGCAACGAGTACGGCTTCAACATACCGCTTACCGTCGTCGCCGGCGGCGAGACGCGCTTTCATTCTGTATGCAACGGACTGAAAGCCATTGCCGACGATGCCAGAGGTGTGGTGGGCATTCACGACGGCGTGCGACCATTCCCCTCCATCGATGTTATCGAACGCTGCTACGAGGCTGCCGCACGGTCGGGAGCGGCGGTGCCGGTGCTCCCGGTGGTGGAGACCCTGCGCCACATAGACAAAGGGACGGTGCCAAGAGAGGAATTCAGAATGGTACAGACACCGCAAACCTTCGACATACAGCTGCTTAAAAAGGCTTACAAGCAGGATTATTCAACGGCATTCACCGACGACGCATCGGTGGTGGAGGCTTTCGGACGCCGCATTATACCGGTAGACGGAAACCGCGAAAACATAAAGATAACGACACCGCTCGACATGCAGATTGCCGAACTTATAATAAAACAAAACACTACAGACGAGCAGTGACACCAACCGTCAGTACCGGCGGAGAAATGATGCTCTCCACCGACATAAAGTTTCTTCCGGGCGTAGGACCGGCACGCAAGAAGATTCTGGCATCCGAACTCGGAATAGAGACTTTCGGCGATCTGCTCATGACCTTTCCCTACAAGCATGTAGACCGCAGCCGCGTATATACCGTGAGAGAGCTCACTGGCGATATGCCTTTCGTGCAGACATGCGGCAGGATTTTGAGTTTCGAGACATTCGAAATGGGTCCGCGCAAGCAGAGGGTTGTGGCTCACTTCTCCGACGGTACGGGAATTATGGACCTTACATGGTTCAACGGCGGCAAATATGCAAAGGAGCATTATAAGATAGGTAAGGATTATGTGGTTTTCGGCAGGCCCACGGTGTTCAACGGACGGGTAAACGTGGTTCATCCCGACATCGACGACGCATCCGAAATGGAGCTGTCGGCAATGGGAATGCAGCCCTACTACTCCACCACGGAGAAGATGAAGAAGAGCGGTCTCACCTCCCGTACGATGGAAAAACTTACCAAGACCCTGCTCGAACGGCTTAACGCCCCTCTCAAGGAGACGCTGCCGCCCTTCATCACCGGGCGCCTTCATCTCATGTCGCGCGACAAAGCTCTACGCATCATACACTATCCGCAGAACACAAAAGAGCTGGAGAACGCACGCGTACGGCTGAAATTTGAAGAACTGTTTTACGTACAACTCAACATTGTGAGGTATGCGAGCGACCATCGCCGCAAATACCGCGGATATGTCTTCTCGCATATCGGCGAACATTTCAACTCTTTCTTTCACCATCACCTGCCCTTCCGGCTCACCGAAGCACAGAAACGCGTAATAAGGGAGATAAGGAAGGATGTAGGTTCTGGAGCGCAGATGAACCGTCTGCTGCAGGGCGATGTGGGCTCCGGCAAGACGCTCGTGGCACTCATGTCCATGCTGATAGCTCTCGACAACGGATTCCAGGCGTGCATAATGGCTCCCACCGAAATATTGGCAGAGCAGCATCTTGCCACCATACGCTCCTTCCTCGGCGACATGCCCATACGCACCGAACTGCTCACCGGCGTTGTGAAAGGAAACAAGCGCAAGGAAATTCTCGGCGACCTGCTCACAGGCAACATACACATCCTTGTGGGCACTCATGCCGTTATAGAAGATACGGTACAGTTTGCCCGCCTCGGCATGGTTGTCGTCGACGAACAGCATCGCTTCGGCGTGGCTCAAAGGGCACGTCTATGGGCAAAAAGCCAGCAGCCGCCACACGTGCTTGTAATGACAGCCACACCCATTCCGCGCACACTCGCCATGACCCTATACGGCGACCTCGACGTGAGCGTAATAGACGAGCTGCCTCCCGGACGGAAACCAATATCTACCTCGCACGTCTTCGACAGCCACATGACCTCACTTTACGACGGCATACGGCGGCAGATAAGACAGGGCAGACAGGCTTATATCGTCTTCCCGCTGATAGAAGAGAGCGAGAAGAGCGACCTGAAAAACCTTGAAGAAGGCTTCCTTGTGCTACAGGAAGTGTTCCCTGAGTTCCGCCTCAGCAAAGTTCACGGACGTATGAAGCCACGCGAAAAGGAGGAGGAGATGCAGCGCTTCGTTGCCGGCGAGACGCAGATTCTCGTAGCAACAACCGTAATCGAGGTTGGAGTGAACGTGCCGAACGCCTCTGTAATGGTTATCCTCGATGCCCAGCGCTTCGGACTGTCACAGCTGCACCAGCTGCGTGGACGCGTGGGGCGCGGTGCCGACCAGTCGTTCTGCATACTCGTCACGCCATACAAGCTGAGCGAAGATACACGCAAGCGCATCGACATTATGTGCGACACCAACGACGGCTTCCGTATTGCCGAAGCCGACCTCAAATTGCGTGGACCCGGCGACCTCGAAGGGACACAGCAGAGCGGCATGGCTTTCGACTTGCGGATTGCCGACATTGCACGCGACGGTCAGCTCGTACAGATGGCACGCGACGAGGCGCAACGCATCATCGAAGACGACCCGGAATGTAAGAAGCAAACGTACTCCATGCTGTGGGAAAGGCTGAAAGAACTGCGCAAAAGCGACATAAACTGGTCGGCAATATCGTGATTCAGCTATTTTTTTCACTATTTTTATGTCTTTACCTTACGAAATAATATCAAATTAAGTGTTAAATTACACATATATAACACATAAAACGTGTTAATGTAGTACAGCGTTATAAAATATTTGCTACCTTTGCAACGTTGATATTACAAAAATGGCTTTCTCGGTATAATTGGATTGTAATTATCCGAGGCGCCAGAACCTACAACATGTGGTGTTTCCACTTGAATTAAAAACCTATCATGACTATTAAGAAGCTGAAAACATTTGCAATTGTAACAATATTTTCATTGGGTTCCCTCCCAATGATGGGTCAGGATCTGTTAGCTCGTCAGGCTCCTATCGACAAAAAGATGAAAGCCGTAGACTCTGTTGCGCTTAGCCGCCTTATTCAGAACGAGATGTACGACCTGCCTTCTTCCGACCTTTACAGCGATTGGGACAATCAGTTCGCTCATCGCGCCACCGAACTACCCGATTCTTTCCGCATAGACCTGCGCGGATTCTGCATGCCCACGACGAGTCGTGTGCTCACTTCCAACTTCGGTCCGCGTTGGGGACGTCAGCATAAGGGTCTCGACATAAAGGTTTATATCGGCGATACCATCCGCGCTGCATTCAGCGGCAAGGTACGCATGGTTAAATATGAAGCCCGCGGCTATGGCAAATATGTGGTAATACGCCACAACAACGGTCTCGAGACAATCTACGGACACATGTCCAAGCAGCTTGTCGAGGAAGATCAGGAAGTACGCGCCGGCGAACCCATCGGTCTCGGCGGCAATACCGGACGAAGCACCGGCTCTCACCTTCACTTCGAAACACGTCTCTGCGGCGTGGCTCTCAACCCCGCTCTCATGTTCGACTTCAGAAATCAGGATGTCGTAGACGACTATTACATGTTCCGCCGCGACACATACCAGAGAGAGGGCGTACTTGCCAACCGTCTGCGCGGTGTCGGCGGAAGCGAAGTTTCGGGCGACGACATAGAGCTTGCTACGGCAGCTCCTGCAGCAACCTACACAAGCAATGTACGTTTCCACAAGGTCAGATCTGGCGAAACACTTTCTTCCATCGCCCGCAAGCGCCACACCACAGTAGCTGCCCTCTGCAAGCTCAACCGCATAGGCAAGAACATGAGGCTGATGCCCGGACAGATACTGAAATACAACTGATAACATAACACCTATATATTATACTGCAAGTCCCATCAGATGTGCATCACGGTGCCATTCTGATGGGATTTTTTTTGTCAAAGACACTGCGAAACAATGCTTTTTGATGGCATTTGCTTGGCTTAATGCCTGTTTTTCCGTATCTTTGCACGCGCAAAACTAAGATTTTGTGCCGGTTACAACATACATCACACCGCAAGCGCTTCATTATTGCGGCATGCCGGCACAGACACCACGCCACCGGAACGTCATGTTTCCGACCTTTCGGAACGGCGTAACTTCTTTTTTTAACGACCGAAACTTACTTATTTGTTATGGCAGAATCCAATTTCGTAGACTACGTAAAGATATATTGTCGCTCCGGCAAGGGCGGCAGAGGCTCAATGCACCTGCGTCACGTAAAGTACAACCCCAACGGAGGTCCCGACGGCGGTGACGGCGGCGATGGCGGCAGCGTGATTCTGAGAGGGAACCACAACTACTGGACACTGCTCCACCTCAAATACGAGCGTCATGTAAAGGCAGAGCACGGCGGCAACGGCGGGCGCGACAAGTGCCACGGCACGAAAGGCAAGGACGCCTACATCGATGTGCCCTGCGGAACTGTGGTCTACGATGCCGAAACGGGCAAGTACATCTGCGACGTGACCTACGACGGACAGGAGATAGTGCTCCTGAAAGGCGGACGCGGCGGACTTGGCAATTTCCAGTTCCGCACAGCCACAAACCAGGCACCGCGCTACGCACAGCCGGGCGAGCCCATGCAGGAGATGACCGTGGTGCTTGAGCTTAAGCTGCTTGCCGATGTAGGACTGGTGGGCTTCCCCAATGCCGGCAAATCCACACTGCTCTCCGCACTCTCGAGCGCACGCCCGAAAATAGCCAACTACCCCTTCACCACTCTCGAACCCTCACTCGGCATTGTGGGCTACCGCGACAGACAGTCGTTTGTCATGGCAGACATTCCAGGCATCATCGAAGGTGCAAGCGAGGGCAAAGGACTCGGTCTGCGCTTTCTGCGCCACATAGAGCGCAACTCGCTGCTGCTGTTTATGGTGCCGGGCGATACCGACGACATAAAGAGGGAATACGAGATACTGCTCAACGAACTCAAGAACTTCAATCCCGAAATGCTCGACAAACACAGGGTGCTTGCCGTGACCAAATGCGACCTGCTCGACGAAGAACTCATTGAGATGCTAAGGGAGACACTGCCCGAAGATGTGCCCACGGTGTTCATCTCGGCTGTGGCAAACATGGGACTGGAGGAGCTGAAAGACCTGCTGTGGAAGGAGCTCAACAGCGAGAGCAACAAGCTGCAGGACATCATATCAAAGGAAAACATCGTTCACCGCGATAAAGACATGAGCCGCTTTGCGGCGGAACTGTCGGCAGAGGGTGAAGACGACATAGAATATATCGACGAAGACGACATAGAGATAGAAGACTTCGACGACTTCGAATACGAATACGAGGAGGAGGATGACGAAGAATAGTCTGCAGCTCACCTTCCACCGCATGGCTGACGGCATCACGGCGTTCAGCTCCACGCGCAGAGGCGGTTGCAGCAAGGGCAACTACGGCGGCTTCAACGTGAACATCCACTGCGGCGACGCTCCGTACGACGTGGAACGCAACCGCGCCCTGCTGTGCGACACGCTGGGCATAGAGCCTCAACACCTCGTCATGCCCCACCAGACTCACGGCACGGCAACGCGTCTGATAGCCGACGACTTCTTCTCGCTCTCCCACACCACCCGACAGATGCTCCTCGAGGGCATCGATGCCGTAATGACCAACGTTCCCGGCGTGTGCATAGGGGTTTCCACTGCCGACTGCATTCCCATTCTGCTCTACGACGAGGCTCACCGTGCCATCAGCGCCGTACATGCCGGATGGCGCGGAACAGTGGCAGGAATCGTCGGAAAGAACATAGCCGAAATGGCTGCCGCCTACGGCACACGCGCCTCCGCACTGCATGCCGTGATAGGTCCGGGCATATCGCTCGAAAACTTCGAGGTGGGTGACGAGGTTTACGAGGAATTCCGCAAGGCAGGCTTCCGGATGGAGAACATAAGCCGACGGTACGACAAGTGGCATATAGACCTTTGGGAGTGCAACCGCATGCAACTGACAGAAGCGGGAGTGCCGCCGTCAAACATCGGCACGGTGGGCATCTGCACCTACGCGCACGCCGACGAGTACTTCTCGGCAAGGCGTCTCGGAACGGCGTCGGGACGGATATTCAACGGAATTATGATTGACAGGGAATAAAAAAGAAATATTACTTACTACCGATGAACTTTAAAAACCTTCTACTTACAGCAGCCTTGCTCATTGCGACAACGAGTGTAAAGGCACAAACCGCATTCTCGCCGCTCGAACAGCAGCAGATAAGCATAGAGACGCCGGGACTCTTCGAGCACTCAAACACTTTTTCCATCAACTTTGCACGTCTTCCCATTGACGAATACAGCTTTCCTCTGCCCGTAGGCAAGGCGCAGAACACCACCGACAACTATATGGAGATAACCACCAGGCACGGCGATGCTGTAAAAGCCATGTTTGCCGGCACGGTGCGACTATCCAAGAAGCACAAGACTTTCGGAAACACCGTGGTGATACGCCACGACAACGGTCTGGAGACGGTCTATTCACACAACACGCAGAACCTCGTCAAGGTGGGCGAACGCGTCAGAGCGGGTCAGACCATAGCCATAGTGGGTGGCGACAAGGGGCGCGTGTTCTGCACCTTCTCCTTGATGGTGAACGGCTGCAGAATAAATCCGGGTACCATTCTTAGTGCCAAAAGCCACCGCCTGCTGCGCCAGACGGTGATGTTCAAGAAGTCGGGATTCCACGTAGACCTCAGTGTGACACACGACGAGAAGACCGAGGAGGAACGGATGAAGGACCTTGCAAATGCCGATGCGTTCAGAGGCAAGGGCAAGTTCACGCTCAACCTGGCAGAACTCACTCCGGGCGAATGGTGCTATCCGCTGCCTGCCGCAAAGGTGATAAGCGCATACGGACGCCGCGGCGGCAGAAGCCACACGGGTGTAGACCTGAAAACAAAGCCTAACGACAATATCCTGGCGGCGTTCGACGGCGTTGTCACCATGTCGCAGACATACCACGGCTACGGCAAGTGCATAAGGATAAAGCACCCCAACGGCATAGAGACCCTCTACAGCCACAACTCTAAAAACCTCGTCAAAGCCGGCGACATCGTAAAGGCAGGTCAGGTGATAGCTCTCACCGGACGCACGGGGCGTGCCACCACGGAGCACCTACACTTCGAGTGCCGCGTGAACGGCATCAACTTCAACCCGGCTCTCATCTTCGACCATGCACGCCACTCCATAAAGCTCGACTGTCTCACCTTCACCAAGCGCGGCAAAGGCGGAGTGTCCATAAAGTCTGACAAAACATACATGGCAAAGGGGAAATAAGCTTCCCTTTAACCCTAACAGATATAAACCCAAATTGGTCTGATGACCGGTTTGGGTTTTTGTACGTATAACATTTATTTACTTTTTAGAAAAATCTTTACTTTAACGTGTGTTAATAGGCACCCAAACCTCGATTTGTAACCTACGACGCGAAAATTGGCGTTTTTACTCTCAAATAGGGAGC
>CAMTJK010000100.1 GCA_947072805.1 uncultured Prevotella sp.
AGTTACGAGTACCCTTCCGTCAGTTATGTTTTATCGCAGACTTTTACTCAATAGGTCATTCGACCACGAAAGGTATTATCCGCGATAATTTCAAATTACTTGCAGCAATCATACTGCCGTACAAAATAATTCTGTACCTTTGCGTTCTGTGACCGTAACATTTGTCGATTTGTAATCGCACTGTCATCGCGGCACAATTAATGTTACAACAGATATCTCTGAACACTAAAGTTACAGATACCTATATTTCGTAAAGTCCGAGCTAAATATATAGTCGCCAACAGGAATCGTCAAAGAGAATCTACCACCAACCCACTTGAACAATGATACTCATCATCAACGGCAGCCCACGAAAGAACGGCAATGTAGCACATATGCTAAAGGAAATGAAGCTCACAGCAGAAGAAGCTGGAGCAGAGGTGAAACTGATAAACATCTCGGAGCTCAATGTTAAGCCCTGCATCGGCTGCATGAAATGCCGTACAGCAAAGGAATGCTGTCTGCCGGCGGACGACAGTCTGAACGTGATGCAACTCATAAAGCGTGCCGACAGTATGGTGATAGGTGCACCTTGCTATTGGGGAAACATGCCCGGACAACTAAAAATGCTCTTCGACCGCATGGTATACGGCTTGATGGGCGAGAGCGAAAGCGGCATGCCGCAACCTCTGCACAAAGGAAAGAGGGCGGTGATTGTGACTGTCTGCAACACTATTTTTCCATTCAACATCATCTTCAAACAAAGTCGCGGCACGGCAAACGCACTGAAAGAGATTCTGAAATGGAGCGGTTTCAAGGTTATAAAGACCGTTGAACGTGGTAGCATGCGCAAGCATCCGCAACTCACGGCGAGCGACTTGAAACGCTGCAAAACCGCTATGACAAGACTTTTGCTACATTGACAAAGGGCAAGGGCAACACTCCGGACAAGAAAAAGAGGTTGGCGCAGGACGCTGCCAACCTCGGAATTGATAAGGTCATCGACAACAGTGGATGCAATCTTATCTGTGGCAAATATAGGTTTTAATGTGATAAAAAACAAATATTTTAGGTTAAAATATGGAAAACCTCCGGTTTTTAACCCAAATATGTCATTATATTTTAGTCCAAAAGCAGGCATTGTATTCTAAAATCCGAATTGCATCTTTACAAAAACACCCTCCTGGCTTGCAAGAAAAGCCGATTTGTATTAAATTTGCCTGACCACACAACAAGAATACGGCATCATCATGAGAAAGAGCATCTTTACATTCATTATAATGTCACTGTTTTTCTGTCTCGGCGGCTGTCAGAAGATAGAGGCGGAAGATGAGGAGAAAGCAGAGAAAGCCCCCAGCAAAACAGAAACGGAATACGACGGATGGCATGACAGCATAACTATCGATTATGATGCCTTCACTTTTGTAAACGTAGAAGGTGCCATTCAGGCTCCATTGGGCAGTATGCTGGTTGTGAGAGGATACATTTTCGGTTCTACCTCACGCACCATCTGGAACACCATAGCCGGTCCTCCGTTTGAAAGCAAGACATCGCTTGTGCTGACTGACACCATATACAGGGCGGGAGACAAGCCTGGCGAATATGACGGTTTTACCGAAGACGATCTGCTGCCCGTGTGCCTTACTGACTTCGATGACATTAAAAGGGAGCTCAATCTCGTCGATCATCCCGAGCACTGGCACAGGGTCATATACATCTGGGGAGTAAAATCCACCTACCTTAGCATGCCCGGACTGAAAACAATCCTCCATTACGAATTTGAATAGTCGCCAAATCTGTCAGCGTATTATGACATAAAACCCACATCTGTCATCAGGCCGATAAAAGCAGATAAAGTTGTCATATCAAAGTTTTGGAGTATAAAAATTGTATTTCTATCATAAAAGAGGCAGAATATAATTACAAAAGGTAGGCAAAACGAACTTTTTTCTTTCATTTTTATAAGAAACCGCACGATTTGTTTGCAGATTAAAAGAAAATGATATACCTTTGCAGCATAACATAAATACGACAAACAATATATGAAAAGAATCGAAAACATTTGGTGGTGGCGTAGCTCGGGATTGAAATAGTCGCGGGAAAACGCAGCCATGTGTTATCGGAAACAGATAAGGAGGAGGCTCGTCGATACTGCGACGAGCCTCCTTACTTTTATCCGAGACAGACAGACGACATATACTAATAAGGAATATATAATAAAGAATAATATAATAATGAACGAGAAGAAAACGTTTTTAGTTGATGAGAAAGGTTATTACGGCGAGTTCGGAGGTGCTTATATACCCGAAATACTCTACGGCACGGTTGAAAATCTGAAGCGCAGCTATCTGCCTATAATAGAATCGGAAGAATTCCAAAAGGAATACATGGAACTGCTCCGCGACTATGTGGGCAGACCATCGCCGCTCTACTACGCCCGACGCATGAGCGAGAAGTACGGATGCAAGCTATATCTCAAGCGCGAAGACCTTAACCACACGGGCGCACACAAGATAAACAACACCATCGGACAGATACTGCTGGCAAAAAAGATGGGCAAGAAACGCATCATCGCCGAAACAGGTGCCGGACAGCATGGCGTGGCAACAGCAACGGTGTGCGCACTGATGGATATGCCCTGCGTGGTTTACCAGGGCGCACTCGACGTGGAACGACAGCACACCAACGTGGAACGAATGAAGATGCTCGGCGCTGAAGTACGCCCCGTACGCACAGGCAACATGACCCTTAAAGATGCTACGAACGAAGCCATACGCGACTGGTGCTGCCATCCACAGGACACCTTTTATATAATAGGTTCTACCGTAGGACCACATCCCTACCCCGACATGGTGGCGCGACTGCAGAGCATCATATCAAAGGAGATAAAGCAACAGCTTCAGGAAAAGCTCGGGCGTGACTATCCCGACTACCTCGTAGCCTGTGTGGGAGGCGGTTCCAACGCTGCCGGCACCATATATCACTACGTGGACGACGAAAGAGTGAACATAGTGCTGGCTGAAGCCGGCGGACAAGGTGCCGACACCGGACATACGGCTGCAACAATACATGCCGGAAGGCTCGGCATACTGCACGGCTCACGAACACTCGTGATGCAAACGCCCGACGGACAGATAATGGAGGCTGAAAGCATATCGGCTGGTCTCGACTACCCGGGCATAGGTCCTATGCACGCCAACCTCGCCTCGCAACACCGTGCCACCGTATATAGCGTGAATGACGACGAGGCTGTAAAAGCTGCCTACGAAATGACACGCATGGAGGGAATAATCCCGGCTCTCGAAAGCGCACACGCCGTGGCTGCACTGCAGAAGATGACATTCAAACCTACCGATGTGGTGGTGCTCACCGTGAGCGGACGGGGCGACAAGGACGTAGAGACTTATCTCAACAACAAGCACATGGCAGGAGAATACGGAAACTTCTGACCATTGCACATTTCACAAGACAAAAAATAAACACTATGGACAAGAAATTAATATATCGGACAACATCAAAGACCATCCTTGCCGACCTCTACACGCCGGTGGGTGTGTATATGCGACTGCGCGACGTTTATCCGCAAAGCGCACTGATGGAGAGTTCCGACTATCACGACAGCAACAACAGCCGCTCCTTCATAGGCATCAACCCTATGGCGAGTGTAGCTATAAGTCACGGTGAGGCCGTCTGCAGCTTTCCCGACGGCAGTCGTTCGTCGCACAAGGTTGATGGCAACTACCGCGCCGACCACGCCATCAACGGATTTCTGTCACAGTTTGACGTAAGCGGATGTAACGCCGACATATGCGGACTTTACGGCTACACATCGTTCAACGCCGTACGCTATTTCGAAAACATACCCGTAAAGGATACGGTGATGGAA
The DNA here is from genome assembly GCA_947072805.1 of uncultured Prevotella sp. Taxonomy (GTDB): domain Bacteria; phylum Bacteroidota; class Bacteroidia; order Bacteroidales; family Bacteroidaceae; genus Prevotella. The sequence continues at coordinate 3,866 of CAMTJK010000100.1, forward strand.
CGTAACGATGCACCCGACATGATATACATTCTATATAAGGACTTCATCGTCTTCGATCACTTCAACAACAAGCTCACCATTGTCACACTCGAAACAAACGATGCGGAAGGACACATAGCCGATCTGCAGCGCATGATGAACAACCACAACGTAAATACATACGGCTTTCATCCCGTAGGCGAGACGACATCAACACTTACCGACGAGGAACACAAGGCGAACATACGCAAGGGAATAAAGCACTGCCTGAGAGGCGACGTGTTCCAAATAGTACTGTCAAGACGCTTTATTCAGAAATATGAGGGCGACGATTTCAAACTGTACCGCGCCCTACGCTCCATAAATCCTTCACCATATCTGTTTTATTTTGACTTCGGCGGATTCCGCATCTTCGGTTCATCACCCGAAACACACTGCCGTATAGAAGGCAGAAAGGCCTACATCGACCCCATTGCCGGCACTACACGACGTACAGGCGACGCCGATGTCGACCGACGCGGGGCGGAATATCTGCGCAACGACGCAAAGGAAAACGCCGAACACGTGATGCTCGTCGATCTGGCACGCAACGATCTTAGCCGCAACTGCCACAACGTCAAAGTAGACTTCTACAAGGATTTGCAATACTACTCGCACGTCATCCATCTTGTGTCGCGAGTGAGCGGCGAGCTTGACGAAGGCGCTGACAGCGTCAAGGCTTTCATCGACACATTCCCTGCCGGCACGCTCTCCGGTGCACCGAAAGTGAGAGCCATGCAACTCATCAGCGAATACGAGCCACACAATCGCGGAGCTTACGGCGGCTGTATAGGATACATAGGACTCAACGGCAGCCTCAACCAGGCAATAACCATACGCACATTTGTGTCACGCAATGGCGAACTGTGGTTCCAGGCCGGCGGCGGAATTGTGGCAAAAAGCGACGAAGACTATGAACTGCAGGAGGTAAACAACAAGCTTGGAGCCCTGCGCAGAGCTATATTAATGGCAGAAGAAATGTAGAATACAAGAACATGAAAATAGTAATCATAGACAACTACGACTCATTCACTTACAATTTGAGTCATCTCGTCAAGGAACTGGGTCACGATGTGACCGTGTTGCGCAACGACAAATTTGCTTTAGAAGAGCTGGAGACATTCGACAGAATCATACTTAGCCCCGGACCGGGCATTCCGACTGAAGCAGGACTTCTGCTCGATGTAATACGTACGTATGCCGGACGCAAACCTATGCTCGGCGTTTGTCTGGGACATCAAGCCATAGCCGAAGTGTTCGGCGGCACTCTCGTAAACCTCAGCGAGGTCTACCACGGCGTAGCCACCGAAGGAAAAAATCTCGGCAACGATGCCATCTTCGACGGTGTTCCGGAGAATTTCATGATGGGCAGATATCATTCCTGGGTGGTGAGCAGCGAGAACCTGCCCGACTGCATCGAGATTACAGCCGTAAGCAACGACAATCCGCCGCAGATAATGGCACTGAAACACCGCGAATACAACATACACGGCATACAGTTCCATCCTGAAAGCGTACTTACACCTGACGGAAGAACAATAATCAGCAACTGGCTTTCGACGGAATAGAATATAAGGAATAAGTAACAAAAAACATAAACAGACATAAAAAATGCAAGAGCTATGAAAGAATATCTTGACAGAATACTCAATCACGAGATGCTTACACGCGAAGAGACAAAGAATATACTGATAGGCATCACAAAAAGCCAATATCCGACCGAACAAATCACCGCATTGCTTACCGGACTGCAGATGAGAGGAATCACAGTAGACGAACTGCTCGGCTTTCGCGACGGAATACTTGAGACCGGAGTGCCTGTACCGCTCGACTGCGAGCGCTATATCGACGTGGTAGGTACAGGAGGCGACCGCAAGAACACGTTCAATATATCCACAACATCATGCTTTGTAATAGCCGGAGCCGGCTACAAGGTGGCAAAACATGGCAACTATGCTGCAACAAGCACAAGCGGAGCATCGAACGTGATAGCACATCACGGCGTAAAATTCACCGACGATATAGACAAACTGAACCGCTGCATCAACGAATGCGGCATTGTATATCTACATGCACAGCTTTTTGCCCGTGCCATGAAGTTCGTAGGGCCTATCCGCAAGTCGCTGCAATTCCCGACCTGCTTTAACCTGCTCGGACCGATAGTGAATCCCTCAAAGCCGCAATGCCAACTTCTCGGCGTGGCAAACCTCGACCAGATGCGACTTTACAGCAATGTATATCAACGCATAGGCATTGATTACGGCATCGTAAACAGCATTGACGGTTACGACGAAATTTCACTGACAAGCGACTTCAAGGTAACGACAAACAACTACGAGAAGATTTTCAAACCGCAAGACCTCGGCTTCGAGATAGCCAAACCGGAAGAACTTGTTGCCGGCGCGACGGAGGAAGAGGCGGCACGCATTTTCGACAGCGTACTGGAGAACAAGGCGTTGCCGGCACAAAAGAATATCGTACTTGCCAACGCGGCTTTTGCCATACAAGTGCTTGAACGCGGAAAGAAAGACATCGGCGAATGTATAGATATTGCACGCGAATCCATTGACAGCGGACGCGCCCTGCATACATTCAGAAAGTTTGTCGAACTAAATTCCTAAAGAGATGAAAGACATTCTCGAAGAGATTGTGGCATGGAAACGTGTCGAGGTGGAAACGATGAAAAAGATTCTGCCCGAGCGTGAGATTCATTCGCGTGTAGAAAAGATACTGGGTGGCGAAACGGCATCACTGCGCAAAGCCCTGGCAGAATCGGGAAGCGGCATCATTGCCGAGTTCAAGCGCAAGTCGCCCTCCAAAGGATGGATAAAGGAAGAGGGCAAAGCTGCCGAAATTCCACTCGCCTACCAAAGCAACGGAGCCTCGGCTGTGAGCATACTTACGGATGAAAAATACTTCGGGGGCTGCGATGCCTTTATCACGGAAGCAAGGAAATCAGGTGTGACCATACCCATTCTTTACAAGAATTTCGTTGTTGATGAATACCAGCTGTTCCAGGCGAGGCTGTGCGGAGCATCGGCAGTACTCCTGATTGCAGCCGACCTGAAGAATAGCGAGTGCCGCTCGCTTACGGACATGGCTCACGAGCTACAGCTCGAAGTTCTGCTTGAGATGCACAACGAGCGGGAGACCGAATATGCAGAGACGGAACCAGACCTCTGCGGCATAAACAACCGCAATCTCGGCACCTTTATTACCGACGTGGAAAACTCATTCCGCCTTGCCTCGCTACTGCCTGCCGATGCGATAAAGGTGAGTGAAAGCGGCATTTCCAATCCGGAGACAGTGAGAAGTCTGCGATTGGCAGGTTACAGAGGTTTCTTGATTGGCGAGAATTTCATGAAAACAGAATCGCCGGGCATGGCATTGAAGAATTTTATAGAGGAAATATAAGGAGAAGACAATGATTATAAAAGTGTGCGGAATGCGCTGCGGCGAAAATATCGCAGAGGTGGCTTCGCTGGGAGTAGATTTCATAGGACTGATATTCTGGAAACATTCACCGCGTTACGTAAAAATGATTCCTACAGGTGCCGGCATCATACCCGACCGCACCTCTATTGACGGCAAATGCACAGGCAACGAGGTGAAGAGGGTCGGCGTCTTTGTGGACGACATGGCACAGAATATCATCACACGCGCAGTAAACTACCGTCTGGACTACATACAACTGCATGGCAACGAGACGCCGACATTTATAAAGAACCTGCGCGCCACCCTCTGTAACGACATATGTCCAAACATCAGCTTCATAAAAAGCATAAGCGTGGAAAGTGCCGAGGACCTCGAACGATGCCACGAATATGAGGATTGCGTGGAGTTATTTCTCTTCGACACACGATGCAAATGCGTGGGTGGAAGCGGCAGGCAGTTCGACTGGAGCATATTGCAGCATTACAAGGGCAAGAAGCCGTTCCTGCTTAGCGGCGGCATAGGTCCGGATGATGCAGAACGGATAAGGAGTTTCCACCACCCTGCCTTTGCGGGCATCGACCTCAACTCGCGGTTTGAGGCCGAGCCGGGCTTAAAGGATGCAGACGCAATAAGGAAATTCATGGAAGCACTCGGCAATGCAAGGTAAAGTAGAAAACGGATGCACTGCAGAAGTACAAAATAAAAGCCAATTTATAGAATATGACTTAAACTAATTCGATTATGAACAAGATAAACAGACTTTTTGCCGAAAACAAAGATAGGAAACTTCTTTCACTATATTTCTGTGCCGGCTGCCCTTCTCTTGAGGGTACTGCAGACGTGATAAGAACCATGGAGCGCCGGGGCATCGACATGGTAGAGGTGGGAATACCTTTCAGCGACCCTATGGCGGACGGACCTGTTATTCAGAATGCAGCCACATGTGCCCTGCACAACGGCATGACACTCTCCATAATATTCAATCAACTGAAGGAAATCAAGGACGAGGTGAACATACCGCTTCTGCTTATGGGCTATCTCAACCCCATAATGCAATACGGAATAGAGGAATTCTGCAAGAGCTGCGTGGACAGCGGAGTGTCGGGTGCCATCATCCCCGACCTGCCATTCAAGGATTATCTTGACTACGTGAAACCCGTTGCCGACCGTTACGACCTGCGCATCATCATGCTCATCACTCCCGAGACATCGGAGGAACGTATAAGATTCATCGACGAGCACACTGACGGCTTTATATATATGGTATCTTCGGCTGCCATCACCGGCACACAGAAGAGCTTCGACGAAGCCAAACAGGAATATTTCAGACGCATAAACGGCATGAACTTGCGCAATCCGCGCATGATTGGTTTCGGTATATCCAACAAGCAGACACTGGAAAGCTCACAGAGCAACGCTGCCGGAGCCATAATAGGAAGCAAGTTTGTCACCCTGCTAAGCGAAACAGGCAATGCCGATACGGCTCTCGACAAACTTTTCTACGCACTTGCCAACGACTGATTGGCACTTTTTTACCTTTAGAACTTCAACCCAAGGCGGTCTTTAACTTCTTACGACTGTCTTGGGTTTAATTTAACACTTATCTTCTTTGTACGGTTACGTACATCCGGAAGGGGTCTTGCAAAGAGAAGATAATTTCTTCCACATATATTCACCGTCTTGTACTTGTCTTCCGGCAACGTATAATCATCTCCCCTGAATGTGGCAAAACGTTTATATAACGGCACATCCACCTCGTCCAGGCTCTTCAGCCCGAACTGCATTGAGGCTGCGGTACGCCCCTCCGGCAAACGCATCACACCCATCTCGCCATAGGCATCATAGCGTGCCACTCCGCAAGAAACGCTGTCGGCAGCCACGGCTGCAGCTATGTCGCATGGGAGATAAATCATACCGGGCTTTCCAAAAGCTGCGGCGGCACTGCGCAGATTGATGTCCGATGTGTCGAAACCCTGATAACAGGAATAGAAACCGAACTGAACAGAGGGCTTGACGTATCGGTTTACAAGGGCATCGAATGGTTTTGAGCCGGTAACGGGCAGATGTCTCACCTTTATTATATATGTATGGGGGTCCAGCTGCTGCTCCGACTGATACCTGTAACCGGCATGATTAGCCAAGGCAAAGCCCGATACCGCCACTACGACAGCCGTCATCAGGGCACAAGCCGCGGTAATGGTCACAGTACGTACGCGCCTTATGTTGAACATAAAGATCAGACGCATGAGCAACAGCGTGGCAATGAGCTCGGCATGGAAGCACACACGCGATTCGGTCTGGGCGCAAACGAGTATTATGCCGTAGGCAGGCAAGAGGGCGAACCACAGTTCGTAGTGCCGCGCAAACTCCCTGACAAACGTACTGCGCCTGCGCACCCACAATACGAGTGTTGCCACAAGCAGCACCCACAGCACGCGGACAAAGACCAACATGTTATATCCGCCCAACAGCAGGCGACGCAAAAGGGTGGCATCGGATGCCGATGCACGCAACACCGTACCCGGCGACAATACGCACAGCATCATACCGGCAATAAAGCATATTACGGCAGGAAGGGCACTACTGCGCAAAGCTTTGCCGCGCTCCACCACAAGCCAAAGGATGAAAGCGAGCGACAAAGGCAGCGTCAGCCCTTCGTGCGTCCAGCCGGCGAGCAATGCCAACGGACAGACAAGAAGACATGAGGATGAGAATGGCTGTTCCTTGGCACGATAAAAATAATTCACGAAAAGAACTACAGCCACGGCAGTCCACAGGTAATTGAAACTGCCCACAAACCAGAGAAAAGCATCCTGAAAACCGGGAATAAGGACGAAAAGAATGAAGACAGAAAAGACTACAGCCGCAAAGCCATCGTGCCGGCAAGCCGGACGTCGCTGCCCCGCATACTGCAACTGCGTGCCGAGGGGCACTGCAAACCTTGCACACAACAGGACAAGGATACAAAACAGCAGTGCATTGACGATGTTAAAGGCGTTTTTACCCACAAGCCCGATAAAGAACTGCGCTACGGAATGTACTATCACGCGACCATTCTGCACCTGATAGTGTACAATCTGCGAACGGAAAATGTCTGCCACACCACCTATTTGCTCTCTCGGCGACATATCATCGGCTGTCCAAACAAACTTGTAAAGCAAATCATCCGACAAGGTGGGAGGTGTGGTGATGTTGAAAAACAACATTACAGCCAACACCACTGTCATGAAAACATATACGCTCCAGACCCTCATATCTACTCTTCAGCCTTTTTGTTCAACCCACTCTTAAACGCGAATCTTACCAAGAGGAAGTTTACCGGGATGGCAACGGCATACACCGGCAGCGGCGCTATCCATTCGGGCACACCGAAATGCAGGTAGACATGCAGGAGAGCGATGTGGAGAAGGTAGTTTACGGCGTGAGCCATGCAGAATCCTATCCCGTTGCGCCACGATGTCTTACTCCGGAACGTGAAGACGGTGGTCATAATATAGTTGTATACAAAACTTATAAGATAGCCTATAGTGTAGGCAATGCCTGCTGTCATAAGTCCGAGCAGCAGCCAATATATGACGTAATGCAGCAGAGTAGCCACTCCTCCCACAATTACGAAGCGCATCATCTCGCCATAGGTCTCTCTCTTCAGCATGTCCTCTTATACATATATATATATTAGCGTACGAGAAATTACAAGTATATGCAAATTCCGTGATCTGCAACAGCTGTTGTAACCTTATAGTATCTGATTGCAAAAACTATTACGAACACCTATCGTTTTGGTCACAGAGCGCAAAGTTACAGAATTATTTCGTATGACGGATGATTCGTGCAAGTAATTTGATATCATTGCGGAGAATACCTTTCGCGGTCTGATTACCTATTGGGGGTAAAGCACGCGACAAAATATGACTGACGACAGGCGCTCGTAACTGCACTTAATAAGAGTTAATTTGTAAAGATATTTGGTC
>CAMTJK010000101.1 GCA_947072805.1 uncultured Prevotella sp.
ATTCGACCAAATATCTTTACAAATTAACTTTCATTAAGTGCAGTTACGAGCCTCGGATGTCGCACTCATTTCATCTTGTATAAGAAAGGCATCGGCAGTCCAAGATGAATCTTTGCGTATGCCGGACAGAAACGTAGGTGACGGCAAGGAGAAACGGTCTTAACCTGAACGACTTCGGATATTTTCTTGCCATGTTTCTTGTGCTTTCCGCCCACCGCGCTACCTATCTCTTCGGAGCCCCCTCGTGCGTGCCTTCGTGCAGCCCGGACATAGAGACGAGCGGCGCATGCCTCGGCAGCGACGACATAAGCCGGCTGATGGAGCGCGACGACATAGGCTTTCTCGGAGAGATGATGAACTATCCGGGTGTGCTGGCAGACGACAAGGAGGTGATGGCAAAGCTCGAGGCGTAACGCCGCAGCGGCACTACCGCCTCTCATGGGGACTGCTGCAGGAAGGCGATGCCGCCAACTTCATCTCGGTAGACAACCTGACACCGCATTTCCGAGTGCTGAGCACCGTGATAAAAGGGAAAGAGGTGTACAACTGCAACTCATACCTCAGTACTATACAATCGCAGTCGAAGTCGATAAGCAACCAGATGGCCATTCTTGACAATTATCCCAACCGCTTCGTTGCCGAACCTATCGACGCATCAGCCATAAGCATGACACTTAACAGCGGCGACACCGCACACATCATCAGAGCCTACGACGGCAGTCTGCTTACCACACACGACGTGGTGAAGGTGACAGGCAATCCGCTTCACGACATGCACTATCCGTGGAACGAGGTGCAGAAGATTGTGGTGTACAACCGCTACAAGAAAAATGCCCGACCGGTGGTGGGGCATGTGCGCGGCTTCGGCATAGCAGACGGAGCAATGGCAGGCTCGGTGGCACACGACTGCCACAACATAGTGGCAATAGGCTCTTCGGACGAATATATAGTGAAAGCCATCAACCGTATAATAGAAATGAGAGGTGGAGAGGTAGCGATAGCCGGTGAGGAGATGACCGATATAGCCCTGCCTATAGGCGGACTCATATCGCCGCTCGGCGGACATGAGATAGCATACCGCAGTTCGCTGTTGAGAGACACGGTGAGACGCGCGGGCTGCGGGTTGAAGTCGCCGTTCATAACCATGGCGTTCATGTGTCTGCCCGTCATTCCCGAACTGAAGCTCACCGACCGCGGACTGTTCGACTCGGTGGCGTGGCGGTTTGTGGAGTAATAAATTCTCCCTCGCGCGCGTACATTTATATATAATATATATAAAACTTACTGCCTGCGTGTGCACAACTGCCAGAAAGCCACAGCCGAGGCAGCTGCCACATTGAGCGAATCAACGCCGTGAGCCATAGGAATGCGTACCACATAGTCGGCAGCGGCAATGGTGTTGTGCGGCAGTCCGTCGCCCTCGGTTCCCATTACTATGGCAAGCCGTGGCTCGGCGGCAAGTGACGGATGGTCGAGCGGAACAGAATTGTCGGTGAGAGCCATTGCAGCTGTGCGGAACCCATATCTGTTGAGACTCTGTACCGGCTCCGTGAGCCATGTCCACGGCACAAGAAACACCGAACCCATGGAAACCCTCACAGCCCTGCGGTTGAGCGGGTCGCACGAGTCGGCGGTGAGCAGTACGGCATCGATGCCCAAAGCCGCCGCCGAACGGAATATGGCACCAATGTTTGTGGTATCTGTCACGGCATCAATGACCACTATGCGGCGCGCTCCGCGGCATACGTCCTCTACGGTAGACTGCTTCTTGCGGCGCATGGCGCACAACACTCCGCGCGTGAGCACGTATCCTGTGAGTTCGGCAAGCAGTTGGCGTGAGCCTGTGAATACCGGAATATCGCCTATGCGTGCAATGATATCGGCAGCATCGCCTGTTATGTGCCGCCGCTCACATAGCAGAGACAACGGTTCGTAGCCCGCATCGAGTGCCACGCGTATTACTTTGGGACTCTCGGCAATGAATATGCCCTTGTCCGGTTCCATACGGTTGCGCAACTGCGCCTCCGTGAGCGTGCCGAACACCTCCACGCCCTCCTGATTGAGAGAATTTATTTCTATTATCGCCATGTCTTATAGCCATGTTTCCTTTACATGTTTATAACGCTGTTGCCGTCTTTTTATTATTCCTTGCCGCCCATTCCTTGACGTCTTCGCACCATCCTGCTTCCCGCTTCATCCCGACATAGCCCGCTATGCCTTCGCCGAAGCGATTGCAATAAGCCCCGCAGACAGACGAAACAGATATGAAATATAATGATTTTTCGGTGTAAAACAGGCTGGTTGGCAGTCTGTGTCGGAACGATGTTATAATAGGGTTAAAACGTATTAATTCAGCAAGAAAAAGGCGAAAACAGGAATAAATGTGAATATTTTATACTAAATTTGCACGCAATAATTTTTAAAGTATTCATTTATGTCATCTTTTATTGCAGATAAAATCGTGATGGACGGCTTGACATTTGACGACGTCCTGTTAATCCCAGCTTACTCGGAAGTGTTACCAAAGACAGTGGAGCTCAAGACACGCTTCTCACGTAACATCGAGTTGAATATACCGTTTGTCACTGCAGCCATGGACACCGTTACGGAATCGCAGATGGCCATTGCCATAGCACGCGAAGGAGGTATCGGTGTGATTCACAAAAACATGACCATAGAAGACCAGGCACGCCATGTGGCAATAGTGAAACGTGCTGAGAACGGTATGATATACGACCCCGTGACAATCCGTCGCGGCTCTACAGTAAAGGATGCTCTTGACATGATGGCTGAATACCATATCGGAGGTATTCCCGTGGTGGACGAAGACAACCGCCTGGTGGGCATTGTCACCAACCGTGACCTGCGCTTCGAGCGTCATCTCGACAAAAAGGTGGACGACGTAATGTCGAAAGACAATCTTGTAACCACCGACCAAAAGACCGACCTCGCCGCCGCTGCACAGATACTACAGGAAAACAAGATAGAGAAACTCCCCGTGGTGGACAAGGACAACCATCTCGTGGGGCTTATCACATATAAGGATATTACCAAAGCCAAAGACAAGCCCATGGCATGCAAGGACAGCAAGGGCCGTCTGCGCGTGGCTGCCGGAGTGGGCGTAACTGCCGACACTCTGCAGAGAATGCAGGCGCTGGTGGATGCCGGAGCCGATGCAATAGTGATAGACACTGCTCACGGCCATTCCAAATTCGTCATAGAAAAGCTTGTAGAGGCAAAGGCTTCATTCCCTAATGTGGATATCGTGGTTGGCAACGTGGCTACCGGCGCAGCAGCACGCCTGCTCGTGGAAAACGGTGCCGACGCCGTGAAGGTGGGTATCGGACCGGGCTCCATCTGCACCACACGCGTGGTGGCTGGTGTCGGTGTACCGCAACTGAGCGCAGTATACGACGTTTACAGCGCACTGCAGGGTACGGGAGTGCCTCTCATAGCCGATGGCGGACTGCGCTACTCGGGCGATGTGGTGAAGGCATTGGCTGCCGGAGGAAGCTCGGTGATGATAGGCTCGCTCGTGGCAGGAACGGAAGAAAGCCCCGGAGAAACTATAATCTTCAACGGACGTAAATTCAAAAGCTACCGTGGTATGGGCTCGCTCGAAGCCATGGAACAGAAAAACGGTTCGAAAGACCGCTACTTCCAGGGCGATACAAAGGAGGCAAAGAAACTTGTACCCGAGGGAATAGCCGGACGAGTGCCGTACAAAGGAACGGTACAGGAGGTTATCTATCAGATGGTGGGAGGACTGCGCTCTGGTATGGGATACTGCGGAGCTGCAAGCATAGAGAAACTCCACGATGCCAAGTTTACACGCATCACCAACGCCGGCGTCATGGAAAGCCATCCGCATGACATCGCAATAACAAGCGAAGCTCCCAATTATTCACGTCCCAACGACTGACAAATACACATTATTTATATATAGTAATGAAAAGAACATCTCTTTTTGCCGCCCTGCTCATGATATGTGGAGTGGCAAATGCACAGCAAGACCCGGTGATTATGACCATCAACGGCACACCGGTGCTACGCTCGGAATTTGAATACTCATACAATAAGAACAATACCGAAGGCGTAATAGACAAAAAAAGCGTTGAGGAATATGTAGAACTGTTCATCAACTACAAGCTGAAGGTGGCTGCTGCCATCGATGCCCAACTTGATACGCTGCCGTCTTTCAAGAAGGAATTTGCACAATACCGCGACCAGCAGATTCGTCCTACACTCATTACCGACGATGATGTGGAGCAGGAGGCAATAAAGATATATGAAGACACCAAGGCCAGCATTGGAGAACGCGGACTCATAAAGCCCGCACACATCTTCCTGCAGGTAATGCAACAGGCATCGCAGGACGAAATAGAGAAAGCCAAGGTGCGAATAGACTCCATATACGGCGCACTGAAAGGCGGTGCCGACTTCGGACTGCTTGCCAAGCAACTCTCGCAGGATGCCGGCACTGCACGTAACGGCGGCGTGTTGCCGTGGATAGGACCAAATCAGACGCTGAAAGAGTTTGAAGACAAGGCTTATGCCCTCCAGCCAGGAGAGATGAGCGAGCCTTTCCTGTCTCCCGCCGGCTATCACATAGTGCTCATGAAAGAGCGCAAGCAACTCGAACCTTACGATTCGCTGCGCGCAAACATCATGCGCTTCATAGAACAGCGCGGAATACGCGAACGAATAATCGATAAGAAAATCGATACGCTCGCAAATGCTGCCGCTATCTCCAAAAGCGATTTCATGGAACGACGCGCCGACTCGTTGCAGGCTGGCGACAACGAACTGAAAAACCTCATACAGGAATATCATGACGGACTGCTGCTCTACGAAATAAGCAACCGCACGGTATGGGACAAGGCTGCCAAGGATGAGGCCGGACTTGCTGCTTTCTTTAAAAAGAACAAGAAGAAATATGCGTGGGACGAGCCGAGATTCAAAGGTATGGCTTATCACGTGAAGGTGGAAAGCGATGTGAAAGCCGTAAAAGACTGCGTCAAGAAACTGAAATTCAACGAATGGGCTGACGCTCTGCGCAAGACATTCAACAATGACTCCATAATACGCATACGCGTGGAGAAAGGTCTCTTCAAGAAGGGCGATAACGCTCTCGTAGATCATGACGTCTTCAAAGTGGATACCACAGCCACGCCACTCAAGGATTATCCTATCGATGCCACTTACGGCAAGATTCTGAAGAAAGGACCGGAAGACTATACCGACGTGAAAGGACTTGTCACCGCCGATTATCAGGAAGCTCTCGAGAAGGAATGGGTGGCTGAACTGCGCAGGAAATATGCAGTTGAAGTGAAGTCTGACGTGCTCATGACAGTAAACAAGCATAACTGACAAATGAAGAGAACGGTAATATTGCGATTGGGCGCGTGTGCTTTTGCAATGGCTCTCGGAATGGAGACCATGCAGGCGCAAAGCCTTGCTACCGACAGCACGATAGCAAACGAACGCAGCATCATCGACGAAGTGATATGGGTGGTGGGCGACGAGCCTATACTGAAATCGGATGTGGAGGCTGCACGCTTGCAGGCAGAACAGGAAGGCACGAGATGGAAAGGTGACCCGGATTGCGTGATTCCAGAACAGCTTGCGGTGCAGAAACTCTTCCTGCATCAGGCTGCCATCGACAGTATCGAGGTTACGGAGGCGGATGTTTCGGAGTCGGTAGAGCAATATATCGAATACTGGACGGGACTTGCCGGCTCGAGAGAAAAGCTCGAGGAATACAAGAAGGCAAGTATCACACAGCTGCGCAATGAGCTGCACGACCCCTTGCGCGACCGCCTGACGGTGGAAAAGATGCGCGAGCATCTGGTGAAGAACATCAAAGTGTCGCCGGCGGAAGTGCGCCGGTTCTTCAAAGACCTTCCGGCCGACAGCATTCCCTACGTGCCGACAGTGGTGGAGGTGCAGATTATCACACAGACACCGGTAATAGAACAGGAGGAGATAAACCGTATCAAGGACGAACTGCGTGACTATACGGAGCGCATTACCAGTGGCGAGTCGTCGTTTGCTACGCTTGCACGCCTTTATTCGGAAGACCCCGGTTCGGCAAGACGCGGCGGTGAGCTTGACTATACGGGACGTGCAGTGTTCGATCCGGCGTTCTCGGTAGTGGCATTCAATCTTACCGACCCGAAAAAGATATCTAAAATAGTGGAATCCGAATTCGGATTCCACATCATCCAACTCATAGACAAACGTGGCGACAAGGTAAAGGTACGCCATATACTGCGCAAGCCGAGGGTTTCTGACGAATCCATATCGCAGGCGCTTGCCCGTCTCGACTCGATACGCACCGACATAAATGCCGGCAAGTTTACTTTCGAGGACGGCGCGTCGGTAATTTCTGACGACAAGGACACACGCAACAACTACGGGCTCATGACCAACGCCAGCGATGACGGTCGCACACGCACATCACGCTTTGAGATGCAGGACCTACCGTCGGAAGTGGCGAAGATGGTGGACAAAATGCAGCCCGGCGACGTCTCGGCACCGTTCGAGATGATAAACAGGAGAGGCAAGACCGTGTGTGCCATCGTCAAGCTGAAGAGCAGGGTGGACGGTCATAAAGCCACAATCACAGAAGATTTCCAGGTAATGAAAGATGTGGTGCTTGCCAAACGGCGCGAAGAAACCATCCACAACTGGGTGATAAACAAGATAAAATCCACCTATGTAAGGGTGAACGAAAAGTACAAGAACTGCAATTTCGAATATCAAGGCTGGATTAAATGACATTGAATCACATAATAAGCAGACTGAAAAACGGGCATAGAATCATTCTCTTTGTGGTTCTATGCCTTTTTGGATTATGTGCAGTCAGTTCACAAAGACCTGTCGGCGACAAGAAACCTGCAACCAAAGGGCAGCAGACGAAGAAGCGGAAGACATCAACGCCGAAAGATACGACCACTTACGAGAACAACCGCGTATATCTTCTGCATTCCGACGAGTTGAGCTTCGACAGATACCGCAATCCCGATGCACAGATACTTAACGGCAATGTGGCTTTCCGCCATCAGGGCGCCACTCTCTATTGCGACAGCGCACATTTCTACGAAAAGTCAAACTCGTTTGAGGCTTTCCGCAATGTGAGGATGTATCAGGGCGATACGCTCTCGCTTTTTTGCGATTACGCCTACTACGACGGCGATGAGCTGATGTGCATGGCGAGATACAATGTGGTGCTGAAGAACCGCGAATCGACACTCTATACCGACAGCCTCAATTACGACAGGCTCTACAGCAACGCGTATTATTTTGAAGGCGGCAAGCTCGTAGACAAGAAAGCCACTCTTACATCCGACTGGGGCGAGTACAACACCGAGACCAAGCAGGCGGTGTTCAATTTCAGTGTGAAGATGCGCGGAGAAGACTATGTGATAACCTCCGACACACTGTATTATGACACGAAGATATCGCTCGCCCACGTCACCGGACCGTCCGACATATTGTCAGGAACCAGCCACATCTACACGGAGAACGGATACTACAATACGCAGACCGACAGGGCGCAGCTCTTTGACCGTTCCGTGATAAAGGACGGAGGCAAGATAATAGTAGGCGACAGCGTTTATTACGACAAGGTGGGCGGCACGAGCGAGGCTTTCATGAATGTAGTGTACACCGATACGCTGAACAAGAACATGCTTACCGCCGACTATTGTTTCTACAATGAGCTTACCGGTTACGGCATGGCTACCGATAAGGCTGTGGCTATAGACTATTCGCAGAAGGATTCTCTATATATGCACGCCGACACTTTCAAGATTTTTACTTTCAATATCAACACCGACTCCGTCTACCGCAAGCTCCACGGCTACCATAAGGTACGGGCTTACAGGGTGGATGTGCAGGCTGTGTGCGACTCGCTCGTGTTCGACAGCCGCGATTCCTGCCTCACCATGTACCGTGACCCTATAGTCTGGAACCTCAACCAGCAGTTGCTCGGCGAGGTAATAAAGGTATATATGGGCGATTCCACCATCGACCGTGCACATGTCATAGGGCAGGCATTGTCGGTGGAGCAGATGCCCGACTCTGTTCACTTCAACCAGGTGTCTTCTAAAGAGATGTTTGCATTCTTTGAGAACGGCGAGGTGTATGAAGCCGATGCAAACGACAACGTGCAGATAGTATATTATCCCGTAGATGACAGTGACGGTGCTCTCATCGGACTTAATTACACGGAGACTTCGCAGCTGAAGATGTTTCTTGAGAACCGCAAGATGCAGAAGATATGGATGCCAAAGGCCGAGGGCACGCTTTATCCGATGTCGCAGATACCGCCGGACAAGAAGTTCCTGCCCAATTATGCGTGGTTCGACTATGTGCGCCCGCTTGACAAGGATGATATATTCAACTGGAGAGGCAAAAAAGCCGGCACCGAACTCAAAGAGCAAAAGCGCCGCAGTGCCCCGCTGCAGAAGTTGAAGAAGAGCAGCGGCAGTAGTACAGAAAAGCCGGTACAGGCAGACAATACGGTGAACACGGATACCACAGCCGTCGCTGCACAACCCGCAGCAGCCGATTCTGCTACTGAAGTCAAACCCTCCGATACGCCCGCAACAGCCGACAGCGCCGCCGATATCGCAGATCCGGTTGCAACGGAAGAACCCCAGCAATGATGTTTCCATTTACAAACATACGTCCGCGACGCTTCCATCACCCTATGATATATGCCGACGAGCGCAGGCAGAGGCTTCTCGACATTGAGGCGCGAGCCCGGCGCGAACTCGGAATGCAGGCAGACGCACAGCAGCCACGTGACGCACTGCGCGGAACCTTCACCACACGCAGTGAGCAGTTGCGCCGCAAGAACAGCCGTTCGGTGTGGGGCAGGGCAGGGAACACGGTGCTGATAGTGGCGCTCCTCGCCTTGTTGCTGGTCATACGATATATATTTATGGGCTAAAAGGCGCATAATACAAAACAGAATTTTCTTTATGAGTGATATAATACAACTGCTTCCCGACTCGGTAGCCAACCAGATTGCCGCCGGAGAGGTGATACAACGCCCCGCCTCGGTGATAAAGGAACTTGTAGAAAACGCCATCGATGCCGGCGCACAGACCATAAGTGTCATTGTTACCGATGCCGGACG
Organism: uncultured Prevotella sp.; assembly: GCA_947072805.1. Taxonomy (GTDB): domain Bacteria; phylum Bacteroidota; class Bacteroidia; order Bacteroidales; family Bacteroidaceae; genus Prevotella. The sequence continues at coordinate 9,149 of CAMTJK010000101.1, forward strand.
CACAGCCATACAGGTTATCGACGACGGGAAGGGCATGTCGGATACCGATGCGCGCCTGGCGTTCGAACGCCATGCCACGTCGAAGATACGCAAGGCCGACGATCTCTTTGCCCTGCGTACAATGGGATTCCGCGGCGAGGCATTGGCTTCGATAGCCGCCGTGGCGCAGGTGGAACTGAAGACACGCATGGCCACCGACGATGTGGGCACACACATCTGCATATCGGGCTCGCGCGTCACAAGCCAGGAGCCGGTAGCCTGTCCTGTGGGCAGCAATTTCCTTGTAGAGAACCTCTTTTTCAATGTCCCGGCGCGAAGAAAATTCCTAAAGACCAACGCTACCGAGCTCAACAATATCCTCGCGGCTTATGAGCGCATCGTACTCGTATATCCTTCCATCTCGTTTACTCTGCAGAGCAACGGCTCGGAGATGCTCAACCTGCGCGCCGGAAGTTTGCGCCAACGCATATCCGACGTGTTCGGCAAACGCTTCAATCAAGATATCCTGCCGGTAAATGTCGATACATCCATCTGCCGTATCAGCGGATTTGTGGGCAAGCCGGAGTCGGCGCGCAAGAAGGGGGCGCACCAGTATTTCTTTGTAAACGGCAGATACATGAAGCATCCCTATTTCCATAAGGCTGTGATGAACGCCTTTGAGCGCCTTTTGCCTGTGGGCATGCAGGTGCCTTACTTCATCTATTTCGATGTGGAGCCGGCAGACATTGATGTAAACATACACCCCACGAAGACGGAAATAAAGTTTGAAAACGAGCAAGCCATATGGCAAATTCTTACGGCTGCGGTTAAGGATGCCATCGGACTGTTCTGCGAGGTGCCCTCCATCGACTTCGACACCGAGGGACGTCCCGACATTCCCGTGTTCGACTCGACGCGCAGTGTGGCTCCGCCCGAACCGTCATTCAATCCGTCATATAATCCTTTCAAGGCTATGCCGAATGCCCCCGGGCACGTGCCCGACAAGTGGCAAACGCTATATGAGGATGCCGGAGCTGCGCACCGTTCCGCCGACGCCTCCCTCTTCGCTCTTCCTCCAGCCGAAGATGACGAGGATATGGGCAACCGCCTGCCGTCAGACGACATTATCGCCGAGAAGTCGCCCGCCCATTATCAATATAAGGGCAGGTATGTCATGACAGCCGTTAAGTCGGGACTGATGATTATCGACCAGCACCGTGCCGACCTGCGCATACGTTATGAGCGTTTCATGGCACGCATGTCGTCGGAATCGGCAGGCTGTCAGAGAGTTCTCTTTCCCGAAGTAGTTACCTTTTCGCCCTCCGAGTCGGTCATCGTGTCGCGTATCATCCCCGAGCTCGAGCATGTAGGCTTCGAGCTTACCGACCTTGGCGGCAACAGCTTTGCCGTGAACGGCATTCCCTCCGGACTTGAGGGACTTGACATTGTGGCCATGATTCACGACATGGTCGGTGAAGCCATCGACAAAGCCGGCAGCCGAATAGAGGAGATAAAGAAGTCGATAGCCTTCAGTATGGCACGCCATTCTGCCATCCCGCAGGGACAGATAATGGGAAACGACGAGATGGAAAACCTCATCAACGAGCTCTTCGCCTGTTCCAACGTAAACTACACCCCGGATGGCAAGTCGATAATCACCATATTAAGGCAGGATGAGATAGAACGCCTCTTTGGTTAAACCCAAATCTAAAGACAGATTTCCTCTATAAACAGTAAGGTTTTTATTCTGCTGCTGTAAAGGTGGTTTTATGCACGTACGGGTTAAGGAGCATTCCGCCTCTGCCGCATCCACAATCATTTTTCCATATGCATTATTAGCTCAAAGCCGAATGCCTCGCGCGCGCGTTCCTTATATTATATATATAGGGAGAAAGAAAGCTGTTTTGCACAGATACCGCCGTGTCCAATCCCGGAAAGGTGAGAGAATGAAATCCGGGTGCTCGTAACTGCACTTAATGAAAGTTAATTTGTAAAGATATTTGGTCGAATTTAACATTTTTAAATCCGGCATTCTAGGTGTAAATTTTTGTTAATGAAAGTGGGGCAAATTATGCCTTCGACGGGTCGAAAAACGATTACGCTTATTTGGCAACGCGATTTCATCGATTTCGC
>CAMTJK010000102.1 GCA_947072805.1 uncultured Prevotella sp.
CAAACCTCATAAAATAAATGTATAGAATAGCCACTATCTACTTACTATGCCTAATCTTAACCACATCTACAATGGCAAAGTCCAAAAAGATAAGTATTAAAATCATAGAAACATCGGACGTTCATGGATACTTCTTTCCGTTTGATTTCATTGAACAAAGTAACACTAAAGGTTCGATGGCAAGAATATCTTCTTATGTAAAGAGGGAAAGAGACAAATACGGAAAGAATCTGATTCTCATTGACAATGGGGATATACTACAAGGACAGCCGACTTGTTATTACTACAATTACATTGCGACCTCAGAGACGAATATCGCCGCCCAAATTTCCAACTATATGGGATATGATATACAAGTACCAGGTAATCATGATATAGAAACAGGGCATAATGTATACGACAAATGGATTAACGAATTAAACTGTTCTGTAGTTGGAGCCAATATTATAAGGACAGACACAAAACAGCCATACGTCAGTCCATACAAGATAATAATACGTGATGGCATCAGAATTGCTGTTTTAGGAATGCTAACCCCTGCAATTCCTAATTGGCTAAACAAATCATTATGGAACGGAATGACCTTTGAGAGCATCAAGACATCTGCAGACAAATGGATCCGTCACCTGAAAGAAGTCGAAAAAGCCGATATAGTTATAGGTCTTTTCCATAGTGGATGGAATGGTGGTATAAGTACCCTACATTATAACGAAGACGAGACAGAAAGTGTTGCAACCGACATATGCGGTTTTGACCTCATTTTTTTCGGACATGACCATACACGCAGAATAGAGAATGTAACAAATAAAAACGGACAAAAAGTTGTATGTATTAACCCATCATGTAATGCTTTAATGGTCGGCGAGGCTAACATCGACATAGAAATAGGCAACAACAATCAAATAATTAGTAAAAAGATAGAGGGAAATATTCACGATATCAGTGATGAAAACATTGACACAGAATTCATAAGTACGTTTCAATCGCAGATAGATAAAATACGTGATTATGTAAAAACACCGATCGGTTTTCTAACTGATACCATTCGGACACGTGACTGTTTCTTTGGAAGTGCGCCCTTTACAGATCTTATACATAATCTTCAACTTCAGATCACAGGCGCCGACGTTTCATTTAACGCGCCTCTGTCATTCAATATAGAGGTAGCATCCGGACCTATCCGCATGAGTGACATGTTCAAGCTTTACAGATATGAGAACCAAATATACGTATTGAATATGAGTGGCAAGGAAATAAGAAACCATTTGGAAATGAGCTATGACCTTTGGGTCAATACTATGACCGGACCTGACGATCACATAATGCTACTTGATGACAAGAGTTCCAAAGACATGCAAAGATATGGTTTCAAAAATCTCACATTCAACTTCGATAGTGCTGCCGGTATTGATTATATTGTAGACGTATCCAAGCCAAACGGTTACAAAGTAAAAATAATAAAAATGAGTAATGGAGAACCATTTGATGAGAACAAAATATACAAGGTAGTAATGAATAGTTATCGCGGAAACGGAGGAGGAGAACTTCTGACCCGAGGTGCTGGCATTTCGAAAAGTACATTGCCGGAAAGAATTATATATCAGAGTGAAAAAGACCAACGATATTATCTCACCAAAGAAATTGAACGAATAAAAATAATTCACCCTAAAGCGAACTGTAATTGGCACTTTGTTCCGGAAGAATGGGTTAAGCCAGCAATTGAACGTGATAGGAAATTATTATTTGGAAATTAAGTATATAATAATCATGAGTTGTTATTATTTTGTTTTTTGCAAAAACGATATTTTACTTGAACGAAAACCAGATGGAAGTTATACAATACCATATGGCGAGGTACCTCCGACAAACATCTGTCATGACACGAACATCATGTTTGTAGAGCTTCCTACTGACAAGTATGAAGCAAAAACATATTGTATAGAAGAGCCTATAACAGGCAATCCACAGTATGAGATGTGTGGTCTAAGAGCAAGCTATTACAAGCTAAATGAAAAATTTTACAAGCTGGCAGGTAAATGCGCAGAACTGCTATATTGGGATAGAAATACAAAATATTGCGGTTCTTGCGGTGCTTATACCGTCATGAATACGCCAATAAGCAAGAAGTGTATGAAATGCGGGAAAGAAATTTGGCCCCAATTGGCAACTGCCATCATCGTACTTGTTCACAAAGGCAATGAAATACTGCTTGTTCACGCTAGAAACTTCAAGGGAAATTTCCATGGTCTTGTTGCCGGATTTGTTGAAACAGGTGAAACACTTGAGGAAGCCGTTGTCCGTGAAGTAAGAGAAGAAACAGGACTCAAAATAAACAACATAAAATATTTTGGAAGTCAGCCCTGGCCTTACCCTTGTGGTCTTATGATTGGCTTCAATGCTGATTACGTAGAAGGGATAATAAAACTACAAGAATCTGAGCTGACATCCGGCACCTGGTATACACGAGACAATCTACCACAAATACCAGAGCCTCTTTCTATTGCAAGAAAGCTCATAGATAACTGGCTTGACAATGGATAAATTCCCACTCAGCTACAAGATATCAATATTCCAACAATTCCAAAGACACTTCTCCCTCTGTCGTTATCTTTGTGTCAAGCATATAACAGCTGTCTCCATCTGGAATACATACAACAGTATTGAAATGGAAACCCTCAGTATCAGCCCTACAAAATTCCATGTTCATAAGAATAGCCTGCTTCAAAAACTGCCCGGGAACAAAATTATCAAACATGTTCTTATGGAAATCCCTGGAAAATAGCTGTCTCTTGCCTTGATAAATGCTCAAGTGTATGATGTTATCAAAATAAACATTATCAACCTTTACACCATCATCAGATATTGAAGTCTTTATAACCTTATAACTTGTCGGATTTATTGCTATATAACAGTGATATCTCTCACCTTCAAATAACACTACTGTATCTTTTTTCAAATCGTCTGTCAAAAGTTGCGGCTCCGCTTTCTTGTTCATAAAAAATAGACTATCATTGGGATTCTCGCTTTTGCGTAATCTGATGACATCTCCATTGGCATTTTGAAAGCAGAAAGAAAGCTTCGTTTGTTTAATGATACTGTATTTATCATGTGACTGACCCAGGATGAGAGTATCACCATATATTCTAAAATATGCCGGTGCACTTGTTGTATCAGGATAAGATATTGTGTCACCTTTCACCTTAAACACAACATCATCTGTCATATCATCCAACCAAATACCTTGAAACATTGCCTTAGCGTCACTATTTTCACGCACTATTTTCGCTTTGTCGGATGATTGACGACAGCCCGACAATAATACCATTACCATAACTACGGCAATGCAAGAGACTCTTTTCATCTAAATTCTATCTTCCCCTTATTGTTTATTTACCGATACAATGGTATTCAAATCCGTTCTCGTCAAGTTCCTCTGCATCGAATATATTCCTTCCATCAATAACTAACGGTCGTACCATTGCTTTCTTTATTACCTGCCATGTGGGTAACCTGAATTCTTTCCATTCAGTAAGAAGCAGCAGAGCATCAGCATCCAACACCGCATCATACATATCTCTGCAATATGTAACGGCATCACCGATGCGACGTTTACATTCTGTCATTGCAACCGGATCATACGCCCTCACCTTACAACCTGCCTTAATAAGCAAGTCTATCATAACAAGTGCAGTACTCTCTCGCATATCATCCGTCTCCGGTTTGAACGATAATCCCCAAAGAGCTATTGTCTTTCCATCAAGCTTTTGTCCGTCAAACGCTTTTTGCAACTTCTCAAACAGGATACTTTTCTGCTTCTCGTTTACACGCTCTACAGCTTTCAACACATCCATAGAATAGCCACACTTGTCTGCTGTCTTTATCAATGCCTTGACATCTTTAGGAAAACATGAGCCTCCATATCCGCAGCCGGCATATAGAAATTTCCGTCCTATTCTTGAGTCTGCGCCAATTCCAGCACGCACCATATTTACATCTGCTCCAACCCTTTCACACAAGTTGGCAATATCATTCATGAAAGATATTCGTGTGGCAAGCATCGAATTGGCTGCATATTTTGTCATCTCTGCAGATGGTATATCCATAAATATCACGCGGAAATTATTTATAAGAAATGGCTTATACAGCTTTGTTAAAGTTTTTTTAGCTCTTTCGCTTTCCACGCCCACCACTACTCTATCCGGTGACATGAAATCTTTTATAGCATTACCCTCCTTAAGAAATTCGGGATTACTTGCCACATCAAATTCCACAGTCACTTTTCTTTTGTCTAATTCTGCCTGAATAGTATTTCTTACCTTTAGTGCAGTGCCTACTGGCACCGTACTTTTCGTAACAACAACAACATATTTATCCAGATTCTCTCCTATCGTTTTAGCCACTTCAAGCACGTATTTTAAATCTGCGCTACCATCTTCATCTGGAGGTGTACCTACAGCAGAAAACACTATCTCCTGCTCATTTAGTATAGAAGCGAGGTCGGTTGTAAACTTTAGGCGGCCTGCTTTAACATTTTTCACAACAAGTTCATCCAATCCTGGCTCGTAGATTGGGATTTCTCCTTTCTGAAGACGTTCTATCTTTGCTGCATCTACATCTACACAAGTAACATTTGCGCCAGTATCGGCAAAACATGTTCCAGACACCAAACCTACATAACCGGTTCCTACTATTGCTATGTTCATAATACTTCTTCAGTTTTTATTGGATTTCGAGACTTATTTCAAGATAATATGCGTCAAAAGACATCGGCATCCTTTAGTAAACAAGCCTTCTTTATGTCCTTCTCACTTGTCTTAATATCACAGACATCAATAGGCCACTCTATGCCAAGTTCTGCATCATTATATAAAATGCTTGCCTCATTCTCCGGTGAATATACATTATCTACTTTATATGTGAAAACCGCCTCTTCGCTAAGTACGAGAAAACCATGTGCAAAACCTCGTGGAATAAAGAACTGGAGTTTATTCTCTTCACTAAGTTCCACCATAACGTGTTTCCCAAAAGTGGGACTTTCCCTACGCAGATCTACCGCAACGTCAAGTACACGTCCCTTTATAACACGTACAAGCTTTGCTTGCGAGAATTCTCCTTTCTGATAATGCAATCCGCGCAAAACTCCATATGACGATTTCGACTCATTGTCCTGAATGAAATCTATTTTACCTATGTGTTTTTCAAAATCAGATTTTCTCCATGATTCAAAGAAATAACCTCTTGTATCATAGAATATCCGAGGCTCCAAAATATATACACCTTTAATATATGTTTCTCTGTATTCCATACATTAATCTTTTCATTTTATGATGCAAAATTAGCAAATTAAATCGTATAACCTCTACATTACAACCTTTTTTGTAGCTTTTTATTTGCAGATATGAGTGAAATCACCTAATTTTGCAACAATGATTGAGTTGGACAGACATATTGAGATTTTATTATTAAGCAATGATTGCGTCATAATTCCAGGATTTGGTGGTTTTATGGCCCACCATGTCACGGCACGTTACGATGAGGATGATAATTTGTTCTTACCTCCGCTACGCACCCTTGGCTTCAACCCACAACTAAAACTCAATGATTCCCTTCTAGCCCAATCATACGTTGAAGCATACGACATATCTTATCCAGAGGCATTAAGAAAGATTGAAGATGAAGTCTGTGAGTTGAAACAGCATCTCAATAACGAAGGATTCTACGAATTAAACGATATCGGAACCCTTAAACTAAACGAAGATGGGATATGTATATTCGAGCCCTGCGAAGCTGGAATACTCACGCCCGACCTCTACGGACTGAGCTCATTTGAAGCCTCCGAGCTATATTCCACATTACAAGAGACATCTGAAAAAATTGAGACAGACGTAAATGCTATTGACAGCGAGCTGCCAGCAATTCAGGATAACAATTATGACGAACAGGATGATGAAGTGGCTGACGATTCCATTCGCATAAAGATTTCTTGGATTCGCAATGTATGTGCCGCTGCTGTCGCCATAATCGCTTTCTTCTTCACAACAACCCCCATCAGAAACAGCAATGATGTTGAACGTATACAAACTGCCAACATTCTCAGTCTTGCCATCTCAAGACCGTCAGCAACCCCTGACACCATCATAGAAAAAACAAATATTGCAGAAAAAAGCGATAAAGATAGCAAAAACATACAAACAACTGCATTAGAGCAACAGAGCGACACCGTTTCAAGGGCAGAAAGAAAAGGGTTCTGTATTGTTCTTGCAAGCCACGTGACAAAGAGAAATGCAGAGAACTTCGTTGAAGAACTGCATAAAAAAGGATACGATAAGGCTTACACATACACAAACCGTAACATACGAAGAGTGGTATATGGTAACTATGAGACTGAAAGTGAAGCCCTTTCTGCTTTACGCAGTATACGTGGGAACAAGTATTTCGAACAATCCTGGATATACGAAAAGAAATGAAAAGGGTTAGATGTCCTAAATGTGATAATTACATAACATTCGACGAAACGAAATATCAGTCTGGTCAGTCGCTCGTTTTCGAATGTCAAGAATGTGGAAAACAATTTGGCATACGAATAGGTGTTTCTAAACTACGTGCCACACAAAAAGAAGACAATCCTGAAGAAAACGCGAACAAGAACGGATACGGTTCCATTATTGTCATAGAAAACGTATTCCATTACAAGCAAGTCATTCCTCTTCAATTCGGAGAAAATATTATTGGCAGATACATGAAAGGTAGCGGAGTAAATACTCCTATTGAAACAAATGACCCTAGCATAGATATCACCCATTGCGTGATAACGGTGAAAAAGGACAAGCACGGCAAATTGCAATACATACTGCGCGACGGTCCGAGTTATACGGGAACGTTTGTGGACAATGAGATACTTGGCGACAGAGAGCGAAGGATACTTGAAGATGGCGCATTGTTTACTATAGGTGCTACAAGTGTTATTCTTCGTACTGCCGATAGCGTAGAATAGCTAACATAATTACAAATACGTTTACAACTACAACCGTTATTACAAATGTAGACATATTGCACTTTCTCCATCAAGAGAGAAAGACTATTCAATGATAATATCTGGACAACACAATGATAAAGTCTGGAATAAAAAACTACACATATTATGAAAGCACCCCAAAAGTCTTATTCAACCTTTGGGGTGCTGTTATATTTAATTTATAGGAAACTCTCTTCTATTATTTCCTAAGCGCTGCGATAGATTCTTTGATAGCAGCAATTTTGTCCTCACTGTCACTCATTTTTTTGCGTTCCAAAGCAACAACAGCCTCCGGAGCATTGGCAACAAACTTTTCATTCATGAGTTTTTTCTTTATACCGGCAAGGAATCCCTCAAGATGTTTCAGTTGTGCCTCAAGTTTGGCAATCTCTGCATCAGCATCTATCATGTCACCTAAAGGAACGGCAAATTCTTCTGTCCCAACCATAAATGCAGCAGACGATGCTTCTTTCTCCGAAACAACCTTAATCGCACTGAGATTTGCCATTTTACATATTACACAATTATAGGAAGCATACCTATACTCACCTATAGCCTGTAATGTAAGACTTTCCTTTTGTGTAATATTTTTCTGGTTTCTTACTGTTCTTACGCCACTTACTATTGCCTTGACATTTTCTATGTCGGCAATCATTTGAATATCTGTATCATCCGGTGACGACATTTTAAGATTCTCTCGCATTATTGACGCACCGTCCTCTCGCTCGCAGATATGTTGCCAAAGTTCCTCCGTGATAAATGGCATAAACGGATGCAGCATCTTCAGCAACGTATCAAAGAATCCGATGGTTGAATCATAAGTTACCTTGTCTATCGGTTGTCCATAGACAGGTTTTACCATCTCAAGATACCAGCTGGAGAATTCATCCCAGAATAATCTATATACAGCCATTAGTGCCTCGGATATACGATACTTCTTAAAAAGATCGTCAAGTTCAGCATTTGTTTCCTTCAGCTTAGCTTCAAACCATTTAGTCGCTATTCTGTTAGAAATGGGTTGCTCTACTTCTGCAACACTCCAGCCCTTCACTAGTCGGAAAGCATTCCATATCTTATTGTTGAAGTTTCTTCCTTGTTCGCAGAGACTCTCATCAAATAATATATCATTGCCGGCTGGAGCTGCAAGCATCATACCCATACGTACTCCATCAGCACCGTATTTATCGATAAGCATAATAGGATCGGGAGAATTGCCAAGACTTTTTGACATCTTTCTGCCCAATTTGTCTCTTACAATACCTGTAAAATATACATGTTTAAATGGGAATTTTCCGCGATATTCATAACCCGCCATTATCATACGTGCCACCCAGAAGAATATTATATCCGGTGCCGTAACCAAATCACTTGTAGGATAATAATACTTGATTTCTTCATTATCCGGATTATTTACGCCATCGAATACAGAGATAGGCCATAGCCATGATGAGAACCATGTATCAAGACAATCGCCATCCTGTTCCAAATCCGACATTGTAATAGCCCCATTCTTTGCTTTGGCTTTTTCCAATGCTTTCTCTGCTGATTCTGCGACTACCAAATCACGCTTGCCTTCCGATGTGGTAAAATAATAAGCGGGAATACGATGTCCCCACCAAAGTTGTCTGCTAATACACCAGTCCTTAATGTTCTCCAACCAGTGGCGGTAAATATTCTTGTACTTTGTTGGATAGAATTTTATTTCATCCGACATTACAGGTTCTAACGACAAGTCTGCGAAATGCTTCATTGAGAGGAACCACTGTGTGGAGAGTTTCGGTTCTATAGGCACATTTGTTCTTTCCGAATATCCCACCTTGTTGTTGTAATCCTCAACCTTTTCCATTAGTCCGGCATCCTTCAGATCGTTTTCTATCTGTTTTCGTACATCCATACGATCCATTCCTACATACAAGCCTGCAGCCTCGCTTATAGTGCCGTTATCGTTGAAAATGTCTATCGTTTCAAGATGATGTTTCAATCCCAAAGCATGGTCATTGATATCGTGAGCCGGAGTCACTTTCAGACATCCTGTTCCGAACTCCATATCAACATATTCGTCTTCTATTACCGGTATTTCTCGACCTACGAGCGGGACAATCACATGCTTTCCACGAAGCCACTGATTCTTCGGGTCATTTGGGTTGATACACATTGCTGTATCACCCATGATGGTTTCCGGTCTGGTTGTTGCTACTACAGCATATTTGTCGGGGTCTCCCACCACTTTATAGCGTAAATAGTAGAGTTTGGAGTGTTCTTCTTTGTAAATTACTTCCTCGTCAGACAAAGCCGTTTGTGCCTGGGGATCCCAGTTCACCATGCGAACTCCACGATATATAAGTCCCTTTTCGTACAAATCGCAGAAGACCTTGATTACGCCTTCCGAACGAATCTCATCCATCGTGAATGACGTACGATCCCAATCGCAACTTGCACCAAGTTTGCGAAGTTGTTTAAGTATGATACCGCCATGCTCATTTGTCCAATCCCATGCATGCTTCAAGAAATCATCTCTTGTAAGATCTTTCTTTTTGATTCCCTCCATTGCCAGCTTGTTAACTACTTTCGCCTCGGTAGCTATCGATGCGTGGTCTGTTCCGGGTACCCAACAAGCGTTCTTGCCTTCCATTCTTGCACGGCGTACCAATATATCCTGAATTGTATTGTTCAGCATATGTCCCATGTGCAACACGCCTGTTACATTAGGCGGAGGGATGACGACGGTATACGGTTCCCTACTATCAGGCTTGCTACAGAACAATTTATTGTCAAGCCAATATTGATACCATTTCGATTCCACGGCTTGTGGATCGTACTTGCTTGCTAATTCCATAATTTATGTTGTAAATATCTCAAAATCAATCTCTAGGATGCAAAATTAATAAAAATCAACGAAAAAGTCGGTTTCTTGATTAAAAAGTGCCGATATGTATGTACACAATGTCAATTTACCGTCATGTGAAAACATCCTTGCTTTACCTCATACTTGATATAGCATCTTCCCTGCTTCCGGAAGTCACGCAACACCTCACTCAACACCCACTTCAGAGTATCGTTACGCACTGCACGACGAGCCGGTCCGTCCGGATCTTCAACAGTCTTGTATCTATTATAACACAAATCAAAAGTAGTACCATATAGGTGACAACTGTTTTCTGTTGCATTCCCATTTCTGTTACGCAGTTTTCTCACGTCATCACGTGTTCGCAGAACGCTTGTTACGATAATCTTATGCAGCGGTATTCCCTTTATCTGAAGACTGTCATAGTATGCTTTTCCTATATCCTGCAACAGCACAGCGGCTCTTGGAACGAGATAGGGTACACTGTTGTTCAGTTTGTCTACATGATAATATGGATTGCTTCCTATATACACAAGATCTTTCACCCTGTGTTCGGCTTCATTGCGATCCTTTACCGGCGAGACGCCATATTTTGTAGCAGCAGCAAGCTGAACACTATTACTGTCGGGGAATTCTCCTCTAAATGAGCTGACACTATAAATCTTATTTTTTTTCAATGTTCCATCTTCATTGTAAAAAATCGTCCTGTCTGTAGTGTTTTGACTTGTCACACGAGTGTAGTCCTTTGCTGCTATAGTATTGTCATTATCAGCTATATTGCCTCTGTTCTCTCTATCAGCAACTGTTATTGTGTCTGCATATTTTTCTGTAAGATTATCCTGCCGCGACTCTGCTATGCTTGGAACAACACAACGTATAATTGCTAATATCACAACTATCAAAAAAAAGCCCTGTATATATCTTTTCTTGCTGACTATCATTTTATGTATTTAGAATTATCAATAAAAGCGAGGCAAAATTACACATAAATATCGAATAATTAATATATTGCTTATTAGATTTTGATTCAATTTGCTTAATATCTACTATTGTACCACCGTTTCTTCAATAAGATCAGATTATGGAAAATGGAACAAATCGTAAGACTATGAAAAATAAATAATAATACAATAGCGTCCTAAAGAAGCTGTGACAATATCGATTCAAGTCACAACTATTTGATGTGACATGATATTTTCCTTATTATACAATCAGCGCATACCTAAAGCCATATCATATCTAAAAACATATTATGATTAAAGAAGCCTTTAAACTTGGCTTTACAAGAAAGACACATCACCGCGTAACTGCATTTAAAAAGTGCTAAATTGTAAAGATATTTGGTCGAATTTAACATTTTTAAATCCGGCATTCTAG
>CAMTJK010000103.1 GCA_947072805.1 uncultured Prevotella sp.
AGCTCACGTACGTAACGGTTTTTCGACCCGTCGGGAGCATAATTCAACCCACTTTGATTAACAAAAATTTACACCTAGAATGCCGGATTTAAAAATGTTAAATTCGACCAAATATCTTTACAAATTAACTCTTATTAAGTGCAGTTACGAGCGCCTGCCTGCCGTCCTTCAACCATAATCATGCCGTCGTTCAACCATAATCAGAGGAGCATGAAATTACAGTCTCATCTGCTTCCATAGGTATAATGACAGATTTCCATTATAAAATAAATAGTATAGTTTATATTCTACCGGCGTAAAAATGGTATTATGTATGTTAAGGTCAAGTTGGATTAAATGTCAGATAAGGTCCTTTTTATCGCGGTAAAAGCCTGATTCATCGTTATAACACGAATTTTCTTCTATTTGGATGGCGCTTTTCGCACGTTATATTGTAACTTTGCGGTGTCTTTTCCCAACCATAGAGCAAACAAAAACTACATAAGATGAAGAAACAGACACAGGCCATACACACATCATACCAGAAGCGTGACGCCTACAACTCACTCAGTATGCCGGTGTACCACACCGCTGCCTACGAGTTTGACAACGCATCCGAAATGTCAGACGCTTTCTGCGGACGTATCGATGCTCCCGACTATTCGCGAGTGACCAACCCCACCGTAACCTTTCTCGAGAAGAAGGTGAAAGAAATAACCGGTGCTGCCGGCGTGACGGCTCTCAACTCGGGCATGGCAGCCATAAGCAACACACTCCTCTCGGTGGCAGCCGCTGGCAAGAACATAGTAAGTTCGCGCCACCTGTTCGGCAATACCTACTCGCTCATAGCCGGCACCCTGCTGCGCTTCGGTGTACGTCCCAAGCTCTGCGACCTCACCGACATTGCAGCAGTGGAACGCGCCGTAGACGATGACACCTGCTGCATATTCCTCGAAATCATTACCAATCCGCAGATGGAGGTGGCAGACCTCACTGCTCTGGCAGAGATAGCACACCGCAAGAACGTGCCGCTGATAGCCGACACTACGCTCATACCGTTCACCGAGTTTGACGCACACAGCCTCGGCGTAGACATAGAAGTGGTGTCGAGCACCAAATATGTGTCGGGCGGCGCCACATCAATAGGCGGTCTGGTGATAGACTACGGCACATGCGAAGGCTTCGGCAAGCGCATGAAGAGCGAAATGCTGTTCAATCTCGGTGCCTACATGACGCCGCAGGTGGCTTACATGCACACCTTGGGCATAGAAACGATGGACGCACGCTACCGCATACAGTCGGCAAACGCCCTCGAACTGGCTGAACGCATGCGCAGTCTGCCCGAAATAAAGAACGTAAACTATGTGGGACTTGCCGACAACAAGTATCACGAGCTGGCAAGAAAGCAGTTCGGACCAACGGCAGGCGCCATGGTAACCATCGACCTGGAGAGCAAGGAGAGATGCTTCGAGTTCATCAACAGGCTGCAACTGATACGCCGCGCCACCAATCTCTTCGACAACAAGACGCTCGCCATACATCCGGCAAGCACCATCTTCGGACTTTTCACCGACCGTCAGCGCCAGAGCATGGACGTGCTCGACACAACGATACGCCTGTCAATAGGACTTGAAGCCGCCGACGACCTGTTTGATGACATAAGCCAAGCAGTAAGGAAAAATTAGAATGACACTACGCATGACGGCAGGGCTGCTGTCATCTGCATAAAAACGCATTGCGCGGCTGACGGTGTGAAGAAGCGCCGGCAGCCGCACCTTTTTATACCCCGAACCATTCTTCACATACGCAAAAGCGAAAAACACCTTATACCACGTTTGCGGTATATAAAATGCCACATCAAAGGGATTGCCGCATTCGGCAAGAAGCACTACCTTTGCAAACAGAACCACATTAATTAAACTTTACTGAAATGGCAAAAACAGCACATAGTCTGACGGAGCTCATAGGGAACACGCCCCTGCTGGAACTCACACGCATAGAGAAGGAGCTTAATCTGCAAGCCCGCGTGGTGGCAAAGCTTGAATCGTTCAACCCCGCACGCAGCGTAAAGGACCGCGTGGGCTATGCCCTCATAACGGCAGCCGAGGAAAAAGGTCTCATAGACGAGCGCACGGTGATAATAGAACCTACGAGCGGCAACACCGGAATAGGTCTGGCGTGGGTGGCAGCCACACGCGGATACCGCATAATACTCACCATGCCCGACTCGATGACGGTGGAACGGCGCAGCCTTCTCAAGGCTCTCGGAGCCGAAATAGTGCTCACCCCGGCGCACGAAGGCATGAGCGGCGCCATACGCAAGGCTGAAGAGCTGGCAGAAGAGATAGGCAACGCCTTCATTCCACAACAGTTCGACAATCCTGCCAACGCGGCAGCACACCGTCGCACCACGGCACAGGAGATATGGAACGATACTGACGGTACGGTAGACATATTCATTGCCGGAATAGGAACGGGCGGAACGATAACCGGCGTGGGCGAAGTGCTTAAGCAACGCAACGACAAGATAAAGGTAATAGCCGTGGAACCCGCCGACTCTCCCGTGCTCTCGGGCGGCAAGTCGGGTCCTCACAAGCTGCAGGGCATAGGCGCAGGCTTCGTGCCAAAGGTGCTCAACACGGGCATATACGACGAGATATTCAAGGTTAAGAACGATGACGCCTTTGCTGCAGGCAGACTGCTCGCCAAGCGCGAGGGCGTGCTCGCCGGCATATCGTCGGGAGCTGCCGTACATGCAGCCATCGAGGTGGCTAAACGCCCCGAAAACAGCGGCAAGACCATAGTGGTGCTGCTGCCCGACACAGGCGAGCGCTATCTGTCAAGTCAGCTGTACAACTATTAACCCAAACAAGCCATCAGACCGCAAAAAGGCATTTTGTGAGAATGGGGCATCTGCCTTTCACATCATCTCCGCCTCCCAGCGCGTCAGATTGCAGCCGCCTCACTCCGACATAGCCCGCATTGGATATTAACACGGAAAGCTGGCACTGTAGGAACAGCAGAAAACAATACCACATTTACATAAACAAGGCAAAACATCAGGAATTATAATCATGGCAAAAATCACAGTAAACGGAGAAGTACAGGAAGTGAGCCTTCCGCTGACAGTGGAAGAGCTGATAAAAAACAACAACGTAGCGCAACCCGACACCGTATCGGTGCAGGTGAACGACGACTTCCTCGGTCGCAACGAGTATGCCACACGCCAGCTTGAAGACGGCGACGTGGTGGAGTTTCTTTATTTCATGGGAGGAGGACAAGCCTATGTTTGATTTCACGGAAGAAGAACTCCAGCGCTACAGCCGCCACATTCTGCTGCAGGACGTGGGCGTAGAGGGTCAGGAGAAGATACGCTCGGGCAAGGTGCTCGTGGTGGGCGCCGGCGGACTGGGCTCGCCCGTAGCCCTCTATCTCGCCGCGGCAGGCGTGGGCACAATAGGCATAGTGGACGGCGATGTTGTCGATCTGTCGAACCTGCAGCGCCAAATCATCCACTTCACACCCGATGTGGGTCGCCCGAAGGTGGAGTCGGCAAAGGAAAAGATAGAACAGCTCAACCCCAATGTAAAGGTAATAACACACAAGGAGTTTCTGATGGCAGACAATGCACTCGACATTGTGAAGGATTACGACTTCGTTGTGGACGGCACAGACAATTTCCCCGTAAAATTCCTCATCAACGACGCGTGCGTAATGGCAGGCAAGCCTTTCTCGCACGGCGGCATACTGCGCTTCGAAGGACAGACATTCACCCACCTTCCGGGCACGGCGTGCTACCGTTGCCTCTTCCCCGCACCGCCTCCAGCCAATGCCGTACCCACCTGCTCGCAGGCCGGAGTGCTCGGCGCCATAGCCGGAATGCTCGGAACAATACAGGCTGCCGAAGTGCTCAAGTATCTCACCGGCGTGGGAGAACTGCTCACCGACAGACTACTGTCGTTCAACGCACGCACAATGAACTTCCGCACCATCAAGACTAAACGCCACGACGGATGCCCGCTGTGCGGCTCACACCCCACCGTGACCGGACTGGTAGACTACGAACAGGCTGTGTGCGACCTGAAAAGCCACAAGAAGTGACATAACAAACCCTTAGCTTATACATTATTATATATATATTATGGCAACAAACAACAATCCGCTCGACAACCTGCAACCCGCCAGCAACGTCAAAAAGCTGTCGCTGATAGCCTTCAGCGGCGACTTCGACAAGCTGACAGCCGTATTCACACTCGCTACGGGCGCGGCTGCCGTGGGATATGAGGTAAACATATTCTTCACCTTCTGGGGACTGGACGCCATAAAGCAGAAAACGGGACGCGCCTTCGTGGGCAGCAACGCCCTGACAAAGCTGTTCGGATATATGATGGGCGGACTAAAGAACACACCCGCCAGCAGATTCAACTTCTTCGGCATCGGACCGCGTATATTCAGGCACCTGATGCGCAAGAACAACGTGGCTACGCTCGAAGAACTCGTGGAAGCGGCAAAGGCGCTGGGCGTCAATCTGTATGCCTGCGAAATGGCAATGCACGTGCTCGGACTGCAAAAGAGCGACTTCGTACACGAGGTGAAAGACGTGCTGGGCGTGGCAACATTCCTTAAACTCTCGGAGGGAGGACAGACACTCTTCATCTGACACCACCGGATACAGGCAAAATCATCAACAAGACACTCACAACAAAAAACAAAGACAATCATGGCAAACCACACTCTCGACATAACAAAAGAACATTGCCCCATGACCTTCGTACGCACCAAACTGAAACTGGCACAGATAGCCAAGGGCGACACGCTCGAAGTGCTGCTGAGCGAAGGCGAACCGCTCGACAACGTGCCGCGAAGCGCACAGGAACAGGGATATGAAGTGCTCTCGGTGGAACATGTGGAAGGCACCACACACAAGGTAACCATACGGAAATAAATGAGCAAAAAGCTGAATCCAACCGAAAACAAAACGACATGAAACTTACAAAAGCACTGTTTGACGAAATAGTGGCACAGGCAAAGAGCGAACTTCCCGACGAATCGTGCGGCTATGTACTGGGACACGACGGCATTGCCGACACCAACTTCCCCATGACCAACGCCGACCACAGTCCGGAGCACTTCTCGTTCATACCGCAGGAGCAGTTTGCGGCAGTAAAATACGCCCGCAACAACGGTCTGCAGGTAATAGGCAACTGGCACAGCCACCCGTCTTCGCCATCGAGACCGTCGGAAGAAGACATCCGCCTGGCTTACGATGCCAACATTACCTACTTCATACTGTCGCTTGCCGACACCGAGCCCGTGCTCAACGCGTTCTCCATACGTGAGGGCAAAGCCGAAAAGCTGCCTCTGGAGATTGCCGACTGACACAGAAACCAACAAGACAAACAAACAACAAAACATAAAACCCCAACACAATGGCAGAAAACAACTTACAACGGAGCGTGACGACAGCCACAGCCCGTAAATTGGCGAACACCACCAAGACCGCCCCGCAGATGGGCTCGATTACACCGAGACTGCTCCTGAAGCTATTGCCCTGGACGCAGGTGGAAAGCGGAACCTTCAGAGTGAACCGCACAAAAGTGGAACTGAAGAAAGCCGAACGCATTTCCATCGAATATCTCGACGGAGTGCCCAGCTTTCAAGCCAAGAGCCTGCGCGGAATACCCCTGTTCTCACACATAGAAGAAGACGTGGTGAGGCGCATTGCACGCCGTTTTGTCACCGAAGAGGTGGAACTCGGCGGATACCTCATCAAGGAGGGCGTGGACCGACAGAAGTTTTTCATCGTTGCCGGCGGTCAGGCTGAAGTAATAAGCAAGGGACTGCACGGCGAAGAGCTGCGCATCGCACTGCTTAGCGAAGGCGAATACTTCGGCGAGGCCGACCTGCTTAGCGATTCGCTGTCGGGCGTGACCGTGAGAAGCATCACGCCGGGAGTGTTCTTCACCCTGCAAAGCAGCGAACTTGAAAGCATAATAAAGGAGGTGCCCGACTTCCGCGAGCAGTTCAGCCGCGCCGTAGACGAGCATCTGCGACTGAAGGCAACCGTAAACATACACGGCGAAAAGCATATCGACCTCGTAAGCGGACATGAGGAAGACAACACCATTCCCGAAACATACATCGACTACGAGGAAAATCCTACCGAATATTCCCTGAACACGCTCCAGACCGTTGTACGTGTACACACACGCGTCAGCGATCTCTACAACAATCCGTTCAACCAGCTCGAACAGCAGCTGCGTCTCAGCATAGAAAGCATTAAGGAACGCCAGGAGTGGGAACTCATCAACAACAAGCGTTTCGGTCTGCTGGCAAGCGTAGACCCAAGCTACCGCATATCTACACGCTACGGCGCTCCGACCCCCGACGACCTCGACGAGCTGCTCTCGCTGGTATGGAAGTCGCCTGCCTTCTTCATCGCTCACCCACGCGCCATCGCCGCCTTCGAACGCGAGTGTACATGGCGCGGCGTACCGCCCGAAACGTCCGACCTGTTCGGCACAAAGGTAATTCTCTGGCGCGGCGTGCCCATCATACCGAGCGACAAGGTGGAGATACAGGGTCAATATCTCACCAACCGCGGCGTGGGAACGACACAGATAATACTCGTGCGCACCGGCGAAAAGGAGCAGGGCGTGGTGGGACTGCACCAAAGCGGCATACCGGGCGAGATAGCACCGTCGCTCTCCGCACGCCTGATGGGGCTCGACAAGTACGGCGTGGCATCCTATCTGCTTACCAAATACTTCAGCCTGGCGGCTCTCACCGACGACGCGATAGCTGTCTTGGAAAACGTTGAGGTGGGATATTACCACGATTATCAGCACAGGAACAAGGTAGAGAAGTGAAACTATGACATTCAACGAACTTGACAATACTCTTGTGGGCACCGAGCTTGGCGATATAGGCCGCTTGCGGCAGGTGGCGTCAAGGCTCTGTCCGGAAGAAATAAGGGAGGAGGTGCAGCCATTGGTGCCCGCGGGAACCGACGAGCTGAACCTGAAGGAACTGGAGGAGGGCTTCGCACGTCTGATAAACGGCGGCGACGGCTTTCCGACAGTAGAAGCAGAACTGCTGAAGGCGGCTGCCGGAGGCACCGGCTACGCGGGAGGTCTTGGCGGCAACGGCCTCGGCAGCACCGGAACAAGACGCAGCGACGACGCCCATGCGGTGACAGGAAACGTGGTGGAGAACGGTTTCGGAATAGGAATACCTGAAACAGAATCGCTGCGCAACCTGAAATATGAGGAGACAGACACGCTCAACACCGACATTATACGCAAGGACTTCCCCGTTCTTGGCCGCAAGGTGAACGGAAAACAGCTCGTATGGTTCGACAACGGCGCCACAACGCAAAAGCCGAAGCACGTCATAGACTCCATTGCCGACTATTACACCAACTATAACAGCAATATCCACCGCGGAGCGCACACTCTCGCAGCCGAAGCCACCGATGCCTACGAGGGGGCACGCGAGAAGGTGAGACGCTTCATCAACGCTGCATCGACAGACGAGATTGTATTTGTGCGCGGCACAACCGAAGGCATAAATCTCGTGGCACAGACTTTCGGAAGAAAATACGTGGGAGTGGGCGACGAAGTGATTGTATCGACACTCGACCATCACGCCAACATCGTGCCGTGGCAGCAGATATGCAAGGAGAGAGGCGCCAAACTCGTTGCCATCCCTATAAACAAGGACGGCGACCTGCTGCTCGACGAGTATGAACGGCTGGTGTCACCACGCACCAAATTCGTTTCGGTGGGACACGTGAACAACACGTTCGGCACCATCAACGACGTACGTCGCATAATAGACGTGGCTCACCGTCACAACATCCCGGTGCTGATAGACGGTGCACAGAGCATAGCCCACACCAAGGTGGACGTGCAGTCGCTGGGAGCAGACTTCTTCGTCTTCTCGGGACACAAGATATACGCACCTACAGGCATCGGCGTGGTCTACGGCAGAAAGTCACTGCTCGACACCCTGCCGCCATGGCAGGGAGGCGGAAACATGATAAAGGACGTGACGATAGAGGAGACGCAGTTTAACGCGCCGCCGGCACGCTTCGAGGCAGGCACGCCCAATGTGGCTGATGCCATAGGTCTCGGCGCCGCTCTCGACTACGTCTCGCACGTGGGCATGCACAACATAGAGCATCACGAGCATGCGCTCACCGAATATGCACGCCAACAGCTCGGCAGAATACCCGGACTTACGCTGATAGGCAACCCAAAGAACAGGGTGAGCGTGGTGTCGTTCGAACTGGCAGGCATCCCTACGCCCGAGGTAGGACAGCTGCTCGACAAGGAGGGCATTGCCGTAAGGGCGGGACATCACTGCGCACAGCCGGCTCTGCGGGCACTGGGATACGAGATGAGCGTGCGACCGTCGTTTGCCTTCTACAACACGAAGGAGGAAATAGACCGTCTCGTCATTGCCGTAAAGAAGATTCTGGCTGACAATTCGTAAGAACACTGACATCACCGACCGCACCTAATGACATTCCTTTAGCCATAACCTTTATTACAAAATGCGGCGGAAAGAGTTACTGTTCAGCACTTTTATATTCTCCGATAGCAAAAGCTCTTCCGAATAAAGAAAGAGACTTGATGTGTAATTTTGCCTCCCCGGACCGTCTGCGAAGACAGTCCGGGTTTTTCGTCTTTAAGGCAAAGCAATTCCAAATCAGCCTAAATTCATTGACATATTTGGTATAATAACACGTTTTTCGACGGAAATCATTATTTTTGCAAAGCAATAAAACAAGAAAATACTACATTATGAAACTCATTTCATGGAACGTAAACGGTCTGAGAGCCTGTGAGGGAAAGGGCTTCAGCGAGATATTCAGGCAGCTGGACGCCGACTTCTTCTGCCTTCAGGAGACAAAGATGCAGGCAGGACAGCTCGACATAGCCTTCGAGGGGTACGAATCGTACTGGAACTACGCCGACAAGAAAGGCTATTCGGGCACAGCCATATTCACACGCCACAAGCCCATCGGCGTAACCTACGGCATAGGCATTGACGAACACGACCACGAGGGACGCGTAATAACGCTCGAGATGGACGACTTCTTTCTCGTAACGGTATATACACCCAACTCACAGGACGGGCTGAAGCGCCTGGACTACCGCATGAAGTGGGAGGACGACTTCCGCACGTACCTTCTGCAGCTCGACGCCCGCAAGCCGGTGATAGTATGCGGCGACATGAACGTGGCACACAACGACATAGACCTGAAGAACCCCAAGTCGAACCGCCGCAATGCCGGCTTCACCGACGAGGAGCGCGAGAAGTTTGGCACCCTGCTCGGCAGCGGCTTCACCGACACCTTCCGCTTCCTCTACCCCGAACAGGTCACCTACTCGTGGTGGTCGTACAGATTTAAGGCAAGAGAGAAGAACGCCGGGTGGCGCATAGACTACTTCGTAACGTCGCAACGGCTTGACGATCGCATTGCCGACGCAAAAATACATACCGACATTATGGGCAGCGACCACTGTCCGGTGGAGCTGTTGCTCAAATAGATTTCTATAGGAATAAAAACAAACAAAAATGCGGTTCTCACAGTCATACCGACTCGGGAACCGCAGAAATAACGCTATTAATAACTAAAAACCTTCTCCGACAATAACGGTGAGTAACTTGGCTTTCTCACCGGAAGAATCTGTCTCGCATCTGCCCTAACGGCCATCACGACTCTCACACGATGCGTCTGTTTCCTGATTCAATCTTTGTTACCTTTCGTAACCGATACCTTTGTATTGTTTATCCTGTTCTCTAACAATCTCTTTCACTCAGGAACGTCCTATCCTACAATCTTTATACCTTAGAACTTACTATTTTTTCTACTGACTAACTATTGTCTTTTGACATTGCAAATTTACGACGAAAGGACGGACGCGCAATATTTTGATATGGAATATTGATGAAATAGGGCACAATATTGATTTATATCAAACGAATTGTGCGCGTACACAGCGATTTGTGTACGCGCACAACAAATATAAAGAGCATATTTTTACATTTCATTCCAATCTGTCCGACGGTTCGGCTTAAATTGCGTTTCAGAACGGTTTCAGTTGTGTTACAGATCGGTTTCGTTTGTGTTTTAGAACGGTCTCAGTTATGTTTCAGTTCCTCCTCCACCATATTGGTGAGCATTGCAAACTCGGCGATGGTGAGCTGTTCGGGTCGCCGCGTCATGATGTCGCGCTCGTAGAAACCGGGAGTTACGTTCTGCGCGCCGAGAATCTGTCGCAGACTCACCCTCAACATCTTTCTCCGCTGGTTGAAAACGGTCTTCACCACACGTCTGAAGAGCTGCTCGTCGCACCCCAGGTCGGTCACTCCGTTGCGCGTCATGCGTATCACGGCACTCTTCACCTTAGGCGGCGGGTTAAACACATCCTCATCTACGGTGAAGAGATACTCCACATCATACCACGCCTGCACCAGAACGCTCAATATGCCATAGGCCTTAGTGCCCGGTGCGGAAGCCATACGCAGAGCCACCTCGCGCTGTATCATTCCCGTACAACAGGGTATGATGTCCTTGTTGTCGAGCATCTTGAAGAATATCTGTGAAGAAATGTCGTACGGATAATTGCCCGTGAGCACAAAAGGTGCTCCGAAGAGCGTAGAAAGATCCATGCGCAGAAAATCATCGCCTATGATATTGTCACGCAGACGTGGAAAATTCTCGTTGAGATAAGCCACCGATTCGCGGTCTATCTCGACCACTTTCACCTGCCGCGGCTTCTCCACGAGGAAGCGCGTAAGCACGCCCATGCCCGGACCTACCTCGAGAACGGGAATGTCCGGACAGGCATCCACCGTATCGGCAATACGTTTCGCTATGTTCAAATCGGTCAGAAAATGCTGTCCGAGATGCTTCTTTGGTCTTACTTGTTTCATAATATACAGTGCAAAAGTATATAAAAAAGCCGAGTTTGACGCAATAGTGCCATAAATAAAAACTGGCATGGAAGATACTTCCCTTTACTATGGAGTAAAAATTATGCTGTCATCAACCTGTGAAAAGCCCGGCGATGCAATGCGTATAACATTTATTTACTTTTATGAAAAATGTTTACTTTAACGTGTGTTAATCGGCATCCAAACCTCGATTTGTAACCTACGACGCGAAAATGAGCATTTTTACCCTCAAATAGGGAGCGCTGATAGTCAGTAAGTTACGCGTTTTGCGATTTAATACCA
>CAMTJK010000104.1 GCA_947072805.1 uncultured Prevotella sp.
ATTAACACACGTTAAAGTCAAGATTTTTCATAAAAGTAAATAAATGTTATACGTACCAAATCGCGCTGTTTTTTTATGGGGATGTCAGGGCTATTTGGGAGTTAATGAATCATGTATTGTGACGCAAGACTGCCGTTATATATCATGAGATATACGGTGAGCAGCACCATAGTGACGCGCAGCCACGCTATAATGCGTGCCGGAGCGTTGCGTGGAAGTGCGGCGTGCGTTATCAACAATTTTATGCGATTCCGGCAAATCATAATGTTGTCATAACGTCAAATATTTGTTTTAACAGCAAAATCATATGATTTACGATTATGCACTTTTCGCTTAATGATTTAATCTTTATATTTTTGTCATAACAGTAGAATCAAATTTTTTATCTTATGAGAAACAATGGAGAATTAATTATTGCGCAGTACTGTTCACGTTTCACACACTTGTTAGTATCTGTAGCTTCTGTGTTATTCATCCTTCCGCTTGTTTCGTGCAGCAGTGACGATGACAAGGATGAGCCGACAGATGTAGGTCCAAATCCTGCCATCTATATAAAGGATGAAGCCAAACTGGCAATGTTGCATTCCATGAAAGATGTGGATGGCAGTGGACGGTTGTATGAAATTGATTATACTGCCGACTATAAACTTGATGCAGTATTGAGGGCCGGTTGCACAGAAACCAACCAGCTTTTCAGTTATGTTGCCTATCTGCTCTACGACAGTCTTCCTGCCAGCAGGTCGCAAGTTTCCTTCGGTACGGGATGCAGCGCCTTTGCGGTACCCGACCGCCAAAACGGTAATTTCATGATGGGACGCAACTACGACTTCTGTCATGCCTCTGAAGACGGCAAAGGCTACAAGTCGATAGCGGCTATTCTGGTTCATACGGCCCCTCCGGGTGGCAAGAAATCTATATCAATGGTAGATGGCATGCAAATGGGTTATGGCAAGGGATTTTACAGTGATGGCAAGACCGACCTTTCCCTGCTGATGGGATTGCCATACGCTGCCCTCGACGGCATTAACGAAGACGGCTTTGCCATAGGTGTACTGGCGCTGAAAGAGAATCAGACAAACCAGCAGACAGGCAGACCGCGCATAGGCACAACAACAGCCATACGTATGTTGCTCGACCGTGCTTCTACCGTGAAGGAAGCTTTGGAAATGCTTGGCAACTATGACATGGACATGCAAGGCAGCGGACACAGCAACTACCACTATTTTATGGCTGATGCCACGGGCGACTATGCCATTGTGGAATATACTTTCCCAAAGGGTGGAAGCACACCATATATTATGGAGAAGCTGACAGGCAATGACACCCTGCGCTGCGTCACCAACTTCTATGTATCACCTACCATGGTAGGCACAAACGACGGTTGGGGCTCTCTGCATGGCAGAGATCGCTATGAAACGTTAAGAACCAACCTCGCCGCCAGCAACTATGCACTGGCGTCCGATGAAGCCATGTCACTGCTGCAGGAGGTTTCGCAGCCACCCACAGGAGATATCACATCGCAGACCCAATGGTCGTGTCTCTACAACCTCAGTGAGAAGACACTGCGTCTGGCCATCCTTAGAGAATATGGAAAGATGTATAACTTTAGGGTAAAATAGGCTCTAAGACACTGACATGAAGACTAAAGAAATATTAAACACTATGTTACGGATGGGAAAAGTCAGAGCCATACTGTGGATGGCGCCGGTGATGGTGTTCTCGGCTCTTCTTACTATGGGATGTTCAAACGACGATGAAACACCTGTGGAAGAGCAAGAAGGACAGGAATATGCAGATTCTACTGCCATCGCCCTGACTTATCACCATTTTATCGCTTCCGACGACGTCGTTATCCTGAATGCCGACACCACGCAGATTTCTGTCAGCAAGGCCTTGGCCGACAAGTTGGGCATCACCCAATTCACCGGGCGCCCGATGGCCATATGGCAGAAGGTGAACTGTCTGCCATATATCCGGCGTGCCACTTCAGAACGCCTGACGGACAACCGGTATATCCTTACCGTCGATAAGAGTGCCTCGTTGGCCGACGTGTTGCCGGAAGACTCGGAGATAAATTTTGATACGAGAATACACGTCAATCATCAGGCTGTGAAATCAATGACTCGCGCCGGAGGCTCAAACTATGTGGAAGATATATCCTCCAGATATATGGATGGCGACACCATTCATCCAGCAGTGATTCTCTATACCGACCAGGGTGGCACCGAGGAGGATGTGCAGGTGGCGGATGAGAATATCCTGCAAGACAGCAATGCTTTTTTGCCGGTCGTTGGCGATGATGGCTATGAATATGCCACGGCTGAAGATTTGGAGATGTCTGACTTTAATTGGGCTATCATCAATAAGGATATCAAGCTGGTTGCTAATTTAAAGTTGGATACGAAAGCCGATGCGACACTTGGCCTGACGGTGCCTGTCAAGGCAAAAGTTAATGCCAAGGTGCAGATACAGACCGGATTCTCATTAAAAAAAGGACTGAAGCTAAAGAAATTTGATACCGGTGTCTATGGCGGCTTTTCTTTTAAACCCGACTTGACCTTGAAGGTTGGCGGAAGCTGTACACTGCCAAAAGACAAATTCACAAAGCGTCTTATCAGTTTTCCAGGCTATACTACAGTATTCATGGTGGGCATTGTTCCTGTAAGCATCACCTTCAATCCCGGAGTGATATTCAAGGTCGATGGTACACTGAGCGGCAGTATTGGCACAGGCTTCTCGTATAGGTTTGAGAATGATTTCAAGGCAGGTGTTCTCTACGAGGGCTCATGGAAGGCTTATGGTGAGTATAAGCAGAAAGAGAATAACTTTTCAATGGATGTTATAAAGGGCAACGCGAACCTGAAGACAGGCATTGGCTTCTATGTTTCTTGCGATGCGCTGATATATGGTTTTGCAGGACCGGAACTCGCCGTAGGACCGCGATTGGGACTAAATGCTGATGCCACTATGACGGTGCCGACATCAGGTAATCCTAAATTCTCCTTTAATGCCGACCTGACGTTTGGCTTGCAAGCTCTGATAGGAGCAAAGTTGCAAATATTGAAGTGGACGTTGGCAGACTGGAATACAACCTTCGCCATATCGCCACAGTGGACTATCTGGAAATATTCGTATTAACAAAAGGGTGCGTCGTTATAACAAAAGGGTCATTAACGGCGCACCCTTTTGTATGGTATGGTATTCAGTGAATCATGTACTGTGCCACAAGCCTGCCGTTATATATCATGAGATATACGGTGAGCAGCACCATAGTGACGCGCAGCCACGGTACGATGCGTGCCGGCGCGTTGCGTAGAAGTGCGGCAAAGGCTATAGGGATGATGAATATCCAGTGGGCAGCCATGATATACACCTCGAGAATGGCAAAGCCAAGTATGAAGTGGATGATGAAATCGATGGCAAACCATGCCGCGGCGAGTTGTACGAAGCGGTTGCGTCGTCCCATCCACAGACCGGCGGCGAAGAGCGCCACGACCAGAGCCTCTATGCCGTATTGCCACAGATGACTGTAAGCCACATAGTTGGGGCGCGTGCGGTTGGTGTCTTCAAGCAGATGGCGGTCGTGCAGCTGTATGCTTTCGCCGAACATGTTTTCGATGGCGGCGTGCAGTCTTGACGTAGACTTGTCGGTCCATTCGAAGAAGGGGTTGTCTATGAGTTTCTCGCCGGCGTGTGTCTTCTTCCATTCCTCGTGCGCCTTCATGCTGGCGGCAAACTTCTTGTCTTTCTTCATGCGTTCTTCCATCCGCACGCGGTTGCGCTCCTGTGCCGGCAGCTGCACGTAGCAGTACTGATAGAGAAAGGCGCCGACGAGAATGGTAGTAGGGACAACCACTGCCACAAGCAGATGTCGTGGCGAGAAGAAGCGGCGTCCGCCGCAGAACAGCGAGGCGAGCACGGTCTTGGCACCGTTTGTCAGTGTCACTCCGCCCGTGAGCACGAGCAGAATGCAGCTTTGCCATTTGCCCATAGGTCGTTTTTCCTTTATGCAGCGCCCCGCCACGTAGAGCGTGAGCGTGAGCAGGAAGAGCGACACGCCGAAGTGGTCGGGTGCAAACGATGCAACCATGATGTGACCGAAAGAGAAAAGCATGAGCGTGAGCATGAGCGAGTCGAGGCGGCAGACGCCCATCACCTCGCGCATGGTGCGGTGGAAAAACAAGAACGAGTAAATGCCGCACACCACAAGCAGCGCCGCCACCATATATATAGCCATATTCATGTCGGTATGAGCCATCTGCCAGTGGTTAAGCAGGTAGAGAGGATACAGGATGGGTGTGATGAGCGGATGGCGGAACGGCGCGTAGTACATCTGACCGTTGGAAAGCGTGATGTATGTAAGGTCATCGTAGCCGGAGAGCACGAAATGATTGTAGAAGAGACCGTAGTAGGCAAGGTTTCCGCCTCTGGTGAACAGTTCGTTGTTGTATTGAAGCATGAGCAGGTTGAGCCCCACCATGATGACAAGAGGCAGCGGCAGCAGCCACCATTCACCGCGTCGTATGCAAAACAGGTCTTTCATGTCAGCGTTCCAGTATAGTCATTTCCACCTGTCCTATGGCGGCAGCCATCACAGAAAACGAGGAGCCCGCCGTTCCGTATATGTGTTGTGTGTGAGCCAGTGTGTACATGTCGGCAAGTCCGTCGCACAGTCCGTCAGCCGATGAGCGGCTCGCTTCGGCTTCCGCCGTGATGAGGCTGTTGCCGAAGGCTCTCTTCATGTCGTTCTTCACCTCTTCGCTGTCGGTGGCAAGGAAAATGCGCAGGTTGGCGTTCTTCTGCTGTTCGCGGCGGCCGAGATCGATGAACAGTTGCGTCGGGCTTTTTTCTATTGCCTCCCTGTTGTCCGTGCGACGTATGTGCATGCCTATGGTGTTTTCAGAGAAACGGCTCTCAAAAGCCTGCACCCTCTGCATCACGTTGTCCACGGGGTGGAACAGCTCGCCGTAGAGAGTGGTTGGCACATCGCCGAACACCTGATAGCAGCTCATCCAGTTTCTGCCTTCGCCAATCCATCTGTTGAAGTCGAAGCCTTGTCGTTTCAGCGGCGTCACCTGCTGTTCGTCTATAATCTTGTCGTAGACCATGCGCTGTATCGGTCGCGGCATCCACAGGTTGCGTCGGCGCGGACGGTCGTTGAGCACGAAGTCGGCAGGCAGGGCCTCACGCAGTGTCATGCCTTCAGCCTTGATAGGTCTGAAGATATCGGCAAAACGGGCGTTCAGAGCCCAGTCGCGGAACCACACCACGTGCAGCGGACAGCCAGTGGCTCGGCAGGCATGGATGGCGGAAGCAACGGCTCTCATCCTGTTTGCCAGTCCGCCCGAGGGTACGAATGTAAGCGAATGTTTCTCCATAAACAACTTCTGCGACGGCAGTTACAGTGCCGTCGTGACGGCTGCAAAGGTAATAAAATAATTGCAAATAGGCTATTTCCCCGTACCTTTTCACCGTTTTACGCTTTTTTGTTGTACTTTTGCACGTGAAAAAACAATAACAAGATGGAACAGAAACAGTACAAACGCACCACCGTTACGGCAGCCCTGCCTTATGCAAACGGCGGTGTGCATATCGGACATCTGGCGGGAGTGTATGTGCCTGCCGACATCTACGTGCGTTATTTGCGTCTGAAAGGGCAGGATGTAATATTCATCTGCGGCAGCGACGAGCACGGAGTGCCCATCACCATACGTGCCCGTAAGGAGGGCATCACGCCGCAGGATGTGGTAGACCGCTACCACGAGATGATAAAGAAGAGCTTCAGCGAATTTGGCATCTCGTTCGACATATACAGCCGTACCACCTCCGACACACACCATAAGCTGGCATCCGACTTCTTCAAGAAGCTGTACGAGGATGGCAAACTCACCGAGCAGGTGTCGGAACAGTACTACGACGAGGAAGCCGGGCAGTTTCTTGCCGACCGCTATATCATCGGAGAGTGTCCCCATTGCCACAATCCCAAGGCATACGGAGACCAGTGTGAGAAGTGCGGTCGCGACCTCGAGCCTAAGGAACTCATCAACCCCCAGTCGGCCATTAGCGGCTCCAAGCCGGTGCTCAAGACCACTAAGAACTGGTATCTGCCACTTAACGAGTATCAGGAGTGGCTCAAGGAGTGGATTCTTGACGGTCATAAGGAGTGGCGCCCCAACGTGTACGGACAGTGCAAGAGCTGGCTCGACCTCGACCTTCAGCCCCGTGCCATGACGCGAGACCTCAACTGGGGCATACCTGTGCCGGTGGAAGGAGGCGAAGGAAAAGTGCTCTACGTGTGGTTTGACGCACCTATAGGTTATATCTCGAACACCAAAGAGCTGCTCCCCGACACATGGGAGAAATGGTGGAAAGACGAAGACACGCGCCTCGTACACTTCATAGGCAAGGACAATATTGTGTTCCACTGCATCGTTTTCCCCTCAATGCTCAAGGCACACGGCGGATATATACTCCCGGACAACGTGCCCGCAAACGAATTCCTCAATCTTGAGAACGACAAGATATCCACTTCGCGCAACTGGGCGGTGTGGCTGCACGACTATCTGCTCGAACTTCCCGACAAACAGGACGTGCTGCGCTACGTGCTCACTGCCAACGCTCCCGAAACGAAAGACAACAACTTCACCTGGAAGGACTTCCAGGACCGCAACAACAACGAGCTTGTGGCTGTATACGGCAATTTCGTGAACCGCGCACTGCAGCTCACCAAGAAGTACTGGGACGGAGTAGTGCCCGAATGTGGCGAACTTACCGACACCGACAGGCAGACACTCGACGAGTTTAAGGATGTAAAGCAGAGATTGGAAGACTATCTCGACGTGTTCAAGTTCAGGGAAGCACAGAAGGAGGCGATGAATCTTGCCCGCATAGGCAACCGCTACATCACCGAATGTGAGCCGTGGAAGGTGTGGAAGACAGACCCCGGACGCGTGGAAACCATCCTGTACATATCGTTGCAGCTCGTGGGCAATCTTGCCATAGCCTTCGAACCCTTCCTGCCCTTCAGCAGTGCACGTCTGCGCCGCATGCTCAACATAGACAGCTTCGAGTGGAACAGTCTCGGACGCACCGATCTGCTGAAGCCCGGACACCGCCTTGGCGAACCCGAACTGCTGTTCGCGAAGATAGAAGACGACACAATAGCATATCAGCTCAACAAGCTTGAGGAGACAAAGAAAGCCAACGAGGCTGCCGCATACAAGGCACAGCCTATAAAGCCGGTGGTGGCGTTCGACGATTTCGAGAAGATAGACATACGTGTGGGACACATCAAGGCTTGCGAAAAGGTGAAGAAGGCTGACAAACTGCTGAAGTTTACGCTCGACGATGGCTCCGGCACCGACCGCACCATAGTGAGCGGCATAGCAAAATACTACAAGCCGGAAGAGCTTATAGGCAAGGACGTGCTCTTCATAGCCAATCTCGCACCCAGAAAGCTCATGGGCATAGAGAGCCAGGGCATGATTCTGTCTGCCGAAAACTTCGACGGCGACCTCAGCGTCACGTCCATACTGCGTGAGGTAAAGCCCGGAAGCAAGGTGTGCTGATGCGGTGACGTACCGACAGCACCTGTACAACATTCCAATCCCGCCTGTTTCGCACTGCGTTAATAAGCATTTCGCATCACGAAACAGGCGGGATTGTATTATCCCCAAACTGTCATCGGAATTTTTTAAAGCCTTTAATGTTATTGCTTCATCTGCTGGCGATACCCTGATGGCGTGTTTGTAACAATAAAAAATGCCGCCACTCTTCATCGAGCAACGGCATCTAAAGCCTATATTGTAAGTGAAATTTCATTTTGAAGTTCTTTAGTTTTAATCCCCGTAGCTATCATTTGATAGCTGGACGGGAATCTATAACTAAATCTAACTTAAAATTTCGAAAGTTAAGGGAACCTCACGGTTGCCTGCGTTATCCACGTTAAAACTTTCTTCTTACCAATAACTAAAAACCTAAAACTATAAATATTACTACTAACCTAAAACAATCTATTAACCTTTGACGATGCAAAGTTATCCCTATTCGTGCGTTCTGCAATGCAAAATGTATGTTTTCTGCGTAAAAATATATCATTCTTGATATAAATCAATAGTTGTGTGCGATAACAGTACAACGAATATACATTTTTATTACGTTTTGCTTACGTTATGACATGCGTCGTACGGAAGTGGAAAGCAGCCGGGAGGAACATGCGGACATCAGTATTCGGCTTTATCCTCTTTCTTTATCCACATTTCGAAGGCGTTCTTTGCCTCGTCTGTGAGCAGCGTTTCAGACTTCTTTTTCCTGTCGGCAGGTTTCAGAGACAGTTCCTCGTAGATGAATTCGTCGTCGAAACCGGCTTTTGCAGCGTCGTAGCGGTTGTTGGCATAGTATATTTTGTCGATATGCGCCCAGTATATGGCGCCGAGACACATCGGGCACGGCTCGCACGAGGTGTATATTTCGCATCCGCTTAGGTTGTAGGTGCCCAGCATATGTGTGGCCTTGCGTATGGCTGAGACCTCTGCGTGTGCCGTAGGGTCGCAATCGAGAGTAACCCTGTTGGCAGCTTCGGCAATTACCTCGCCATCGCGTGCTATTACCGCTCCGAATGGTCCTCCTCCGTTCCTTACGCTTTCTTCCGACAGTGCGATGGCTCTCATCATCAGTGCTTTCTTGTCCATAAGTCAAATAGTTTGGGGTTATGTTGTATTCTGTGATTACAAAAATACGGTTTTTTTAATAGAAAAGCAAGCGGCTGATTCCACTTTATGCTCCTTCTGACCTGAAATACCGTATTATGCGACATCATAATCAGACTAAATGCGCTCATGTTGCGCTTTTATGCCCATTTTGCAATGATAAAGCTTTGTTTGTTCGATATTTTGCACTAATTTTGTATAAAATAGGCTGCACTCGGACAAGTTAAAGCAAGCTTTATATTATATAAGTAGAACGGACTGCATCCGGTGCATATCGCCGGACATGAAACAACAAGAAGAAGCGCAATGAGAGTATTGATTGTAAACACAAGCGACAAGACGGGCGGCGCCGCCGTTGCGGCACACCGACTGATGCAGGCACTCAACAATAACGGCGTGAAAGCAAGGATGATGGTAGGAGAGAAACTTACCGATGACATTGCCGTTTCGCAGATTCCGAATGTCGAACGCCTGAAGTGGCATTTCCTTTGGGAGCGGCTTGTAATATTCTGCAACAACCTCTTTTCACGGAAACATCTTTTTGATATAGACATAGCCAACAGCGGCAGTGACATAACCAAGGCAAGGGAGTTCAGAGAGGCTGACATCATACATCTGCATTGGACCAACCAGGGACTTGTCTCGCTGAAAGGACTGCAGAAGATACTGCAATCGGGAAAGCCTGTGGTGTGGACTATGCACGACATGTGGGCGTGTACAGCCATCTGCCATTATTCGCATGGCTGCGAGCGCTACCATGAGGCGTGCGGACAGTGCAGGTTTCTGCGCTTCCCCGGTGCGAAAGATTTGTCGTACAGGGTGTTCAGGCGCAAGCGGCAGATAATGTCGGGCGCACGCCTTAATGTGGTTGCCGTGAGCACGTGGCTTGCCCGTCAGGCCTCTATGTCGCCTCTGCTCTCGGACAAGAGCATCGAGGTCATTCCCAACACCCTTTCGCTCGATCATTTCCGTCTTTTCGACCGTACCGACATGCGTTCGCTGCTACACCTTAAAGCCAAGTATGTGGTGGCGTTCGGTGCTGCGCGTATAGATACGCCCATAAAAGGTTTCACCTATCTTGTGCGTGCTCTCGAATATATGACCACAAACATGAATTATGCGCCCGAAGACATACACCTCGTGCTGTTCGGCGGAATAAAAGACAATGCCGTTCTCGACACAATTCCGGTGAAATATACCTATATGGGCAGGATTGGCGATGAGGCTACGCTCTCGCAGATATATTCGGCAGCCGACGTCCTCGTGTCGTCCTCGCTGTATGAGACATTCGGACAGACCATAATCGAGGCCCAGGCGTGCGGTTGTCTGCCGGTATCGTTCAACAATAGCGGACAGACCGACATCATCACGCATTGCAAGAACGGCTATCTGGCAGAATATCTCTCGGTGGAAGACATGGCGAAGGGCATAGACTGGTGTTTCCATGCCAAGGTAGAGAGGCGCGAACTTCGTTCTAACGTCATCGGTCGCTATTCGGAGAGCAAGGTTGCCAGCCGATACATTGCGTTATACAATAAAATGTTGGGACAGATATGATAACCTTTTCCGTCGTTACCATCACTTTCAATGCCGCTTCTTGCCTGCCGCGTACGCTCGAAAGCGTGCTTTCGCAGACCTATCCGCACGTGGAGCATCTCATCGTGGACGGGAAATCGACCGATAACACCGTGAAACTGGCTGAAGACTATGCCCGGCGCAACGCCAGGGCTGCCAACGGGCATGTAGTAACGGTCACTTCTGAACCCGACGGCGGTCTGTACGATGCCATGAACAAAGGTCTGGCGCGTGCTGCCGGCGATTATGTGGTGTTTCTCAATGCCGGCGACTGCTTTCCGGACGCCGCCGTACTGCAAACCATTGTCGATGGGCTGAAACTCAATGAGATGCCTGCTGCAGAGCTTCCCGCCGTGATTTACGGTGACACAGACATTATAGACTCCGAAGGCAATTATCTTTATCCGCGGCGGCTACGTCCGCCCAAACGTCTCAACTGGCGCTCGTTCAGGTGGGGCATGCTTGTATGTCACCAGGCTTTCTATGCGCGTACGGACATTGCACGCAGCAATACCTATAATCTCGACTACCGTTTTTCTGCTGATGTGGACTGGTGTATACGTGTAATGAAGGAGGCGGCACGCCGTTCGCTCCCCATTGCCGATGCTCATGCCACGCTGGCAAACTATACCGAGGAGGGGCAGACCACTAAACACCATCGTGAATCGTTGAAGGAGCGTTTCCACGTGATGGCATCGCACTACGGACTGCTGTTGACGCTTGTCATGCACTGCTGGTTTGCCGTACGTTCGGCAATGAAAATCAAATGAAAAGACATCGTAAACCATGGCTTTACCTGTTTGTGACGGCCTATGTTTTAATGTGGGATAGGTTTCATTAACAGTTTAGAAAAATCTTTACTTTAACGTGTGTTAATAGGCACCCA
>CAMTJK010000105.1 GCA_947072805.1 uncultured Prevotella sp.
GTTCCCCAAGTTGGGGAAATATTTAAGCCATTGCATGCCATTACTGAAAACCGAATGCTTCCGCTTAATATTTTCGCAATTCCTTGGGGGCATCACAAGATTATTCTCGATCGCTACGAGAGCGAACCAATGAAGGCTTTGTTCTATGCCGCCAAAATATTAGAGCACAGTTGGTCAAGAGCCGTACTGGAGAATATGATGGGTGACAAGGGCAAAGACAATGGTCTCGTCTTGAGGACTACAACCAACCCATAGCTATCACAGCATACGAGGGCATACAGATTCTGCCTGATAACTTCAATGACACGTTGCTAAGTATCGAGGAGTTTGAGGCAGAGATTGAAAAATAACCAAGTCTAAAGCATTATAATTGGAAAATGAAACTCATAGAAGGAACATACGAGAATCTGATTACCGATGGCTTGAAGCGGGAAATGCTGACGTCATCGGAAAAGGGATTGATATGCAAGCAGGAAGACATTGATGGCGCTGAGTCGCCTAATATGCTGACAGAGCATCTGAGCCGTATCATCCGCAACCGCTTGTCGGACGAGAACTTAACGACAGAGGAACGTACAGCTTTTGCCAATCGCCTTATAGATTTCCTCGGCGAAGAGAAAGAGGAAAAGGTTGTTGACGACAAACAGATGCTTGCTGCTGTTGTCTCCAGGCAGGAGGAGGCACGACTGAAAGCAACAAACAGTACCTTGGTGCGCCCTCTTACAGGTTTCAGAGTGAGCAATCTCTTTATTGGTGGACAAAGCCATGTCTCTCTCAGTAGCGAGATTGAACGTGACATTGAGAGTGCCGACAGCATCTGCATGATTGTATCTTTCCTAAAACTCTCGGGCGTCAACCTCATCTATGACCATCTGAAGCGTTTCTGCAGTAACTCTCAGCACCGGTTGCGCATCATCACAACGACCTATTGTGGCGTGACGGATGCCAAGGCTGTAGAGCGTCTGGCAAGCCTCCCCAATACTGAAATACGCATTTCATACAACACGCAGATCGAACGCCTTCATGCCAAGTCGTATATCTTTGAGCGTAACTCGGGTTTCAGCACGGCCTACATCGGTTCGTCTAATCTCTCGAAATCTGCACAGACGGATGGCCTGGAATGGAACATTCGCGTAACCAATGTAGAAAATCCACATATAATCAATGCTGCTCTTGCTACGTTCGATATCTATTGGAACAGCCATAACTTTGAGGATTTCCGTGAAGGTGGAATCGAAAAGCTTTATAAAGAGTTGCAAAAGGTTCGTGAGCCAATACTCGCAACAGACGTTTTGGCCAAATACACCATACTTCCACATCAGAAACAAATCCTCGACAAATTGGCCGTGATACGCGAGGTAGGCGTTCGCCGTAACCTCATTGTAGCTGCAACAGGTACGGGAAAAACGGTTATCTCCGCTTTCGACTATAAGGTCTTTACTGAACAGACGGAAGGAACGCACAGATTGCTGTTTGTGGCGCATCGCGAAGAAATCCTCAAGCAATCGCGCAGGACGTACAGAAGCGTATTGCTGGATGCTAACTTTGGTGACATTTGGGTGGGCGATTCGCGACCTCAAAACGGCATAGACCATCTGTTTATCTCTGTCCAAACGTTCAATTCAAAGTATGAGAGAATCTTCAGCGGACTTCCTGCTGATTACTATGATTACATCGTGATTGACGAGGCGCATCACCTTGTAGCCGATAGTTATCGCGAGATAATCAGCAAGTTCACGCCAAAGCTCCTTGTCGGTCTTACGGCCACCCCCGAGCGTATGGACGGAGTGAGTCTTCTGCCAGACTTCGACAATCAAATTAGCGCAGAGATTCGTTTGCCTAAAGCACTCGATGAAGGTTTGCTTACACCTTTCCAATACCTTTGCATCAGCGATGAAACTGACCTAACAGACGAGGAACTCATGCAAGGCGACCGTTATGTGGCAACCAAGCTAACTGAGAAACTCTGCAATAGCCAACGTGTCGGATTGATAGTAAACCGCTTGCAGTATTATCTTGCAGACGAACGTAAGTGCCGCGCTTTGGGATTCTGTGCCACAAAGAAGCATGCTCAGTTCATGGCAGAGGAGTTTAGGCGTGTAGGTTTGAAAGCTGCTTATCTGACATCTGACAACGATGCAGAGCGTCTCTCGCTGAACAAGCAACTGGCAAAGGGTGAAATCAACTACCTCTTTGTCGTTGATATTTTCAATGAAGGTGTGGATATTCCATCAGTAGATACGGTGTTATTTCTTCGCCCAACGGAATCGTTGACCATATTCTTGCAGCAGCTTGGCCGTGGTCTTCGACTTTATCCGGGCAAACAGCAGCTGACGGTATTCGATTTCGTGGCACAACTTAATCAGAAATATGATTTTGCCAGCCGTTTCCGCAGCCTTCTTACGCGAACGGACAAGAGTGTAGTGGATCAGGTGAAGAACGGTTT
This sequence comes from uncultured Prevotella sp., assembly GCA_947072805.1. Classification (GTDB taxonomy): domain Bacteria; phylum Bacteroidota; class Bacteroidia; order Bacteroidales; family Bacteroidaceae; genus Prevotella. Next base: position 2,447 of record CAMTJK010000105.1, read on the forward strand.
TACGCTTCTGCCTCATGGGTGCACCATCCACATGGAGGAAAAAGCGCAAGAATATGTGTTGCAAAACATCAAAGCTGCCATTTACAACAAAGCTCGTCTCGTCAAAGAACTTCGCACCTATACGCATACGCCAACTCTCGCTGAGTTCATTGAAAACAACGGACAAGATGTGCGACTCATCTACAAGGGTGGTTGCTGTTGGTCAAGTTTGAAGCGCGAGGCAGGGATGTGCGTTTACTCCGAAGACGATAATACGAAGCTCTTTGTGAAAGGCATCGGCAATCTCGTTCATGTTAATACGGTTTCGTACCTGAACTTCATCCGTAAGGTGATGCTTGCCAATGGAAATGTCAAGTGCAACGATGAGCGAGAAGAAACATTTGCCGTAATGCTTTACTACACACTTTTCATCGATAAGATAAGCAAGGTGGGAGTCAAGAGCATCAACGAGGCATTATGCCGATTGGCTGATTATCCCATGTTCATATCTGAGATTCTTGAACTCACGGATTACCTGCTCGCCCATCTCGAAACCAAGACGTTCTCCGTAGGCGAAGGAATGCCGATGGGCCTTGAGCAATATGGCTGCTATACGCGAGAAGAGGTCTTTGCTATTTTTAAACGACAGACAGCCAACAAAAAGATGCAAGGTTCTGTGGCTGGTGTTTTCAATATTGAAGAACTAAATACAGAGCTATTCTTTGTCACTCTCAACAAGTCGGATAAGGACTTCTCTGCCGAAACGATGTATAACGACTATGTGGTCAGCGAGAACGAATTCCGATGGGAATCGCAGAATACCGACTCTCACCAAGGTAAAGGCAAGCGCTTTGTCGAACAGAAAAAGAACGGCAAGAAGTTTCTGCTCTTCGTTCGTGAAAACAAGAAGGACGGTTACGGAAACACCTGTCCGTTCATCTGCTTTGGCCTTGTTGACTATATTCGTTCAAAAGACGACAAACCAATGAAGATCAATTGGCAGACGCACCATCCTATTCTTCCTCGATTCTTAAATGCCGTGTAAATTATGAATCTTAAAGGACTTAAATGGCACTTTGTCGCAGAGCCTTATGTTCCTGAAGTCAACCGGCAATCTTTTCAATGTTGCCATTACACGTTCAAGGTCCCTTCTCGTTACGGTTGGCGATAAGGAGTTCTGTAAGACGTGTGGCGTGAGTTATCTTGAACATTTCGCAGAATACAGCGGAGGACAGGATGCACCGGTTGAAGCATCAGAGTGGGAGCATATTTTGCAACAAGCACTTTTAGACGCCGGCATTCCTGTAACAGCTCAGTATCATGCTGACAAATACTATCTTGACCTCGCTCTGTTTCATAACGGGAGGAAACTGGACATAGAAGTAGATGGAGCAATGTATCACCAAACATGGACAGGCGAATTTTGTTACAATGACCAACTCCGCAATCAAGCCCTCATGCGCCAAGGATGGGACGTGATGCGTTTCTGGGTGCAGCAAGTTCGAGATCAGCTGCCTTGGTGTGGAGCAGGTGAAGAAATGGATGGAACAGCAATAGCAACGTAAAATCGAAAATTGTATATGAATGAACTCAAACACATAAATGTCGTTGCTGCCATCATCATCAAGGATGGCAAACTCTTTGCTACTCAGCGCGGTTATGGAGAGTGGAAAGATTGGTGGGAGTTTCCCGGTGGTAAAATAGAGCCGGGAGAAGCTCCTAAGGAGGCTCTGAAACGAGAAATCCGTGAGGAGTTGGCAGCGGAAATTGTGGTGGGTGATTTACTCACTACGGTTGAATATGACTATCCAAAGTTTCATCTTACCATGCACTGCTATCTCTGCCACCTGAAAGATGATACTCAGCCTCAGCTCCTTGAGCATGAAGCCGCTCGTTGGCTGGAAATGCACGAACTCAAGAGTGTACGATGGCTGCCGGCAGATGATGATGTTATTGAAAATCTTGTTGCTATGGCCCCTATACAAAAGCGTGATGATGAATGATTTATACCAAAATTTAAAAATCAGATTAATAAGTACTGAATAATGTCTATCTGGAGTAAATTCATTAGTTCGATAAGTGGCAATGGCGCTACCTCTGCTAATGAGGAGGTGTTTCGCGATTCTTCCAAATATGCTGTTGTGGATTGCGAGGTGGGCTTGAACGATATGCGCGTGCATGATATCGGGGCTTTGCGTTGGGATGGGTCGACTTTTCATTCTGCCAATAAACATGCTCTGAATAAGTTTCTGAATGACGTGGATTTTCTCTGCGGGCATAATATCATCCATCATGATGCCAAATATCTATTCGGAGAAGAATTACAAAAATGGGCTTTGGTTGATACTTTGTATGTCTCTCCTTTGTTGTTCCCCGAAAGACCCTATCATCGATTGTTGAAAGATGATAAATTGGTGAGCGAGCAGATGAATAATCCTGTTAATGATTCAGAAAAAGCTCGTGATTTGCTCATGGAGGAAGTGTCTGTTTGGAACGAACTCTCTGATAGAAAACAGATTATATATGCTACATTATTATATAATGTCACTGAATTTAGTGGATTCCTTGAATTCGTTCGTGCAAAAGCTGATGATATAAAATTACTCCCGGAATTGATTCGTGAAGAATATAAAGGGAAAATATGTGAACATGCGGATGTGGCAACTATTATGGCGCAACATCCGGTAGAACTTGCATACGCTCTTGCCCTTGTAGATACTACCGACTATCGCTCGGTTACTCCTTCGTGGGTGCTGAAAAACTATCCAAATGTAGAGAAATGTGTGCGCCTGCTACGCCATACGCGATGTAAGGAGGGATGCTCGTATTGCAATAAAGAGCTTGATGTTCACTACAATTTAAAGCAATTTTTTGGCTATAATCAATTTCGAACTTATGATGGCGAACCTCTGCAAGAAAATGCGGCGAGAGCTGCTGTAGAGGGAAAATCATTGTTGGCAATTTTCCCAACCGGTGGCGGAAAATCTCTCACATTCCAGTTGCCTGCCTTGATGGAAGCGCGTTCAGTACATGGCCTTACGGTGGTCATCTCCCCTTTACAATCTTTGATGAAAGATCAGGTGGATAACCTTGCAGATCGTGGTATTACAGATGCTGTAACTATCAATGGTTTGCTCGACTCTATAACCCGTTCTTTATCAATACAGCGCGTTCAAGATGGCGATGCTTCGTTGCTCTATATTGCCCCCGAGATGCTCCGCTCAAAGACCATTGAGAAGATACTGCTTGCTCGTCATGTGGTTCGCTTTGTGATAGATGAAGCACATTGCTTTTCGTCGTGGGGTCAGGATTTCCGTGTGGATTATCTATACATCGGAAAGTTCATTAGCGAATATCAAAAAAAGAAACACTGTAGTAAACCTATCCCCGTATCATGCTTTACTGCTACTGCTAAGCAAAAGGTGATACAAGATATATGCGATTATTTCAAGCAGACTCTCGGCCTTGAATTACAACTATTTGCCTCTACCGCTTCCAGAACTAATTTGCGATATTCCGTTATCCATGCCGAAACCAATGATGATAAATATTTTAAATTGCGGTCGTTGATAGCTAATTATAATTGCCCGACTATCATATATGTGTCGCGCACTAAACGTACTGTTGATATTGCGGAAAAGCTTACTCGCGACGGATTTAAGGCTCTTCCTTTTCATGGACAGATGGATTCCGATGATAAAATTGCCAATCAAGATGCCTTTATGACCAATCAGGTTAGCATCATTGTTGCCACCTCGGCTTTTGGTATGGGTGTGGATAAAAGTGATGTGGGATTGGTAGTGCATTATGATATTTCTGATTCGCTGGAGAACTATGTGCAAGAGGCCGGTAGAGCCGGTAGAGATCCGAATCTCGAGGCCCGATGTTTCGTACTTTATAACGATTCCGACCTGGATAAACATTTTATTCTTATCAATCAAACCAAACTGAGTTTTAGTGAAATAAACCAAGTATGGCAGGCTGTCAAGGAGATGACAAGACAGAGAATGCGAGTATACTGTTCGGCTTTGGAAATCGCACGAACGGCAGGTTGGGATGATTCCGTTTCGGATATAGAGACGCGAGTACGAACGGCCCTGGCAGCCCTTGAGCAAGCAGGCTATCTGGAACGAGGAAATAATGTGCCTCATGTATATGCCACCGGCATTACGGTAAAGAATATGGATGAGGCTCGGAAGCGCATCACAGAATCGTTGCTCTTCGACAAAAAAGAGGTGGAGAAAGCGGTGCGAATCATTAAATCGTTGATTACGCAAAAAAATATCGCCAAGGCTCAAGATGCAGAAGCTGAGTCGCGTGTGGATTATTTGGCAGACATCCTCGGCTTGAACAAAGGGGAGGTGGTTTCGGTTGTAGAACGTATGCGTCAAGATGGAATATTGGCTGACTCAAAGGATATTTCCGCATACCTGAAGGATTCCGGTGAATCGGAGAATAAATCAAAAAAACTCCTGGAGCGATTCTCAAAACTCGAAAGATACATACTAAACAATATCCCCGATGATGCGCTCTGTATATCTTGTAAGCAACTGAATGATAATGCACAAAACGAAGGTATTGCAACTTCTACGGAAAAGGATATCCGCACGTTGCTCTATTTCCTTACAATAAAGGGCTATACTTACAAAAAAGAAGATGCCGCACATAATGTGGAGGTGAAACGCCAGGCGGATATGGAGGCGACTATTAAACGATTTGAGACTCGAATGGATATCTGCCGATTTGCCGTGGAATGGCTCTACAAACTTGCAGTGAAAACAACAACGGTCGATTCGCAGAAAAAAGGTATTCAATTCTCTGTGGTAGAGCTGTTGAACGATTTCAAGTCGCAAGGTCAAAATCTTTTCGGTGCTCATTTGGATGTGCAGTTGGAGAATGTAGAAGAGGCTTTGCTATATCTGTCAAAGATAGGGGCTTTAAAATTGGAAGGAGGATTTCTGGTGCTTTATAATGCCATGGATATTCGCCGTTTAAAAGATAACCGTCTGCGTTATAAACAGGAAGATTATCGTATGCTGAATGAATTCTATAAGCAAAAAATTCAACAAGTGCATATTGTGGGCGAATATGCCAACTTGATGGTACGCGATTATGACGCAGCACTGCAGTATGTACAAGATTATTTCCGGATGGATTATAAGCGATTTGTATCGAAATACTTCAAAGGAAACCGTGTGCAAGAGATTGAACGCAACGTTACTCCGAAGAAATACGACCGGCTGTTTGGCGATTTATCACCGAAACAAATGGAGATAATATCCGACAAGGAGTCGCGCTGTATCGTTGTGGCTGCCGGTCCCGGTAGTGGAAAGACCCGCGTCTTGGTACATAAACTTGCCTCGTTGCTTTCGCTTGAGGATGTAAAGCACGAGCAACTGCTGATGCTTACTTTCTCTCGCGCGGCTGCTATCGAATTTAAACAACGACTGATGGACCTTATCGGTAATGCCGCCCATTTCGTCGAGATTAAAACATTCCATTCTTATTGCTTCGACTTGCTTGGAAGAATCGGAAACCTGGATGACGCAAAGGATGTGGTATCGCGTGCCGCTCAGATGATTAGCGATGGTGAGGTAGAGCCCAACAGAATAGCAAAAACCGTATTGGTGATAGATGAGGCTCAAGATATGAGCTCGGAGGAATATGCACTGATACGTGCCTTGATGAGTGCAAATGAAGAGATGCGTGTGATAGCTGTGGGCGATGATGATCAGAATATTTTTGAGTTCCGCGGCTCTGATTCCAAGTATATGGCTATGTTGCTGAAAGAGTCGAACGGACGTCTCGTGGAGATGACCGAGAACTATCGCAGTGCTAAACAAATTGTAGGGTGCGCTAATGTTTTTGTCAAAAGCATTCGCGGTAGAATGAAGAGCAACCCTATTGTATCTATGAATAAGGATGATGGCTTTGTAAGTGTCACTTATCATACCTCCTCATTTATGTACGAGCCCTTGGTACGCAACCTTTTACAACATCGAGGTCAAGGCACTATGTGTGTTCTTACCCAAACTAATGAAGAAGCGGTAATCCTCGTGGCTCTACTACGTAAATATGGGTTACAGAGCAAACTCATCCAAAGTATGGATGGTTTCCGTTTTTGGAATATGGCAGAAGTGCGCCTTTTCTTAAAGTTAATTGACAGCGAAACACATACTACATTGGTGGCTGATGATGTATGGGAGAATGCTAAGCGAAAGACCTATGATGTTTACGCTACCTCAGAAAGCCTTCATTACCTGAAGCGTTGTATTGAACTGTTTGAAGAGACGAACAAGGCAAAATATCTTACCGACTTCAAGGAGTTTGTTTTCGATTCTTCCATAGAGGATTTTTGCGACCTTTCCGGCGCAGATGTTGTTGTTTCTACCATACATAAGTCCAAAGGACGTGAATTTGATGATGTGTATATGCTTATAACAGAGCCACTTCATCTAACTGAAGATATTATACGCAGGTATTATGTCGGCATGACGCGAGCAAAAAAACGTCTGTTTATACATACCAATACTGATATTTTTGACACTCTCCCGGCTGACCAACGTATGGTTGATAACTATCCTTATGAAATGCCGAACGAGATAGTGCTTCAGCTATCTCATAAAGATGTAAATCTCGGGTTCTTTAAGTCTCGAAAAAAGGAAATTATTGCTCTGCGCCCCGGTGAGCAATTACGATTTAGCAACAATTATCTTTTTCCATTAAATAATAAATTACCTATTGCACAGCTATCTCAAAAGATGCAAACAGAACTGATATCATGGGCGGAAAAAGGATATAAAGTATCATCTTCCACCATCCGATTCATAGTAGCTTGGCGACCTAAAGATGCTCCGAAAGAAGAAAAAGAATCCGCAGTATTATTAGTGGATTTAAGTTTAATTAAAGAATAATGCGCACTACGCCACACTTTTTCCGACGAATAATGGTGAAAGGATAATGGTTTTTATTGTATCATATAAGTTGTCTGATAGGTATTATGAAATCGTCAGGAATGTAGGAACTGTCGAGGACGACCGAAAGGAGGATGATACGGTAAATGATACGGTAAATGATACGGTAAATTTGTCGCAACTTACAGAAAGACAGCGCAAGATTTACGAGGCAGTAAAAAATAGCATGGAAAATGATACGATAAATGATACGATAAATGATACGATAAATGCACAAAAATTATCTGACGCTTTGAGTACGAGTGTTATAACCATCAAACGTGACCTCTATGTTCTACGCGATATGAATCTCATTAGGTATGTAGGGAGTAATAAAACTGGTCATTGGGAGGTTATCCAATGATGCACAACTTCCTCGCCACGAAGGTTTCAATGTTGTTCATTGGTTCCTTATTTAACCTTCTCAAATCTAATCATACATGAGTATCAACAGGTTACAAATACTTGGTACAAATATGCTGTATCGCCTCCACCTCTATGCGAGGACGGACATGCTTTTGAAAGGCATCTGCGTAAGCAATAGTTAACTTTGCTCCCGCCCAAAAGCATAAACGAAGGAATCCATAGAAGCAAGTAAACAGAACAATTGCGATAGCGGCACATGGGATATATCCCCAGTGATGCTTACCACAAATCAGGATGGAAAATCCGATAGCCAGTAACGCAAGCAATACGGAAATCATTATATGAAACCACTTTGGCATATTATTCTTTGTTAATGATTACCCATTTGCCCTCCTTACGACCACCTTCACGAGTTATGATTCCAGCTGCCTGCAGCTGAGAGACATACCGTTGCAGAGTCCTAAACTTAATACCAGTTTTTTGCGCCAGTTCACTTGTTGTGATATATGGGTCAAACAACATTTCTTTTACGAAAACCTCTTGGATTTCAGTCAACTCTTTTACGCCACTTTTTACGCCACCTTTTACGCCATCTTTGATGACATTGCTATCAGTAACCACGTTCGAATCAGTAGTACTCTCTTTATTGACAAAGTAAGGGTGGCACGGAATATCAATCATTAAGTAAGTACCGTTCAAGTACCGTCTAACTATCGTCCAAGTTCCATTCAAGTAGAAAAGTTGGTTCAATTAATGCATGACGAGTATTTAAATGTCAGCAAAATGATGGAACTATGTGGTATTAAACATAGAATGACTTTCCGTGATAATTATATAAATCCAGCACTTAGTGATGGGTCTATAGAAAGAAAATATCCTGACCAGCCTAATCACCCCAAACAGATGTACCGTCTTACGGAACAGGCTAAGGTATGGAAGTTGAATAATATTGATTAATGTAATATGAGTAAGATTGACAACGAAATAAAGGAAGTAACTCCACGTTTCAAGAAAGGCGATGCCTTAGTAGAAATAGCTCCGCACCCTCTCGTTTTCATGGAGATAAACGAAGTGAAAGGGGATGCCGGGAATAAAGATTTCTGTATTGTTACATGGTACTCGCTTGACGAAAAGGGGCTCAATGCCCAGCGTCGATTCTCGATGGTTGCAGTTGATGGTGAGTTCTGTAACTTCAAGCCAATCTCTCGCAAGCTTCTCAAAGAGGCTAAAAGCTTGATGCACCAATACGATGCAGAAGTTAGACCACTGACGGATAAGAAAAAAGCGAAATCACTGTACAAGGATTATAATCGCAAGTTGATAGAGTTGCTCCCTGATGCAGAAGAAAGACTGGCACTTGCACAGCGAATTGAAAAGGAGATTGTCACAAACAAATGGCTCGACTGTGAAGAAGACAATT
>CAMTJK010000106.1 GCA_947072805.1 uncultured Prevotella sp.
AAATTCGACCAAATATCTTTACAAATTAACTTTCATTAAGTGCAGTTACAAACGCGCCCCTACCGTCAACCTTTCATCGTATCAAATCGTTCATCAGACCGACATAAGCAGATGGAGCCACGACTTGTACTCCGTCTCACATTACTTTTAACCGAATTGTAACACTGCAAACAGTGGAATGTTACCTCTTTTTCTTATTTTTGCAGCGTCAAAACATACATATAAATATGTCAGAAAACAACTATCGCATTCTCGTGGTGGACGACGAGCAGGACCTTTGCGAGATTCTGAAATTCAATCTTGAAACGGAAGGTTACACCGTAGACACCGCAAACTCTGCCGAAGAGGCTCTGACGCTCAATCTTACCGAATATAACCTGCTGCTGCTCGATGTGATGATGGGCGAAATGTCGGGATTTGCCATGGCACGCAAACTGAAATCGCAAGAAGAAACAAAGGACATTCCGGTTATCTTTCTCACCGCCCGCGACACGGAAAACGATACCGTGACGGGATTCAACCTCGGCGCCGACGACTACATAGCCAAGCCGTTCTCCATACGCGAGGTGATGGTACGCATACGCGCCGTGCTGAGACGCACAACAGAGCACCACGACACTGACGCACCTGCCGTGGTGAAGTATATGGGACTGGAACTGAACCTCGACCGCAAGACGGTGACAGTAGACGGCGAGGAGGTGCCGTTTACAAAGACGGAGTTTGAACTGCTGCACACCATGCTCAACGAGCGCGGACGCGTGTTCTCACGCCAGGAACTGATAACGCGCGTATGGCCGTCGGACGTGCTGGTACTCGACCGCACCGTAGACGTGAACATAACGAGGGTGAGAAAGAAGATAGGACAGTACTCAAAATGTATAGCTACACGCCTCGGCTTCGGCTACTACTTCGACAACAGATAAGCATATCGGGCTACACGCCGCCCCACCCCATGCGGCAAGCCCTGCACAGACAGTGACCAGACAAGACAAGAAAGCATGAATGAGACTCTCGTAGGACGACGGCTCTTCTGGGGAGTGATGTCGCTCTTCATCATATTTGCAGCCCTGTTCATAGTATTCCAGCAGTCACGCGAAAAGGAATACAAGATAGAACTGCTCAACCTGAAGCTGCAAGACTACAACGCACGCATGGCGGAGGCCCTGCAATACATGGGAAAGACCGACGAGAGCACCGTGGACGGCTACGTGAAACGTCACCACTTTCCGCACCTGCGCGTCACCATCACCGACCTCGACGGCAAAGTGACCTACGACAGCCGGCGCAAAGACTACGGCAACATACCCAACCACAGCGACCGTACTGAAATAATAAGCGCCATAAGCAACGGCAAAGGCTACGACATAAGCCGCGAAAGCCATACCGTGGGAGGCGACTACTTCTACTCCGCCACACGCTTCAAGGCACAGCACATGGTGATAAGAAGCGCCCTGCCCTACAACAACGAACTGACACAGTCGCTGAAAACCGACCAGCACTACCTTTGGTTTACAGCCATAGTGGTGATAATACTGGCTGTGGTGCTCTACCGATTCATACACCGCCTCGGCGCGGTAATAACAAAGCTGCGCCTCTTTGCAAGCAGAGCCGACAACAACGAAAGCCTCGACACCGAAGACCTCGTGGCTTTCCCCGCAAACGAACTGGGAGAAATATCGGAACACATAATAAAGCTATACAAGCGCCTGCAAAAAACAAAGGAAGAGCAGAACGTACTGAAGAGACAGCTCACGCAGAACATCGCACACGAACTGAAAACGCCGGTGGCAAGCATACAGGGCTACCTGGAGACAATACTCAACAACGCCAACATAGACAGCGACACACGCGAACAATTCCTGAAACGCTGCTATGCGCAAAGCCAAAGGCTCACCAGCCTGCTCGGAGACATCTCGACGCTGAACAGAATGGACGACGGCGCCGACATGATAGAACGCAGCAGCGTAGACATAGCACAGACCGTGGCACAGATAATAAAAGAAACGGCACTCGAAATGAAACGACGCAACATGACATTCGACTGCCGACTGCCCGAAACGGTAATGCTGACGGGCAGCCCGTCCATGATTTACAGCATATTCCGCAACCTCACCGACAATGCCATTGCATACGCCGGAGAAGGCACCGTAATAACACTTACAGCCGAAGAGAAACCGGACGAATGGCGCTTCACTTTCTGCGACAACGGAACAGGTGTGGGAAGCGAACACCTCGGCAGACTCTTCGAACGCTTCTACCGCGTGGACAAAGGACGAAGCCGAAAGCTGGGAGGCACCGGCCTCGGACTGGCAATAGTGAAAAACGCCGTCATACTGCACGGCGGTGGCATAAACGCATCGCAAAATGACGGCGGCGGACTGCGTTTCGATTTCTTTATGAAGAAAAATAAGCATTGATTTATTTGGCGACTTTGCCTATTTTACTTATCTTTGCAGGGATATGCGGCATAAGGCACACACAAAATGACATATCATCACGCCTTTCTGCATTATCCTGAAAGATAAAAGAAAATCTAATAATGCGCATCAAGCTGTTCTTTTTGTGTCTCTTTACCATAACGACACTGACCTGCACAGCGGCAGAAACTACTGAAAAAGAAACGGGCGGACGGGAATATACCATGACACACCCGCTGATATATGAAGACATATGGGACTTGCCGCCTTATACTTTCCTCAATAAGGAAGGCGAGCCGACGGGCTTCAACATCGATCTGGTAAAGATCATCCTGCGCAAACTGGACATCCCCTACATCATTAAACTCAAGCCTACGGCAATGGCTTACAACGACTTGAAGGAAGGCAAGTCGGACCTCATGCTCGGCATGCTGTCGCAATGGCACGCCACACACGGCATGTACGGACGCTCCGTGGTAAGCCTGTTCACACACGGCATTGCACACCCTAAAGGACTGAACCCGAACATCAACACAATAAAAGACCTGCAAGGGCACAAGGTGATTGTACAGCGCAACAGCTTCAGCCACCTCAGAATAGCAACCGAGGGATACGAACAGAACGCAATACCGGTGGACGACATCGACGAAGCCATACTTAGGGTGGCATCGCGCGACAGCGGACTGATACTATGGAACACACTGTCACTGAAACACACGCTGAAACGCTACAACCTGACCAATCTCGAGATTACGCCCATCAACATGCCTAACGGCGAATACCACTTCATGTCGAACGACAAGGCACTGCTCGCACGCATAGACAGCGTATACGAAGAACTCGCCATCGACGACGGACTGCAACCCATACGCAACAAGTGGTTCTATCCGGACCAGAAGACAACCGGTATACCGAGATTCGTATGGTACATAGCACTTATTCTCGCCATCATCATCTTCTTCCTCGTAATCTACAACCGCATCTATTATATACGCGAAAAGAAAGTAAACCGCGACATAGCCACCATGGGCAACCGCCTGGCACTGTATCTGCAGGCAGGAGAGATAAGGATGTGGACATTCGACGTGAAACGCAACACCTTCATAACGTTCACACTCGAGGGTGACTACGCCGACGAATATTCAGAAATGGGATTCTCGGTATTCTTCAACGCCGACGACTATAGGGAACTGTGCAAGGCAGTACACGACGTAAGCGACGGCAGGGCAGAAAAGAAATCGGTAATAACAAGATGCCACAAGCCGCTGGAACAAAGCAAAGAACAGTATTTCGACGTCTGCGTGTCAGTGCTCCGCCGCGAGAACGGACACCCAAGCATGTTGCTCGGCACGCAACAGAACGTGACACAGGAAAGACAGAAGAATATAGACGCAAAGAATCTGCAACTCAAATTCCACTCCATCTTCAACACCGTAAACGTAGACATGGCGCTCTACGACAGTAAAGGCAAACTCATTGACATCAACGCCAAAGGCTGCGAAACTCTCGGCTCGAAGGAATCGTTGATAGAACGCGGCGTGTCCATACAGAGCGTGCTGCCGGACATAAACATGGAAAAGCCCGAAATGGTATACGCCTCATCGATACTGAAACGCAAGAAGACCGACGAGCAAGGATACCGCACATCAATAATGCCCGACGAAACCTACTTCTACGAACTGATGGTGCTGCCGATGTATCACAACGACAAACTGCTCGGCTTCTTCACCACAGGACGCGACGTGACGGAATTTGCAAACAACATACACAAGGAAAGAGAGAAGACCAAACTCATCAGAAAGGGTATGGAACAGCAATACGAATATGTGAAGAGCATAAGCTACGCCCTCGAAACAAGCCACATATGGCTGCTCAACTACTACCCCGACACGCGACTGGCAGAGATAACATACGACCTGCGCAAGCCAAAACTGCAGCTATCGCAACTGCGCTGCATGGAAATGATAGACAAGTATGACCGTCAGGAGGCTGCCAATCTCGTGAAAAAGATGGACCGCCGCAAGATAAAGACATTCTACACAAAATTCAAGACCATCTTCCGCGACGAGGGACGAAAAGACATGTACGTGCAGGTGAACGGCGTACCCATATACGACGAAAACGGAAACGTAGCCTACTACTTCGGACTGTGCCGAAACATAAGCAAGATGGAAGAGATAGGACGCGAACTGAAGTACGAAATGGAAAAGGCACGCGAGGCGGAAACGGTGAAAAACGCATTCATGAAGAACATGAGCTACGAGATAAGGACACCGCTCAACGCCGTGGTGGGATTTGCCGAACTGTTCGAAATGGAACACTCTCCAGAAGACGAGATTGTATTCATGACAGAAATAAAGAAGAACTCAAACCTGCTGCTCAAACTGGTAAACGACATACTGCTGCTCTCACGCATCGATGCGAACATGGAAGAGATTAATCCTACACCGGTAGACTTCGCCGAGGTGTTCGGAGCACACTGCATGATAGGCTGGAACACCGAACTGAAACAGGACGTGAAGGCGGTAATAGAAAGCCCTTACGAACATCTCGTGGTGAATATAGACGAAGCACAGGTGGGAAAAATCATAGAGATTCTGGCTTCCAACGCGTCGCACTTCACGTCGCAAGGAATGATAAGAGGACGCTACGACTATCACAACGACAGACTCGTGGTGATAATAGAAGATACAGGCACCGGCATGAAAGAAGACACGCTGAAGAATCTCTTTAAAAACGAAGACCTATATGAGAATATAGACAACTGCTGCGTGCGCCTGGGCATGATGATATGCAAACGGCTCTGCGAGCGCATGGGCGGACGCCTCGACGTGGAATCGCAAGAGGGCAAGGGCACTTCCGTATGGCTCACTCTGCCATGCACGGCAACAACCATAACAAAAAAGAACATCATTATTTAGGGACGATATGGCAACACGTTTTTCAAGACAGATACTTATCCGTGCAGCGGCAATGATGATGTTCCTGCATATCTTCACCACAGCCGCCATGGCAAGACCGGACGATTTGCAATATACGAAAGAGAAACCGCTGGTAATCGTCTCCGACTGGAACTTCGCTCCATACGAATACAGCAACGACAAGGGAGAACCCGAAGGATATCACATAGACGTACTAAAAATCATACTGCATCAGCTCGACATCCCGTTCGTCTTCAAGCAGAAGGAATGGAGCCTGGCTGTAAAGACATTCGACGACGGCAAGGCCGACCTGATAATAGAATGCCTGCACGACAGGAAGATAACAAGCAGCAAAGCATTCTACAGCCGCAAGACACTCGCGCCATATAAGGTAAAGGTGGCATACAAAAAGGGAGCAAGACCCATAACAAAGCTAAGCGAACTGCGCAACAACGACGTGCTGATGCTGAAGAAATACGACTACGCCTCCATTATAGTAGTGGATCGCAACGACGTAAACAAGTCACTGCTGAACTTCTCGTCGCCGAAAGAATCGATGCACAAGCTTAACAGCAGCACAAATGCCTACTTCGTGTGGGGCGAAATGCCGCTGCAGAGAATGATAAAGGAGTTTAATCTTACCGACATCGTAATCGGCGACATCGACATTCCGGGCGGAGACATGCGCTTTGTAAGTCACGACCAGAAACTCATAGACAAGATTGACGACCAGTTTGCGCGCCTTGAGCAGTCGGGAACAATACACAAGATGAAACTGAAATGGTTTCACCCGGAACGACGGGAAGATAATGCCTCACCCGTGGTACTAATAATCATCATCCTTTCTCTTATTATAATGGTAGCCATTTTCGTGGCAAACCACTTTATGGCTGCACGAATAAAGAAGACCACCCAGTTCTCTGCAGAAAAGAACAAAATAATGAAGGAAGCCCTGAACATGAGCGGCAACTTCGTGCTACGGCTCAATCTCGTGAACCCTCACGTGTATAACGTTCACGGAAACCACCTTCCCCCGGAGGGAATGAATGCCGACGACTATCTGGCAAGGATTCATCCCGATGACCGGAAAAACATGCAGGACTATACAAACGAACTGAGAGAAGGACAAAACCGACGCGAAGGACAAGCATACAGATGGAATGCCGGCACCGAAGAAAAGCCCGAATGGAAACATCTGTACAACCGCTCCATCATAGAACGCGACGATAACGGCAAGGTCATAAACATAATCAGCACGCTCACCGACATTATGGCCGACGAGGAGCAGGAGGAAATGGAAAGCGAACTTACGGCTAAATACAGCAACATCTTTGAAATGTCAATCATCGGACTGCTGCTTTTCAACAGGGACGGACTGCTGGAAAACGCCAACGCAAAGGCAAGAGAACTGCTGAAATTCAAGAACGTAAACGACCGACTCTACTACAACAAGAACATTTTCGACTCGACACTGATACGGGAAGCCCTGTCACGCAACCACATAGAAGAGACTCACTTCTGCACGCACATCACACTTACAGAACGAAACGTGGACGAATATGTGGAGATGAGACTGCGCCCGCTCAGAAACGACGAGGGAGAACTTGTATACATCATCATGACCATCCGCCCCATAAGCAGCGAACGTGACATATATCTGAAGAGCAAAGAGAACAACGACAAGCTGCAGGCTGTGAACAATAAGATAGCGAAGTCGGAAGACGAGCTGCGCTATCTGCTCAAAGAGAGCTCGATGAGGGTGTGGCGCTCGACATTCAGCGACAGACAGGTGACATTCTATCAAGACCTACGCAATCCCGAATTGCAAATGAGCTTAGACGACTTCGTGAAAGGTACATACAGCAACTACGACAGACAGACAGTGCTCAACTTCGTAGAGCCGCCCGTCACCGAAGTGACACCCAAATCGATGGTAATTGCGGTCAAGGACATATTCTCTGACAACGACGTGAAGCGCTGGTACTCCATAAACCGCATTCCCGAATACGACAACGATGGAAACGTAAGGGGCTGCTTCGGTCTGATACGCGACATAAGCGAACTTATAGAAGCGCAGCTCATGCTGAAAAAAGAGACACAACGCGCCAACGAGTCGGAACAACAGAAGAGCGTTTTCCTTGCAAACATGAGCCATGAGATAAGAACGCCGCTCAACGCCATCGTGGGCTTCTGCGACCTGCTGCAAAGCATAGACAGTCCGGACGACAGAAAGGAGTTCATACGCATAATAAGGAACAACTGCAACATGCTCCTGCATCTCATAAACGACATTCTCATAATATCGTCGATGGATTCGAGCGGACTGTCAATAGAGCCTCATAATGTAGACTTTGCCGAATCGTTCGACGATGTGTGCGCCACCTTCACGCAACAGATAGCAGAAAAGGGGCTGCAGTTTATCCAGGAGAATCCATATAAATCGCTGATTACCGAAATAGATGATGAACGCATACAGCAGGTAATAGTAAACTTCATAACAAACGCCATAAAACACACGCAAAGCGGACATATACGCGTGGGATACAAGACCGACAACGGCGGATTGCAGATTTACTGCGAAGATACGGGAAGCGGAATACCGAAGGAAAAGAGCGAAGACGTATTCAAACGCTTCGTGAAACTCAACGACTTCGTGCAGGGAACCGGTCTCGGACTAAGCATCTGCAAAGCCATTGCCGACAGCTGCAAAGGAAACATCGGCGTGGATTCGGAACTCGGTAAAGGCTCGCGGTTCTGGATATGGATTCCCTGCGAAATCATTAAGGAAGAACAAAAGAAAGCATAACGATTATGCAGAAAAGCAAATACATGTTGGCAAACGAACGCGACCAGCAGTGGGGGCTTACGGTCAGCACTGTAGGATATGAAGAGATAGGACCGGGAGAGCCCTATCCCACCCGCGGACATGCCGATGGCTATTACTTCAACCTCGAAGAGGGCAGAGAACTTAACGAATATCAACTGCTATACATACCTGAAGGCAGCGGCATCTTTCACAGCACCACCGTGCCGGAGACAGAACTGCGCGAGGGAGACATGTTCCTGCTGTTTCCAGGAGAATGGCACTCCTACCATCCGCGACCTGAACAGGGATGGAAAAGCTACTGGATAGGCTTCAAGGGAAAGAACATTGACGACAGGGTGAACCTCGGATTCCTGCGCAAGGACAAGCCCATCTATCACATCGGCTATTCGTATGAGATTGTACACCTCTACGAGCAGGCCTTCGCCACAGCCAACGAGGAGCAGGCAAGCTCTCAACAGATGCTTGCAGGCATAGTAAACTACCTTATAGGAATAATGTATTCGCTCGAACGCAACATAGAGTTCAACAAGAACCACGCTCACGTGGACATGGTGAAACGCGCACGCTTACGCATCTACGAGGCCTTGGAAAGCAGTCTGACCATCCAGCAGATAGCCGAGGAAATGGGAGTAAGCTACTCGAACTTCCGCAAGCTGTTCAAGGAATACACGGGATTGAGCCCGGCAACCTACCAGCAGGACCTGAAGCTGCTGCGCGCAAAGGAGTTGCTCAGCACCACCAACCTTAGCGTAAAGGAAATAGCATACAAGCTTAACTTCGATTCGCCCGACTATTTTTCGGCGAAGTTCAAAATAAAGACAGGACGCAAGCCAAGCGACATGAGACAAAAGAAATAAGCCGCTTACAAGCAAGGCAAACCCTATACGGAACAAAAAGAAAGAGACTGTAACGCCACAGATGTTCACGTTACAGTCTCTTTCTTATTCACTATCCTTATTCAAATGGTTCATCAGCGTTATCATCATAACAGTCTGATGAACCATTTTTCTTATATTTCAAAACAGGTAAGCACGCTCAAGCCAATATACCACGATGCCTGCAAGATAGCCTACGAACGCTATCCACGAGATGTGCTTCATATACCATCCGAAGGTTATCTTTTCGAGTCCCATCACAACCACTCCGGCTGCCGAACCGATGATGAGCATCGAGCCGCCCACTCCTGCACAATATGCAAGCAACTGCCAGAAGATGCCATCCACGGCGAAGTCACCGCAGGCTGCCACCGGATACATTCCCATGCAGCCGGCCACAAGAGGCACGTTGTCTACAATGCTTGAGAGCACGCCGATGATGCCCGTCACAAGATAATGATTGCCGTCGAACGCCACGTTAAGTCCGTTGCCGAGCATGGTGAGCACGCCTATGGTTTCCAGACAAGCCACTGCCATGAGTATGCCGAGGAAGAAGAGTATGGTGCCCATGTCGATGCGTGTGAGCATACGGGTTATACGCTTCTGCATTCCGCTCTCTTCGTCTTCATGACAGCGACGGTAGAACACCTCGGTAACAGTCCACAGTATGCCCAGCACGAGCAGTATGCCCACGAAAGGAGGCAGATGGGTTATAGACTTGAAGATGGGAACGAAAATCAATCCGCCCACGCCGAGGAAGAATACGGCTTTGCGCTGTGCAGCCGTGAGATCGTTGTCGTCAGCTTCCTGCATTTCAGCAGAATTGCTGAGCGTGGCAAAGTTGCCTTTCAGCGACAAAGAGAGTATGTAAGCAGGTATAACCATCGATACGATGGATGGTATTGTAATTTCGGTTATTACGCCCAGTGCCGTAATCAATCCCTTATTCCATAGCATTATGGTGGTAACATCACCTATTGGCGAGAAAGCACCGCCCGAGTTTGCCGCTATTATAACGAGCGAGGCATATATTAATCTGTCCTTGCGGTCTTCCACGAGCTTGCGCAGTATCATAATCATCACGATACTCGTTGTGAGGTTGTCGAGGATGGCAGAAAGGATGAACGTCATCACGGCTATTCGCCACAGGAGCGCCCGCTTGCTGCGTGTCTGCATCATGTCACGCACAAAGTTGAAGCCTCCGTTCTGATCGACCACCTCGACGATGGTCATCGCTCCCATGAGGAAGAAGAGCGTTGTCGATGTACTTCCGAGATGCTTCTCTATCACCTCGCTTACCGCAAGTGCCGCATGGTCGCCCACAGCCGATGCTATATAGCTTGCGGGATCGATCATAAAGAGTGTCCAGCAGAACACGAACATGAGCAGGGCGATTGCAGCCTTGTTCACTTTTGTAAGGCTTTCGACGGCTATGCACAGATAGCCGAGCACGAATACCACTACAATCAAAAGAGTTAGTGTTGTCATTTTTTCAGATTATTATTTGTTAGTTTGTTTTTTCCGGTAAAGAATTGTCTGCAATGCCGGCAGAAGTATTTTTCATAGTGCCGCCTGCCGCAAACACGGTGCAAAAGTAGTACATTTTTCAATAGGCAATCGCGGCAAAGGCGCAAATATTTACGTAATCGTTTACTGAAAAAAGGTCAAGTCCGGAATAAATATTGAGGCTTTGCGGCGCTATGCCCTCGGCAACACCTGCCGTACACAAGAAGCAACTATAGACGTCTATGCGGAAAGGGCGTTCTGTACAAGAAGAACTGAAAAGGCATAGAGATGAACGGCGAGAACGGAAGCGTAGAACTTAGTCGCATAGTAGAACAAGACCGCTCTGCCATTCCGTTTTTCAACGTTGGTCTGTCGTACAGCCTGTTCAAATAACTCGGTCTTTTCTTATAGTCAGCCACATGTTTTTTCATCCCGAAGCGGTCTCTTACCCATGACCTATTGGGAATGAAATACTATCATTATAGTTTCATTAACAGTTTAGAAAAATCTTTACTTTAACGTGTGTTAATCGGCATCC
>CAMTJK010000107.1 GCA_947072805.1 uncultured Prevotella sp.
TTGCCAAAAAACTGGGATCGTTTTTCGACCCGTCGGGAGCATAAATCGACCCACTTTCATTAACAAATATTTACACCTAGAATGCCGGATTTAAAAATGTTAAATTCGACCAAATATCTTTACAAATTAACTTTCATTAAGTGCAGTTACAAACACTCCGAAACCATTCGGCAAATCATTACATTAAATCCGAACAGGCATCAGATTTCATAACGGAAATGTCATTCATACGGTAAGCCGTACCAAATAGTTGCTCCGGAGAATAGATTTCCTATTCTCCTCTTTTTTCGTTCTCCGCTGATGCAGGCCGACAGACAACTCCTATCGACAGGTTGCCATGACGCTTGTGACGGCGATCTCTTTTTGTCACCACCCATCCGACACGTAAGATTGGGCAGATAGGTGGCAATAAGGGACTGATAGGGGTTAAAAACTCGTAATAGTGACTGCTTTATTTGCCATTGACACCTAAAAGCAGTAATTTTGCAGTGTCTGACATGCGCAGACACACCTTTTTTATTATATACAACAGTAAATTTCAAGAAATCATGAAAAGAATTATTGCTGCTATTTGCACAGCCGCCGCACTGTCGGCATGTTCAACAGGACAACAGGCACAAACCATCGAAGCCCTCAACGGCGAATGGAACATAGTGAATATGGACGGTAAGAGCGTGACCATCTCCTCGCCCGAAGACCTCGACACGCCCTTCATCGGCTTCGATACCGCCACAAAGAGAGTTTACGGCAGTACAAGCTGCAACAGACTGACCGGTCAGCTCAACGCAGACGCCAAGACCGGCAAGATGGACTTCGGACCAATGGCATGCACACGCAAGATGTGCAAGGACATTCAGTTGGAACAACAGGTGCTCGAGGTGCTCGGCAGAGTGAAAACATACAGCATAAAGAAGTCTGAAACACTGGTTTTCAGCGATGCCGATGGCAAGACCATAATGGAGCTGAAGAAGAAATAGAAGACAGCGAAACAATGTCCGGGGTATGCAAGCTAAAAGATTATTCACGGTAATCACAACGCTGCTTGTCGGCTGGCTGACATCAACGGCACAAGACGGAGCTTTCGTGTTTCCCGAAGCCATAGAGCCCTTGCTCACTACGGAATGGGGACAGGAATATCCGTACAACAGAAAGTGTCCGACAATCACCATCGACTCAACAGAAAAACACGTGTATGCCGGCTGCGGACCTCTGGTAATGTCGCAAACCATACGCTACTTCAAGCAACCCCGGACAAACCTTGTTTCAAAAAACAAATATCTATGGGAGCTGATGCCCGACCGCTCCTCAGACACCATCGCACTGGAAAAGCAGGACGCCATAGCGCAACTTATAAGAGACTGCGGCACGGCTGCCGGCACCAACTACACATCGACAGCCAGCTCTACAAAGCTCAACAGTGTGGTGACCGGACTGAAAAAGACGTTCGGATACAACCGATACATGCACATAGTGGACCGTTCCTACTACAGCGGAAAGGAGGGAAGCAAGGCCTGGAAAAACCTTATATTCAACGAACTGAAAGCCGGACGCCCTGTAATAATACGCGGAGAGAAGACAAAATGGAACGCCCATGTGTTCATCATCGACGGATGCCGTGACTCTACCGTTCACATTAACCTCGGATGGAGCGGCAAGCGCAACGGATATTACGACCCCGACTCGCTGTATGGCTACAGCAAAAGCCAGCGCATGGTGATTGGCGTCGCCCCGGCAATCATCATTCCCGCGACAAAACATATTCATGTAGACAAGCCGGGGCAACTGGCATACCATATTACAGACGAGGACCGGCTGTACACAAAAAGTCTGAAAGTGACAGGTAACATCAATCACGACGATATCAGAGTGTTGAGACTTATGGCGGGAGGAGCGACGACAGGCAGAGGCAAAGCAGAAAGGAAAGGAAATGTAAGCGCACTTGACCTGAGCGGCTGCGTGATACTTACCCTACCCGACTCCGCTTTCTACGGCTGCGACAACCTGACCTACATATCGTTGCCATTCACACTGCCGGAAATAAGCAACTACGCCTTTGCCGGATGTACAAAACTGAACGAGGTGCGCTTTTATCCTCTTATATACGAAATAAAACAAAAAGCCTTCTACGGCTGTTTCAACCTCATTTCAATCTCTCTGCCGAAGTCGTTGCGCATCATAGGAGCCAACGCCTTCAACTCATGTACAAGCCTTACTGAAGTGGTGCTGCCGCAGAATGTGACATCACTGGGCAGCGGCGCCTTCGCCAACGCCAGCCTACTGAAAAGTCTGACCGTACCCAAGGCTCTAAAGCTGCAATACAGCAACATTACAAAAGGTACTAAAGTAAAACAAATCAAGCGATTATGACATTATTTCCATTGTTCTTAGGACTGCTTATACCGTTTCTCGGCACGATAGCCGGCTCTACATTTGTGTTTTTCATGAAAGATGAAATACCGCCACGCCTGCAGAAGACACTGCTGGGCTTCGCCTCCGGTGTTATGGTAGCTGCATCAGTATGGTCGCTGCTCTTGCCGAGCATCGGTTTTATGGAACATGCTGACGGCATAATGCAGGTTCTCCCTGCTGCCATCGGCTTTGTGGCAGGAATGGCTTTTCTCCTGTTTATCGATGACATAACGCCACACCTTCACGTTGGAGCCGGAACGCCGGAAGGTCCGAAGTCGCATCTCTCGCGCACCGCCATGCTCGCACTTGCCGTTACCATCCACAACCTGCCCGAAGGCATGGCTGTGGGAGTGGTTCTCGCCGGCGCACTGTCAGGAGAAACAGACATCACAACAACGGCAGCTCTCGCCATGTCGATAGGCATAGCCATTCAAAACATACCCGAAGGTGCAATAGTATCGATGCCCATGCGTGCGGCAGGCAACAGCCATGGCAAATCGTTTGCCATCGGATGCCTGAGCGGCATAGTGGAACCCATCGGTGCCATCATCGTAATTCTGCTCACCTCGGTTCTTACGCCTGCCATGCCCTACCTGCTCGCATTTGCTGCAGGAGCAATGATGTATGTTGTAATAGAAGAACTGATTCCCGAAGCCAGCCAGGGCGCACACTCAAACCTGAGTACCGTAGGATTTGCCGGCGGCTTCGTGCTGATGATGGTGCTCGATGTTGTGTTGGGGTAACATAATAAAATTCCAATGACTTATTTGGAATTATCACACTACATTATGGCATCCTTCAATCCCTTGACATAGGTGTACAGTTTGCGATAAAAGGGATGGCGTATGAGAGTGGAGGCGTCGCCGATGATTATGAGCTTCATTCTCGCACGCGTGATGGCGACATTCATGCGGCGCAAATCACGCAGAAAACCAATATCGCCCTTATCGTTTGCACGAACCATGGATATGACGATGATGTCGCGCTCCTGTCCCTGGAAGCCATCGACAGTATTTATAGAAATGCAGCGACGGAAGGGTTTGAAAAATTCTTTCTTGTAAAGCAGACGGCGTATGTATTGCACCTGCGCCCTGTACGGAGAGATAATGCCAACGTCAAGACGCTCGTCAAGAATGTGCTGTTTGCCTATTCTTTCAAAATATTCCTGCAACGTGGCAAGCGTTAGTTCTGCCTCACCTTTGTTTATTCTTCCGAAAGTCTCACCGACAAACTCTTCACGGTAAGACGTCTCTTCAGCTTCGTTGCCGGCACCGGCATCCTGCATTATAGCTTCTTCCGGTGCATCTGCAGACGGAGCGGCAGCATCGGTTCTGTCTTTCCACTCCATCGGAATGTCCAAATCGAGTATTCCGCGATTCCTAACTTCCGGCGCAGCCTCCACCATGCCTCCATAAAACCATTCGCTTGAAAAGCGCATGATGTCTTCGTTCATGCGATATTGCACCCTTAGGAGGGTAACAACTTCGGGCTTCAGCTCTACAATACGTTCCATAAGCGTCGTACCGAGACCGCCCTTCATGGCTTCAAGACACTTTACTGTCGGCGGAAGCTGACGGTGATCGCCGGCAAATATCACTCGGGAGGCACGGCGAATGGCAATCCAACAGGCTGCCTCGAGAGCCTGTGCTGCCTCATCGATAAAGAGAGTGCCGAACTTCATACCGTCAAGAAGGCGGTTTGCACTGCCCGAAAGCGTAGAGGCTATAACACGGGCTTCACCGAAAAGCTCGGCATTAATACGTATCTCTATCTCCGCGGCGCGACTCTTCAGACGTTCCATCTTCTGATGCCAACTGCCATCGCCACGCCTGCGATGACTGCGTAATTCACGTATTGCCTTACGGATGCTCCAAAGTTGAGGATAATCAGGATGGGCTTCAAAGCGTCTTTCGTATGTAAAAGACAGCATCTTGTCGTTTACCTTTGTCGGGTTGCCAATCCTTAAAACGTTTATTCCGCGGTCCACAAGCTGTTCGCTTATCCAATCGACAGCCATATTGCTTTGTGCACAGACAAGCACCTGACTTTCACGGCGCAGCGTTTCGAAAATGGCTTCAACGAGAGTTGTGGTCTTCCCCGTACCCGGAGGACCGTGAACAACAGCCACATCTTTTGCCCTAAGCACTTCATTGACTGCCCTTTCCTGTGTGGCATTGAGGAAAGGGAAGCGCATCGGGGCAAAAGTAAAGCATTCTGCCTTCTGCCTCGAATAAAAAAGATCACGGAGGTAAGCCAGTCTTCCCTTTGCCCTCATGGTGCGCTCAAGGGCGTCGAACATGAGGCGATAGGTCGTTTCGTCGAAAGAAAGCTGCACGCCGAGGTTTTCGGCAGACTGCAAATCGGCGACATTGAAGGCATCGGGAACAGCGACAACCATTCTATCGCCATCTACATAGGAGACGAAACACTGCATATTGGCTTTGGGAACCGGAATAAGTGCCGACTCCTTTGCGATGAAAAACGATACCGGCTTGCCGAATTCAAAATTATGCTCTATTTCTGTGTCGCTCGTGCGAATCACCTCCACAACCTGCTGGTTGAGTGAATTATAATAGCTGCGACCTATCCTCACATTCATCCACGCGTCACCGCGCTTTACCCTGCGCATCATTCCAATGGCTTCGGTGTGGCGGAGAAATTCCTGCCTGTCTGCATTATATTCGGCTTCAAGCAGTTTGCGCTGTCGCTGCAGTGCAAGGATAGGCGATTCGGTCATAATCTTGTTTCCGGCAGGTAGCATCAATCTACATAATCGAGTTTCACGACAACCACCCTGATTGTCTGATCATCGCCATCGGTCTTAACCTTTGCTATATGCCAGTCTTCCGGGAAGAAGAGGAAGAACTCGTCGGGAACGGAATCGTAGAAGCGGGCCTTGTCCTTGTCGTAAGCATAATGCATTACGTCGGGCTTGTATTTGGAATTGGGCTCGCTCGATTCATGTTCGATGATTCCGAAACGTTCGGTGCCTTTAACCACAAACTGAAAGTCTATATGGTGATAATGGCTCTCACTGCGACGTTTGGCGAGCTCACCGTTTTCACTGTCCTCCACACTTACAACGAGCGACGTTCCCTTTATCGGGTGTTTTCCTTTCTCTATTTTCAGCAAATCGTTTGTGGCAAGCCACTTGAACATGGCATCCCATTGAGCTGTATTCTTAGTGTATTGCTCATAGAAATCGACCGCATTGACACTCTCATGAGGTGAAGCGGTGAAACCGTTACGCCACTTTCCTTTTTTCATCCACTTTACAGCTTTCTTCTGCAGCGACTTGTCGTTGCACTGACGAGTATATGTGCCTTGTGCCGAAGCCGTAATGACGATGGCGAGAAGCGCCATCAACGTAATGATTCTCTTCATGATGATATATTAATTTTATCCGTTTGCCAGATTTTTCAGATGCTTTTCCACGCCAGTAAGGCTTTATGGCAACGCGATTAGCACCCATTAATGATGCAAAGTTACAATTTTATATTTGAAAAGCACTAACTTTGCAGTCATGAACAATAGCAAAAGCATCATCGACATCACTACGAACGAGCATCCGGAAGCCGTTCACATAATGAAAAGCGACATAGAAGCGCCCGAGAAGTTCACGTGGCCGTTTTTCTACACACCCCATCCGCTGTGCCGTCTTGCAGCAGCCGAAGTTCAGAAACACCTCGCATCTACAGAATGCTGGCAGGAAGAAATATCGCGGGGAAAGATGTTCGGTGTCCTCGTAGTGGAACTCGCAGACGGCGGCATGGCTTTTCTTGCAGCCTACTCCGGACTGCTCTGCGGCCGCAACGATTTGCCGTGGTTTGTACCTGCGGTCTTCGACTCACAACAGCCCGACGGATATTTCAAGATACACGAAGCGGAAATATCGGCAATCAACGAGCAGATAAATACACTGGAAACCTCAGACGAGTACACCGCCCTGTGCCGTTCGGTAGAAAGGATGAAGCTTTGCGCCGAACAGGAAATTGACGAGTATAAGACAAAAATGACTGAAGCAAAACGCCGGCGCGACGCATTCAGACAACAATACGGTGACGATGAGCGGCTGATAGCTGAAAGCCGTTTCATGAAAGCCGAGCTGCGCCGACTGAAACAACATCATCGCACACTGACGGACAGGGCTGAAAACAGGCTCAATGCCATGAAGAGTATAGTCCTTGAACTGAAAGAAAAACGGCATCGGCTATCGGACGACCTGCAGAGATGGCTGTTCGAACAGTATAAAGTGAACAACGCCTATGGCAGGCAACGCAGCATTGCCGACATATTCAACGAACAAACCGGACATATTCCGCCCGCCGGCGCAGGCGACTGCTGTGCGCCAAAACTGCTTCAATATGCCTTTATGCACAACATGCGCCCTCTATGTATGGCTGAATTCTGGTGGGGCAACTCTCCCATGGGGGAGATAAGGCAGCATGGAAACTACTATCCGGCGTGCCGCGGAAAATGCAAGCCCATTCTCACCTTCATGCTCGAAGGACTTGAAACCGACAGTGACCCGTTGGCCGATGGCGGAAAGCTCATGCCGGAAACGGTTTATGAGGATGATGATATTATAGTGGTGTGCAAACCGGCTGGCATGTTGAGCGTACCGGGCAAGGACGGACGCACATCAGTACTGTCGGCACTGCGTAACAGATGGCGCGATGAAGCCAATCCGGGCATCGTTCACCGTCTTGACATGGATACCTCGGGACTGCTTGTTGTTGCCAAGACGGTGTCTGCCTATCATAATCTGCAGGCACAGTTTGCGGCACGCACGGTAAAGAAACGTTACGTTGCCTTGCTTGAGCACAAGCCTTCTTCGTGTTCGGGTACGATCTCGCTGCCTCTGCTGCCCGACCCGCTCGACCGTCCACGGCAGACT
Organism: uncultured Prevotella sp.; assembly: GCA_947072805.1. GTDB lineage: Bacteria > Bacteroidota > Bacteroidia > Bacteroidales > Bacteroidaceae > Prevotella. Next base: position 7,307 of record CAMTJK010000107.1, read on the forward strand.
GTTGATATGGCAAACGGAAAGACTGCCGTCACAGAATATTGCATTACAGATGTCCTTGACGATGGCAAAGTGCGTGCAGAGTTGCATCCGCTTACCGGGAGAACTCATCAGCTGCGCGTACACTGCGCCCATCATATGGGACTGAATTCGCCTATCGTGGGTGACAATCTCTACGGAAAGCCCGACAGGCGGCTCTTTCTGCACGCCGAAATGCTGGAGTTCAGCCACCCTGCCAGCGGCAGGCGAATGACATTTGAGCGTAAGGCAGACTTCTGATCATCATAACACTAAAGACAGAATTGGGTTAAACAATAAGCAAAAACAGCAACGGCACTTCCGCTTCATAATCCGGAGGTGCCGTTGCCGTTATATATAAATGTAGTTTCCTACTTTTTGTTTACCGCCCGCAGTCGGGTTCGGTCAAACTTATTTTGCCTGTCTGAAGACTACTTCACAACAAACTTTCTTCCGCCTGACACGTAAATGCCGGGGGCAAGGTTGCGAACCGAGTTGGCATCATAGCTGTTGAGGACGCGCACTCCCTGCATATTGAATACTGGTGCACCGCCTTCAGCCACTCTTACATTGCTGATGCAGTTGGGTACATCAGCCGTTCCCCATGTGAAGTTGTCGATATAATAGGTAGCTGTCGATTCCTTGCATCGTGTTCCATTCATTCTGAAACCGATGTAGAACACTTCGGGCATGTCGGGAATGCTGCTCATGTTTACCTGATAAGGTATCCATGTGCCGCTTTCGTCAGCCTTTTCAGGTATTGAGAAGCCTTCAAGTTCATATATTTCGTATGTGTCAGCCACCTTCTCAATCATGCAGATAGTGAGTTTTTCTGTCTGTCCGTCGTGCAGGAACTTGCCCATGAGGCTAAATTCGAGCATCGGTGTACGTGCGTTATTGAAGTCGAGAGCCGGCGATATGAGCAGCATGGAAGCTTCAGAAGGTTCCTTGCCCGTCATGTCTGACTCATAGAGAGTAGCCTTTGCCACACTCATCGGCTCATCTTCCGTGCCGGTATAGCCCCACCATGCGCGTTTGCCTGTCTCTGCAACGTTGGTCCAGCCTTCTACCGAGAGCGGTTTGTTGTGTTCAACGTTGTCAAACTGCTGGCTGTATGAAGCGAGAGGTGATGTGGAATCGAGCACGAACTCGTCGCCTTCAACCGGTTCTTCCACCACTTCGCCCACGCCCTTGGCGGTTACAGTGAGTACTACCGGCTCACCCTTGGTCGTGGTGAAGGTAAATGTCTGCGAAACGGTACCCTCTTCCTTTGCCGTAAACTTGACTTTAAACGTCTGCGGCGTGTTGTACATGAACATCGTGTTGCTGATGATGATTCCCGATGCCGTGTTCTCACCGGCACTTACGTTGATATAGTCGAAACAGTTGGTGGGGGTGAGTGTGAGTTCCTTTTCATCGGTTTCTCCCACCTTAGCCTCGAGTTCCACAGCAGTCTCGCTAAGCGTTATCTGCGGCAGGTTAAGCGGGTCGAAAGCCTTTGTCAAGAACGTATATGCAGCATTGAATTGCGGGTCAATGGCATCGAAATTGAAGTAGATGCCGCCCTTGTGTGTGCCCACCGTAGCAGGATTGATGCTCACGATGACCTCCGTTACCGACGAGCCTGCCGGTATCTCGGTATGACTTACAGAGAATGCCTCGTCGCCTCCGGTGAGCTCTATTTTCACTGCAGCGGGAAGGTTGTTGGCAACCACGGTATATTTCATGAGTTCTGTGGTCTTGTTGGTCTCAACGAGGGCCTCTTTATAGAGTTTCTCTGCCGTGATGTTTGCATCGGGAGCAACGGTAATGTCAGCAAGAGAGCGCGGACTTAGTGTGAATTGCTTTGCCGATTTGGATATTCCCACCACGCTGCATTTTCCGGCAGGCACGTCTGTGCCGATAAGATCGGTGCCAGCGAACGGACGAACCACAGCCGAATAGCTATCGCCATAGGTGGCATTGTGATTCTTAACGGCAAACTTCTCGCCTTCTGTCACTGTAAACTTGACATCGTCTATCTTCACCAGACGATAGAGATAGCTTTCTGCGTTTGCTTCTGTCACAGCCTCATTGATTTCCTGCGGCTCCTTCACCTTGTCGGAGGCTGTTATTGTTGCGAAGTTATAGGGGTCGTTGGTGTCGAGACTGACAACTGCAAAATATGGTGCGCCCAAAGAAGAGCGGATATAGCCGAGTATGCCACTGATCTCATCGCCAGCCTTATACATCATGGCAGGAGTTCCGTCGTTTTCATCTATATATTCGGTACTGAAGCAGATGCCTCCGGTCATATCCTGGGCATATATGTTATAATACTTGGTGTATTGATCTACAACCACACGTTCCACGTATGTTATCACTGCCTTGCCGCTATATTTATATACGGTGTAGTCAGCATCTGGATCGGCGGCAACATTTGCCATTACACCCAATGCCGTGGGAAGTGCGACGGGTACGACAACATAGGTAACGCCAATGTTGATGACAACGTCTTCAGCGTCCTGCGATTTCAGTGTCACCTTGGTTGAATACTCACCCGACACTGCAGGGTTAGGCGTAAGCGTGAATGTTACTTTCACACCTTCTGCCGCTTCTTCGGCTGTGATGGTGGTCTTGCTCGGTGTTACATCGGCGGGAGCCTCTATTGTAATGTCTCCCTTCAGGTTGGTACCGGAGATGGTTGTACTGAAATCCATCGATTTTCCCTTCTCCATGGAACCGTTAAACTTCAGGTTATTCTTTGTTACGGCAATAGCAGGAGTCTTCTCTTCACCTTCGCCGCCTCCTCCCTGCTCTGTGCCGAAGAGGTCTGCCCATACTGTGGCAACACGAACGGCATCGATATCAAGAACGGGAGCCTTTTTTGTAGATGTGGCACCTTGTCTGAACACCAGTCCCATTATTCCGCCAAACTTTAAACTGGGGTCACCACCGCTTGTAGAAGAGTATGTTACGTCAGCTGCAGGTTCCGTAGCCGCAGTAAGATCGGGGTTTACCCACACATCTATAACATCGTTTGTAATATCCTCCACAACGGTATGCTTCACTATAACGAGGTAAGTCTTATTGTATTCGTACTCGTTCTCTGTCCACACTGCATCTTTTTCAGCAGTGCTTCGTGTCACTCCCAACTTGTATTTTCCTTCGTTGGTAGATGCCTGCAGGAATAATCTGTCATATTCCGTTGCCGTCTTTCCGTCTGTTATGCCAGTACTCGTCTGCGGGAAGAAGCCGAAGAAATATGCCGGCGAACTTTCGGGAGCCGAAGTGACGTTCATAAGAAAGGCTGCATAAACCGAGCCTTCACCTATCTTAGTCTCGTTACTGAATGCGGCAAACAGGTCTTCACCCGACGCCGTATCGCCCATGGTGATGCGGTTGCCCACAGCCTCTGCCTGATAACCGGCATAAAGCAGTCCGCCGCTTACCACCTGGATGGGCGTTGCGGTATTAACACCGTACCTGAGCCACGGACCTTGCTGATAGAGGTTGCCCTCTTTGTAACTGAAATTCTCGTTCAGCAGCAGTTCACCGGCTCTTGCCTGCGTCATGCTGATGAGCGAAACGAACAGCATAAACGCTGCCATTGATAATCGAGTTAATGTTTTTCTCATACTCATAATGTTTATGTTTTTAATAATCACTTTTACCTACTTGTAACAGCAGGTTGCAAATATATACATTATGTATGAGACGAGAAAGCAAAATGTACGTTTTTTATATACAGAACGTTCTT